>DYSU01000023.1 GCA_020726335.1 Thiomargarita sp. | reverse complement strand
AGCCGCTGTCTCGGTCTTCGATGGAGATGGTTCATCCCCACGTGTGTGGGGAATACTTTTCAACAAAAGCATGGCTGGAAGTTTTGCGCGGTTCATCCCCACGTGTGTGGGGAATACTCAGTCCCGCTGGGACTCTACAACGGGCCGTACGGTTCATCCCCACGTGTGTGGGGAATACGTTCGGGAAGCGGCAATGGGTTTGTTGCGCGTCGGTTCATCCCCACGTGTGTGGGGAATACTGCAAGCGCATTCTGCTGATTTTTCTGGTAAAAGTCAAGCCTTTTTTTTCTACCGAGAAAATCATGCTTTTTTGCCTTTTTTGCTCAAGAACGTTTCCTTATTTTTCAATAAGTTACGATAAACTGGACTGAATCAGTAGGCCATCTACCGAACACATTGATTTTTCAGGGTTTTTAGGGTATTTTCACTGTTTTTTGCATTTTTTTGTTTTTGCGTTTCCACATTATTTGTAGGGGTTTGGCCGTTGGCTGGTGGTATAACGCCCCTTTTAAATCCGCCACAGAGGTCAACGGCTGTTGGTTGAGTTGCAACAGGATGTCGCCCTGTTGGATGCCGATTTTGGCGGCCAAGCTCTGGGGGTTGATTTGTTTAACTTTAAGTTGTTGATTTTCTTCATTAAGATAAACGCCCAGTTTGATTTCTTCTGAAAATTCAATCGGTTGGCTGAAAATGACGTGGTCGGCGCGGTTGGGGCTGATGTCTTCATCTTGGAGTATGGTTTGTTGGCGCACTTCGGGCAATTGGCGTTGTACGCGGTTGACGATGCCGTAACGTTGTTGTAAATGGCCGTTGCCCGCCAATACGATGAGGGTGGTGTCGGGGTGTTGTTTTTGGTGGTCAACCACGGTTTGCGCCATGATTTCGTCCCAAACGGTTTGCACTTGGAGAAAGTAGGCAAAGGGGTTTTTGCTTTTATGTTGTTGATAGATTTCAAATAAGTCGCTTTGGTAGCGGCGGTTGCTGAAGTCAAGCTGGCGCGGCAGGTGGTGTTGTTCGGCTTGGGTTAGGGCGGCGATGCCTTGGTGGGCGATTTTGCGGTTGATGTCGCCTGCAATGTTGAGGGCTAACAGGGGTATATGTTGTTGTTTTATATGGTCAATGATGGGTTTGTATAGGTTGTAATCGTATCGCCAGCGGTCAAAGTATTGTGTTTGTTTGAGAAATTGGGCTTCATCGGTTTTGCCGCTTATATAGTCGTCAATCGCCGTTTGGTAGGGGCGTTGGAACATTTCCATGGCGACGGCGATTTTTTTTCCCGTTTGGGCCAAGCCTTGGATGATGGCCAATTGGTTGAGGTGGTGCGCCATTTGGTCGTGTTGTTCGCCGATGTAGATGATTTGTTGATTTTGCAGTTGTTTGATCAGTTGGCTGATGGTTTGGGTTTTTTGTGGTTGTAATACATGGTTTTGCGTTTGTTCAAATATTAAGAGGCCGCGTTGGGGTTGGGGTTTTTGTTTTTGCACCAATTGGCCTTGGTTAAATTGCAGGGTTTGATAGGGGCCGTAATGGCTGAGTTTGCGTTGTGCGGCTTGGGTTTGTGTGGGGCTGTCAGTTTGGGCTAATACGATGATTTTTTTGTCATTATAGGGGTTGGCATTGACTTGTAACCACAGGCCACGGTGGTTTTCGTGGGCAAACAGTTGTTTTAGAAGGGAATTTTTGCCCAACAGCAGTAAACTGTGTTTTTGCATTTGGGCAAAGGTGATTTTATCGGGGCTGACAAGGGTGGCGTTGGGCGTTAAAGCATTGATTATGGCTTGATAATCAGCACGTTGCGCAGGTTCAACCACGGCCAGTACGGCATCATCACCCAATAGACGGTTTAGGCTCAATGGCGTTTCGGCGGGGCTGAGCTGGCGCATGAGGTCATAATTTTCATCCAATACCATGTGATGGGGGCGTGCGGGTAAAATGAGGTCAACCGTTTGTTTTTTCTGGGTTATTTGTAAGGTTTTTTGGATAATGCCGCCATCGGTGTGAATCGTCAGCGGCACGGACAGGGGGTAAAGTGTGTCGTTGTCTTGGCGCAGTTCAAATTGAGCATGGATTTGGCCGCGTTGAACGTTGATTTTGACGGCTGTCGCTTGTAGGTTGGGGATGTCTTGGCCGTTGAGCCATGGTTGAAAATAGCCACTTAAATTATCGCCTGTATCTTGTTCAAATTGTTGTTGAATTTGTTGCCAATTGAGTTTTTTCCCTGTGTTTTTTTGTATGAGCTGGCGCAGGGTTTGGAGAAATTGTTTTTCGCCGTAACGTTGTTTGAGTTGGTGAAATATCATGGCCACTTTGCCATAGCCCACCGCGCTTTGTGCTTTGTTTTGCCGTTGGCGAAAGTCTTTGACCGCCATTGGTTGATGGACATAGGCTTGGTAATCGGCCATGATTTGTTGGCGATAGGCCGCGTCTTGTTGTCGTTGGGCGGCAAAAAAGTGTTCGGCCAAGTAATTGGTCAAGCCTTCTGCCCAGTTGCCTTGTGAGTGGTCAATGTAGACGCTGTTGCCCAGCCATTGATGCAAAATTTCATGCCCCAATGAGGTGTCTAAAATGGTGTTGTCCAGAATAAACGGCAGGCGAATCACTTTACTGCCCAATAAAGTATAGGTTGGCATGGAAGAACCCGCAGGCAGTGGGGTTTCGACGAGATTCAGTTGTTGATAAGGGTATGCGCCCAGTTGTTGTTCATAAAGCCGTAAATAGTCGATGCTGCGTTGCAGATAGGTTTTGGCCAAGGGTGCGTTGTCGGGCAAAAAATAACTGTGCAGGCGGATATTGTTGTGGTTTTGCTGTTCCACTTGGTATTGATTGGAGGCGATAAAGGTCAGGTGGTCAAGCGGATGGTCAAAATGGAAAACGTGGGTTTTGCGTTGGTTTTGTGCTTGAACTGTGCTGTTATCGGCTTCAGAAATTGCTTTAAAATCAGCGGGTAAGTTGGCGGTTAATTGATAGTGTGCCAAACCTTGTGGCTGTGGATACCAGTTGTCCAATAACACCACGTTTGTCGGGTTGATTAAATCTTTGTTATTGATTTGATAGTGAATTTCAACGGGCAAGGCCACTTTGATGTGATCAGATAATAGGGGTTTGCCTGCAATCTGGACTGCGGTTAAATCGGTTAAATCCAAGGTGATGTCGTCAAGATTGGGCGCGCTGATGTGGGCCACGGCGGTCAATTGGGATTTTTCGGGGCTTATGGTTAAATTAATTTGGTAATCAATGGCTTGGCAGTTTAAGGCATAAAAACCCAATAAACTGGTCAGCAGGGTGTGGCTTAATTTCATCTTGCTTGGCCTAAAATGAAAACAAAAGCGTTACGATAATCCAGCTATCAATTGAACGCAACTTTGTTTTGAGTTCATCAGTATTATTTTTCATTTTTCATTTGCTTATTTGATAATAAACGCATAGAATAGTGAACGTTACATGCAATGAATTTTTCATGATAACCTTGTGTTATTGGTAAGTTTTACCAATTGTTTTAACACACATGCAGTGTGTGGTATTTTTAAGTTATAGAGTAAGTAATATGTCAAATAGAGTCGAAGGTATTGTTAAGTGGTTTAATGATGAAAAAGGTTTTGGATTCATTGAACATATAGGTGGCAAAGATGTGTTCGTCCACTACAGTGCCATCAGTGGCGCAGGTCGTAAAACATTGCATGAAGGACAAAAAGTAACCATGAACATTATTCAGGGCAACAAAGGGCCGCAAGCTGAAAATGTTGAAGCTGCTTAAGCAATAATTTTTTAAGAATTTTAAAGGGTTGTGATTTACAACCCTTTTTTTATGTCAGTTATTAAAGTCATAATTCAATTCTTTGCTGGGCATTTGCAAATAATGACCTTGGGCAAAATCCACTGCGTTTTGCCATAAAAAGCCCAAGCTGTCGGCATCTTCAATGCCTTCGGCAATGATTTGGCGGTTCATGCGGTGGGTTAAGGCCACCAGTTTTTGAATCATCGCTTGATTATTGCTGTTGTTGCCCAAGTTTTTGGTGAAATTGCCATCAATTTTGACAAAATCGACGGGCAATTTTTCCAATACGGCATCGGGTTGCACCGTGCTGCCAAAATGCTCTAACGCCGTGCGACAACTGAATTTTTTCAGTTGCCCTAAAAAGGCGGGCGTGTGTTTTTGTAGATTGCCCAATGCACTGGGTTCATTGATTTGAAAAATCATATATTGCGCCAAAACGGGTGCTTTGGTCATCAATTGGCGAACGGTTCGTAATAATTCAATATCTTCAATCGCATGGTCAGATAAGCGAATGAAAAATTGGACTTTTTGTCCTTGTTTCAGCCGCATCAACACCAAACGCGCCACTTCATTGACCACCCAACAATCTAAACGTGAATTTTGTCCTGTTTTTTCTGCGGCGGTGAATAAATCCCATGTCGAAATTTGATTGCCTTTTTCATCAACCATGCGCAAATAAACATCATAAATTTCGTCTGCGCTGCCTTGTAAATTGACAATCGCTTGAAAAACCAAGAAAATTCTGCCTTCTTCCATGGACGGTTCAATCATTTTAGCCAATTTATTGAGGCGATCAACGCGGCTATCGTGGGCTTCTAGTTTGGGTTTATAAACATAAATGGTATTGCCGCCTTGGTTTTCAGCTTCTTGACAAGCTTCTTTGGCATTGGCGAGAACACTGCTGGCATCGCCCGCCAACACATGAGCAATGCCGATGCTGATGGTCACAAGCACTGAACGCTCCGCCACTTCCAACAAGGCATTTTTAACCCCAACACACAAATCAGTAGCCACTTCCAGCGCGTAATCTTTGTTTTTTTCTTTGAGCAACAGCATAAAAGCCCCTTCGCCAAAGCGCGCCAAGATGCCTTCACTGAGATGGTTTTTCAACACTTCGGCCACTTTTTTGGTCAGCTCATCAATATGCAATACGGCCAATTGAAATTGGGCGCGCACCGTCTCAAGTTTATCCAAACTGATAAACAACACCGCTGAACGTTTATGGTTTTCTTGTTCGGTGTTGGATAAGGTTTGGTCAGATAAAGATTTTTCTAATAATTCAATGAAATAGTGGCGATTGAACAAACCTGTTAATTGGTCTAAACGCGCCATTTCTTTGATTTTGTGTTCATATTCAGCGGTGTCTTGGGTACGGATGATGATTTGCAAACAACGTTCTTCATCGTAATTGGCATTGCACAGTTCTAATTTGAGTTTTAATGGTTTGTGCTTGCTGGTCATGCCAATGGTTTGAATTTCTTGATTATCAAAAGGCGTGCTGTCTTCATCGAAATTGCGCATGAATTCTTTGAATTTCGCTTGTTGCTTGGGCGCAATTAAATTGAGCATGGGTTGCTCCAGCAAGCTGTCGATGTCGCGGTAACCAAACAATTCCATATAAGATGGGTTGGCATAAATGTGCATACCGCTGTGAACATAGGCGATGGCATCGCGTGAGGTGGCCAGCAATTGTTTATTCAACGTACATGCTTCAGCGTATAAACGCTTCAATTCTGCCAGCTTGCGCCTGTCAGCCAAATAACGTAATTCGCTTTTGACCACCCGTTGCAATGCCAACGCACTTTTATCGGGAACCACGCTGTTGACTCCCGTGCTGAGCAATTTTTCCACCGTGGCTGTTTGCATATTGGGGCTGATGACAACGACAGGAATGTCTTGTTTTGACTTGGCAATGGTGCGACAAATTTGTATAATATTCAATTGCTTAGTGGCAGGAATGCTTAACAACAAATCCCATTTGTCGGTACTCAGTGCATCTTGTAAATCTTCCAACCCCGCGATGTATTTGGGTCGAATCGGCAAACGTGCTTTGCGTAAGTTGTTGAGAACAATTTCTGCATCATTTTCATCCCGATGGATGACCATTAATTCAATGATTTTATTCTTTATATTAATCAATGCGAAACCTCTCAATCCATTGCGGTTATTGTAGCGATAAAGTGTCCAATTTTTGTTGAATCACTTTAATTTTTTTCATATTTTGCATCATGTTATTAATGGCGGTGTCTAATTCAACCACATTATTCAAAATTTTCAATGCCGAATCAATATCTTGCCCCAATTGTATCGCATAACTGAACTCCAGATAAACATTGGCGTAAATGCTTAATATATCAAGCAATAAATTGGTTTTTTTGACGTGTTCTTGCAACAGCGGATAAATCGCCACTTGATTTTGGTAAAACGCCTGCCACGCTTGTTGTTGAATTTCCAACGAACTTAAAATGCGCTGTTCAGCGGTCAGCGTCAGTTGCCGTTTATTTTCATCAATGTCGCCATCCCCTTGTTGTAAAAGCGTTATTTTATTTTGGCTGTGGTTAATTTTTTGTTGCACATGGTTTAATTCTTTTTGTGTGCTGTTGGCATGGCCTTTAATTGATTTGAAAGCTTGATCAATGCCTGCTTGGGATTGTTTTTTAATGTCTTGCGCACTGGCATAACTGACGGATAAATCATGAAACACAGCGGCAACTTGTGAACGATAAGCCCTTAAATCGACATCGCTATTTTGTGATTGGGTTTGTTTTTGTTGCAATTCATTGATTAACGTGACATTTTTCTCAATATTTTTGGATACTTGCGCCGCGCCATAGGATAAAATGTTATTGATATTGTCCAACAACGGGGTTTTAATTTTATTTAACCGCTCCAACGGTGAAATCGGAAAAATTTGCACCACAATCGGTTGCGCACGGGTTTTTTTAATGCTTGAATTGAAAGTGACTTTAATCGTTGAAGTATTGACTGATAAGCTTTGGCTCAAGATTAAAGCTTTGTTATCATCGTTTTTCCGCAGTAAAATTTCTTCGTGGCTTTTGCCATTGGTATAGCGATAAATGCGCAACGATTCTATACCTTCGGCCATAGGATGAAACGCGCCTTCGATGCTCGCTGTCAACCCCGCTGCACCCAAGATGGCCAACACTTCGGATTGTTGATTATCCTTGCTTAAATCATCGACGCTAAAACGGGTCGCAGCCTCCGAATAACTGAACAGACCCATTAAACAAACAAAAAGAACAGACATCATCATATTGACATGGTACAAAGCATTTAAAAGCGTTCAGTATAACATTGACAGCTTAGGTTTTTCTCGACAAAAGCCTTGATCGGACACGTCAATGCCCCCGTAGCTACACACTTAACGAGGTGACTTATGAATTTGCTGAGCAAAAAACTGATTTATTGCGGGCTGTTGTTGTTTGCTTGCCACAGCTCTGCGGACACCTTGCAACCCATGCAATGCGATGCGTTGTTGGCTGAAGTCAAAGCGGCACAACTGAAAGCGATGCAACAACAAATGGCGCAAAACAAACAAGACGCATTGCGCTGGGGTGTTTGCCGTTACCGCTATTATGATGATGTGATGTTGAATAAAGACATGGTGGTGACTGCCATTACCCCCGCCCCCGCCGCTGAAACCAGCACCCAAGGCGGTGATGACCAAGCCAGCGAATATTCGGACACCAACAACCAAGTGGCGGGTGTGGCTGAAGCCGATTTCATCCAAAACGATGGCAAATACATTTATGTTCTGGCCAAAAATAAATTTCGCATCGTCCAAGCGTGGCCTGTGTCAGAAGCGCGTGAAATTGCACAATTGGACATCGAAGGCCAAGCAAAAAAAATGTTTGTTTATCAAAATAAAGTGCTGATTTATTCATCGCTGGATGTGCAAGCCCAAAATCAAGATGATAAACGACTGGCGTTTATGCCCGTTTATCAACCGCAAGAATGCACTTATGGCTATGATTGCGCATTCAACGGCGATGGCTTACCGCTGAAAATGACCTTGCTCGACATCAGCGATGTCAATAAACCGCAGGTGATGCAACAGTGGACTTTTTCAGGCAGTTATTTGAATGCACGCCGCGTTGATAACGCAGTGTATTCAGCGGTGGTGTTCCCTAAATTAGAAATCAAAGGCTTGCAATATTGGCCCGATGACTCCCAATTGCAACCTCATTGCGATGGCAAAGAAACCTTATCCAGCGGCAAAATAGAAAGCTTGTTTGATGAATTGACCGCCAAAAATGAAGCCGTGATTAAAGCCGTTGGCAACGATGATTTATTGCCCCATGTTTATGACCACAGCCGCCAACAAAATCAAACGCTGGTTGATTGCGAACAAGCCTATCGCGCACCCACCGATGACAGCCAACAGTTCATTGCTTTGGTCAGTTTGGATTTAAACCAAAGCGATGCTTTACAAACCACCAGCTTGTATGGCAAATCAGGGGCGATTTATGCGTCTGATTCAGCGTTGTATTTAAGCGCGCCCCATGACAACCATTGGGAAACAGGCAAAGAAGTGTCCACCCTTTATAAATTTGCGCTCAAAACCAACCCCATCAGCACCGAATACGTTGCCAGCGGCGAAGTCAAAGGGCGGGTCTTGAATCAATTTTCCATGGATGAATACCAAGACCATTTTCGCATCGCCACCACCACGGGACAACTGGGCAACGAAAAAGTTCACAGCACGTTGACCGTATTAAAACAAAATGGCAAAGAACTGCAACCCACAGGCCAAGTAGACAACATCGCGGTGGGTGAAGACATTCGTTCTGCGCGCTTTGTCGGCGAGAAAGCCTATGTGGTCACTTTCAAAAAAACTGACCCCTTGTTTGTGTTCGATTTATCGCAACCCACTGACCCTAAAATTGCGGGCGAATTGAAAATTCCGGGCTTCTCCACCTACATCCACCCGTTGGATGCAGAACATTTGCTCAGCATCGGCTATGATGCCAGCGATGAAGGCAATTTCTCGTTATTTCAAGGGATTAGCTTGCAATTGTTCGATGTCTCTGACATGAAAAAACCGCTGTTATTGCATAAAGAAGTGATTGGCACCCGTGGTTCAAGTTCAGAAGCGGTGACCAACCATCTGGCTTTCAACTATTTTGCGCCCCAAAAACTGCTGGCCATTCCGATGACCATTTGCGAAAAAGGGCTGGCCAAACCTGAGCCAGACCCGTATTACCCAGATTTAATGACTTTCAGCGGCTTGTTGGTGTATAAAATTGACACCACCAAAGGTTTTGAATTGATCGGCGGTGTACCCCATGTTGCGCCTGAAAGTATGCAAAATTTTCGCTACAGTTGTGGAAACTGGTGGACCCAAGCCAATTCCTATGTCAAACGTTCCGTGTTTATGGATGATTTTGTGTTTTCAGTGACTGAAGATGCGATAAAAGCCAATGCGCTGGCTCAATTAAACCAAGATGTGGCCGTCATCCATTTTGACACCGCTCAATGCGATGAAAGCCATGTGGACTTGTGCCAAATCCTTGAAGAATGTGCCAAACGCGGCGGCTTATGGCAAGAAAACCAATGTGAATTGCCTCCTTATGCCCCTGAGCGTGACAGCCCTTTTAGCCCCGATGTGTGCCAAGGTCATTACCGTGCAGACACAGGCGAATTGGAATTGCCTTGCGTCAATGTGGCAGACCAACAATTTCATGCCACGCTGAACAATGGCTTGCAAGTGACCCAAGCCCAACCATTGGCCGTGGATTATTTTTCCCCCCATTGTGAGATTCAATACAACGCACAAAATAACAGCGTGACCTTGCCTTGTATCCAAGCACAAGGCCAAAATTATTGGGTCAATTTGGGTTGGAAAAACGGCCATTTTCAATTGCTGGACTATGGTAATGCACCATAACACAATGATTTAAGGCGTTTTTTTAGGGTTTTTAACCGTCAAGCTTTGTTGCTCCAAGGCAATGCTTGGCGGTAAAGCCACAGGTTGACCATTGACAGTCAACACATTGTCTTGAAAAGCCAGCGTCGTTTGATAGCGTTTGCCCGCCTTAACCAATTGATTAGCCGCAATATAATGCCCAATTTCAGCATCAATCAACTTATCCAATTCCGCTGGGCTGAATTTTTGCGGCGCGGCGGCCAAATTGTGTTGCATTTGGGTTTTGACCAAACTTTTGAGCAAAGTGTCATCCATAAAAAATTGCCCATGAGCGGTCAATGCCGACAGCAATAACACAGGATTTTCAAAATCCAGCGGTTGATTGCCATCAATTTTCAATTTAAATTCGCCGACCAAATCACCTTGGTTGCTGTGGATTTTAAGGGTTTTCCAGTGAAATTCAGGCGAATGGGCCAAGATTTTGGGCAACACTTCCACCAGTTTGCCCATAAAACTGATGCTGAGCAATTCTTCAGGCATACCCAATTGATATTGTTTTTCCAATTCGCGCCAATTTTGCTGAATCGCTTTCAACGCTTCGCCGTCAATTTTGTGCAACAAAAACTGCGATTGATAACTGAATTGATTGATGTCACTGACGCTGGGAGGAAGAGACAACCGTTTTACTGCAATATCAAACACATAATTGACTAAATTGTCCGCCAATTGACTTCGCATTTGCATCGCAATGCCCTCAATTTGGCCATCGCCTTCGGTGCTTTTCACCGCCAGACGTTCCAAATTCATTTGGTTGTTGCTCAAAATTAAACCCGTGGGCGTGGTTTGATTTTCGCCTTGAACCGTTAAATTTTTAAGCGACAGTGCTTCTTTCTTGTCAAGTAAACGCATCGCAGGTAGTTGAAATTGCAATGATTTCCAATTTTGTGCCGCATCCAAACTCAATTTTAGTTTGACGGCATCCAATGACAATTGCGCGGCTTGGTCGGTTTTTATCTCCAAACCCGCCAGCAATAAATCAATCTTAGGTTGTTGTAATTGTTGCACATATTCGATTTCACCTTGCAAACCTTTGAAGGTCAAAACCCCTTTGATCTCCTTTTCGGTGAAAGAATGTTGTATCGCGTCCATATGCAATTGACTGATGCCTTGGCCTTGTGGTGATACTTGGGTCAATATCTGCAACGGCGGCAACGCACCGATGCTTTGTTCCAATTCATTCCATGACGGCAACTTGACCGTGGTTTTAATCGGTTTTTGGCTTTGTTGCGCGTGGGTAATGCTTTGCTCCAAAATTTGTTTGATCGGCAACCACGGTGCATGACTTTTAGCGACAGCGGTTTGCATCGCTTGATCGGCGATTTGATAATGCCATTGCCATTTGTTTGGCTCTGGCTTGGCGGGTTCAGTTTTATTGGCACTTTCGCTGGCGATGCTGTAACACAACAACGGCCAACACAACAGCAACGGATTGATAAATTTCATGGTGAATTCCCCGTTTGAGAAAAAAAATAAACGCAAGCAAAAACCCTGCAAAGCGGGCATATTAGCAGACTTTTATTCTGATGCGATAAAACAGCGAGGCTTAAAACTTTAAATTTGCCCGTAAAGCCTTATATAGTCGCCAGTTGTTATGATTGAACACAGGAGCAATAATTCATGACGGTAGAAGCGCACAAAGAAACCATTGGTTTTAAAACAGAAATCAGCCAATTGATGGATTTGATTATCCATTCTTTGTACAGCAATAAAGAGATTTTTTTACGCGAATTAATTTCCAATGCGTCAGATGCGGCGGACAAATTGCGTTTTATCGCCTTGGCGGATGACGGTTTGTATGAAGGCGATGTGAATTTAAAAATTTGGGTGGATGTCGATAAAGAGCGCAAAACCATCACGGTGCGCGACAATGGCATCGGCATGACCCGCGAAGAAGTGATGGAAAACATCGGCACCATTGCCAAATCAGGAACCAAAGATTTTTTCAGCAAATTGACAGGCGATGAAGCCAAAGACAGTCAATTAATCGGTCAATTTGGCGTGGGTTTTTATTCTGCGTTTATCGTGGCCGATAAAGTGATGTTGACCACGCGCAAAGCAGGTGAAAGTGCAGACAAAGGCGTGATTTGGGAATCCAAAGCGACGGGCGATTATACGATTGAAAATTACCACCGTGAAGCACGCGGCACCACCATCACCTTGCATTTGCGTGAAAGCGAAGAAGATTTGCTGGAAAATTACCGCATTCGCAGCATCATCAAAAAATACTCTGACCACATCGTGTTGCCCATTGTCATGCAAAAAACCAGCACCGATGATAAAGACGAAACCACGATTGAAGAAGAAACGGTCAACAGCACCACCGCCTTGTGGACGAGAAACAAAGCCGACATCAGCGACGAAGAATACCACGAATTTTACAAAACCATTTCCCACGATTTTGAAAATCCGCTGATGCAAATCCACAACCGCGTGGAAGGCACCAATGAATACATTTCATTGCTCTACATACCCAGCAAAGCCCCCTATGATTTATGGGACAGAAACAACCGCCATGGCCTAAAACTCTATGTAAAACGGGTGTTTATCATGGACGATGCCGAACAATTGTTGCCGCCGTATTTGCGCTTTGTGCGTGGCATCATCGACAGCAATAATTTGCCGCTGAATGTGTCACGCGAAATTTTGCAAAGCAACCGCCAAATCGACACCATTCGCAATGGCACAGTGAAAAAAATTCTCGGCGCGTTGGCTAAATTGGCAGAAACTGAAGCCGAAAAATACGCCACTTTCTGGAAGCACTTCGGGCGGGTGATGAAAGAAGGCATTTTGGACGATTACAGCAATAAAGAAAAAATCGCCAAATTATTACGTTTTTCATCGACTTATGATGACAAAACCACGCCTGCGGTGTCGTTGGATGACTATGTCAGCCGTATGCAACAAGGCCAAGATAAAATCTATTACCTCACCAGCGACGATTTTAATGCCGCCTGCCACAGCCCGCATTTGGAAATTTTCCGCAAAAAAGGCATAGAAGTCATTCTGTTGCATGAACAAATCGATGAATTCATGATCAGCCATTTACACGAATTCGACGGCAAACCTTTGCAATCAGTGACCAAAGGCGTACTGGATTTGGGCAAATTAGACAGCGAAGAAGATAAAAAAGCGGCGGAAAAAATCAGCACAGACCTCAAACCTTTTATTGAACGGGTCAAAACCGCGTTGGCGGATAAAGTCAAAGACGTGCGTGTTTCGCAACGTTTGACCCGTTCGCCCGCCTGTTTGGTGGCCGACAGCGGTGCGATGGATGCCAATTTAGAGCGGATGTTGCAAGCGGCGGGGCAAGTGGTTTCCGCCAGCAAACCCATTATGGAACTCAACCCCGATCACGCTTTGATTCACAAAATTCAGGCCGAAACCGACGAGATTAAATTCAACAACTGGGCAGACATTTTGTTTGACCAATCGTTAATCAGCGAAGGGGCTAAAGTGGCTGACCCTGCGGGCTTTATCGCCAAAATGAACGACATGATTTTAAGTCATTAATTCAAAATCTTGGCGAATAATGGTTTGGCCTTGTGTTGTGTACCCGTTCATATTGAAAAACCCAACAAAGCCCGCGTTTGCGGCTCGGCTTGTTTCAATAAGGTGCGGCAAGCGTGGCGCACAATCCAATCGGTGATGGGCGTTTGTCCATGCCACTGTTGGGCCAAATCAACCACCCACTGTAGATGGTCTTTGCTGATGTCGTTGAGGTTGTTGGCCACGCTTTTTTGCACATAGCGGCTGGGGTCGTTCTTCAATTGGGTCAAAATCGGCAAAATCGGTTGCGGATTGCGGCGAAAACGTTGAAGTTGACTTGCCCATGGCAAACGTGGCCGACACGCTTCGCTGGACAGGCGGCGCAAATGATGGTTATCTGATTGACTCCATTGAAAAAGTTGTTGCATGGTGCGTGCTTCATCTAAACGAATGAAGGCACGAATGGCAAATTCCGCGCTGGCATATTGGGTGAAAACCGCCAACGCTTGCATGGAGGCTTCAAAATCATCCAACCCATAACGTTCAACAAAATCACAGAAAAACAAATAGTTAAAGTTTTTGAACGGGGGTGCAACTGCGGTGAGAATTTGCAGGCTGTGGGCATAATCTGCGGGCAAAAATGCGTGCAAACACACAGCAACGTGTTGAATACGTTGCTTTAAACCTTTGTTTGGCCAATCCATAGCAAAGATTTTTTGGTAAAATCCTTCCGCATCAAACGGATGCAGTTGACCAATGGCCAAAGCCAGTTTTTTGATTAATTCTGGGCTATAAAGTTCAGCCAGTTTTTGAGCCATGATGTTGATTTTTAATAAGATATTAAAGGGCGTATTGTTACCCACGGGCAATCTTACCCAATAGGCAAATGTGCGGCTATTGCTATTATTGTGTTTTTTTGCTTTAAATACAACGGCTTAAAGGTATGCTTGTGCTTTAAAGCGCAGCATATGATCCATCAACACCAAGGCCAACATGGCTTCAGCAATCGGTGTGGCGCGAATACCCACACAAGGGTCGTGGCGGCCCTTCGTAATCACTTCCACGGCTTCACCTTCTAAATTGATGGTGCGCGCTGGAATGCGCAAACTGGAGGTGGGTTTAAGCGCGATGCTGGCTAAAATCGGCTGGCCTGACGAAATCCCGCCCAAAATACCGCCTGCATTGTTGGATTGAAAACCCGTATCAGGCAAAATTTCATCACGGTGTTGCGTGCCTTTTTGGGTGATGCTGTCAAAACCTGCACCGATTTCTACCCCTTTAACCGCATTGATGCTCATCAGCGCGTGGGCGATGTCGGCATCTAAACGGTCAAAAATCGGTTCGCCCAAGCCTGCGGGAACGTTGTTGGCCACCACGTTGACCCGTGCGCCGATGGAATTGCCTTCTTTGCGCAACGCATCCATATACGCTTCCAATTGCGCCACTTTGCTGGGGTCGGGACAGAAAAAAGCGTTGTTGTTGACCGCAGACCAATCTTTGAGTTCACACCGAATATCACCCAATTGTGCCAAATAGCCTCGAATTTCAATATGATAATGACAGGCTAAATATTTTTTGGCAATCGCACCTGCGGCCACGCGCACAGCCGTTTCCCGTGCTGAAGAACGTCCGCCGCCACGATAATCGCGGATGCCGTATTTTTTTTGATAGGTGTAGTCGGCATGACCGGGGCGAAATCTGTCCATGATGTCGCTGTAGTCTTTGCTGCGTTGGTCGGTGTTTTCAATCAACAAGCCAATCGGCGTGCCTGTGGTCACACCTTCAAACACGCCTGATAAAATCTTCACTTTATCGGCTTCTTGGCGTTGGGTGGTGTGGCGCGATGTGCCGGGACGGCGGCGGTCTAAATCAACTTGTAAATCAGCTTCATTCAGCGGCAAGCCCGCAGGACAGCCATCGACAATGCCGCCGATGGCTACGCCGTGGCTTTCACCGAACGTGGTGGTGACAAATAATTTGCCAAAACTGTTTCCAGACATGCAATACCTTGGTTGAAGACATGCGCCAAAGCGTATGTGTGAGCCATTATTTAGCGTGCGGGTCGATGTATTGGTCGGCCAAGCTGTCGGGCATAAAAGGCAAAACCCGTGCGGCCAAAACCGTCATGACCAAAGCCACGGCCACGCCGCCCAAACCCAATAAAAATTCGGGCAAGCTGGGGCTGTATTGTCCCACTGCGCCATCAAAAAAGCCTGTGGCGATGATTTCTTTGTTGGGGAAAACTTCAATGGGGAAGGCTTGGCCACCGATGATGATGACATATAATTGGGCAAAACCGCCTAAAACCACCAAACCTGATGTGATTAACATTCCTTGGCGGGTTTGGCCTAGGGGCAAATACAGCAGGGCAAATGGCACCAACAAGCCTAAAATGATGTGACCCAACCAAAACAACAAGGTATAAACCCCGCCGCTGATCAAAATAAAATGTTCATAATCATGGTGTTGGGTGATATACAGGTTGGTCAGATGATAAATCACAGTGAAGAAAAACACCGCCGCGATGAACAGGCTCAACAAGCTTTTCAAGCGCAACAACACCCCATCGCCCAACGCACGGTTGCTCCATTGATAGGCGGGAATCAACAGCAAAATGAAAGCGGCCAACCCAAAAGCAAACGACATGATGATGAACATGGGGGCTAAAATCGCGGCATCATAGGCATGACGCGCCACCAAAAAGCCGAAGATAGAACCCGTGCCTGTGGTCAAAATCAACCGCCAAATAAAGGCCAACGTGCCTGCATAGAGGTAATATTTTTTCATTTGCCGTTCCATCATAAACCACAGATAAACCGCCACCACCGCGATAAACCCGTTGTATAAAATGATGTTCCACGCAAAAATGGATTTAAAATTATAGGTGGTCATGGCGATGATGAGGCGGTCAGGTCTGCCCAAATCCAACACCAAAACGGTCAACCCGCCGATCAATAAAGCGATGGCAAAAATGCCTGATAACCGCCCCAAGGGTTGGTAAATTTTGCGTTTGAACACTGTGCCGATAGAAGCGATGTTCAATGCACCCGAAGCGGCGACAATCAGAAAAATTGCAAACACATGCGGCATACCCCAAACCACTTGGTTGTTCATGCCCGTCACATAATGGCCGTGATGCTCCATATAATAAGCCGCACCCAACGCAATGGCGATGATTGCGCCTAAACCGGCCAGCAAGGCATAAAAGCCTCGACTTTTGCCGTCAAGTTCGCTGTAAGTCATTCTTTTCATACCGCTCCTTTATAGACCTTGGTAACGCACACCGGGATTGAGTTTCAAATCAGGGCGCAAAGCCGTGCTGTTTTCTGCGGCCAAGCGTTGAGCAATTTCACTGTTGGGATCGTTTAAATCGCCAAAAATCATGGCATTGTGACCTGCTTGACTACACGCTTGGACACAGGCAGGCAAGCCGCCCTCTTGGTCTATGAGGTGGGTGCAGAGATTACAGGCTTCCACTGTGCCTTTACCGCGTGGCGCGTGGCCTTTTTGGTCGGTTAAGGTTTCATGAACGAATGAGCGGGCTTTGTAGGGACAAGCCATCATGCAATAGCGACAACCGATACACAAGTGGCGGTCAACCAAAACCACCCCATCTGCGCGCTTGAACGATGCAGTGGTGGGGCAAACATCGACACAAGGCGGATGTTCGCAGTGTTGACACATCACGGGCAAGCTGTTTTCTTTGCCTGTTTGTTTGTCTTTGATGGTCACTTTGCGAATCCATTGCGGTTGTTGT
Organism: Thiomargarita sp.; assembly: GCA_020726335.1. Taxonomy (GTDB): domain Bacteria; phylum Pseudomonadota; class Gammaproteobacteria; order Beggiatoales; family Beggiatoaceae; genus DYSU01. The sequence continues at coordinate 18,936 of DYSU01000023.1, read as the reverse complement.
GAAGCGGCTGAATGGGGGTCTGCACTGTGTAAACCATTGATTTGACTGCAAGCATCGACGCAATCACTGCAACCTGATGCACATTGATTGGCATCAATCAGCAAACCCCAGCGCACTTTGTCGCTGACGGTATCGGCGGCATTTTTGGCTTGCGCGCTGGTATAGAGCAATGCGCCTGAAGCCAATGTGACCGAAGTCATGGCCGCGCCTGTCAAAAACTGGCGGCGACTTTCATTTTGTGGTTGAGACGAATGAGACATTACTGATTTCCTCCCTTAACCACAGGTTCGGTGGGTTTGCTGTTGTGACATTGAAAACAATCGATCGTCACAGCGGCATATTGATGACAACTGTTACAAAAGTGTTTTTCATTTGTGAAATCAATGGGTTCTCCCGCATCATCTTGGGTCACATGACAGTTGACACAGCCTTGTAAACTGTTATCCGTGGTACGCACCCCGTGATGCATGGTTTGATTGCGTTGATGTAAAATCAAGTTCATATGCTCACGACGCATTTCAGGCACAGGCTTAACGCACGCTTGGCTGGCAGAAACTTGTTTTTCAGGTTCAGCGTGCGGCGGCGAATATAAACCGTTTTCATCGGCTTGCAGGGTCGGCGCACTGATGAACAAACCCACTGTCAACAGCCACCGCCATTGGAAAAGTTTTGTTTTCATAACATTTCTCATTCGTTTAAGAAATAGAAGACGGGGAACAGGATGGGCGGGTTTACGCCCATTCCCAATGCCTGACTTCTAATCGCCCATCGCCATGTCGATGTAGCCCGTAGGACAAACATCAGAGCAGATATGACAACCGATACATTTGCTATAGTCTGTAGCCACATAACGGCCTGTGGTCGCATCTGCTTTTTTCACCCGATAAACGGCATCTTGTGGACAGAAAATCACGCAGTTATCACATTCAAAACACAAACCGCAACTCATACAACGTTTGGCTTCAGCTTGCGCTTGTTGCGTGCTTAAGCCGCGCATCCTTTCTTGAAAATGACCCAATACTTCTTCTGCACTGACAGGCACGTCTTCGCGGACATGGCGCGGCGTATACCCAAAATGACCTAAAAACAGACGGTCAGCGGGAATGATTTCGGCAAAAGAGCGGTTTTCGTAGTTGTGAATGGCAAATTTACTTGAAAATGTGCCACGGGTTTCGCCTTGGCTATAGGCTTCAGGTTCGTGACCTGTTTCACGCAATTTTTCCAGCAAATTGAAGTGATGCACGTCAACTTTGGGACGTTTGGGTAAATCAGCGGCTTTTAAGTAGGCATCAATGCCTTCGACGGCAATGGAAGCGTGACCAATGGCGGTGGTCAATAAATGAGGACGAATGATGTCGCCTGCGGCAAAGTGGCCGGGTTTGTCTTTGACTTGAAAGTTTTTATCGGCGTTGATGAAACCGCGACCGTTGTTAAAACCTTCTATGCCTTCAAAATCACCCAATTGACCGATAGCGGATACGATAAGATCGCCTTTAATGGTGTATTCAGTGCCGTCAATTTTTTCGGGAATACCGTTGACCATTTCGCACTGAGCCATACGCAAGCCTGTGGCGCGGCCATTTTCGTCTTTCAAGACTTCAATGGGCATCACACTGCCTTGAATGTCGATGCCTTCACGCATCGCATCGTTGACTTCATGCTCAGCGGCAGTCATGTTTTTCACAGGGAATAAAGAAGTCAAAGTGACGGCTGCGCCTTCACGAATCGCACTGGAAGCCACATCATGCGCGGTGTGGCCTAAAATTACATTTTCAGGGCGGTCATTGGGGTTCATGGTTTTGATATGACCCAAGCGGCGGGCAACGGAAGCCACGTCAATGGAGGTATCGCCACCACCGACCACAATCACCCGACCTGAAACCAATTGCAATTTGCCTTGGTTGAAGGCTTCCAAAAAGGCCACGCCGCTGACGCAGTTGGGGGTGTTTGCCCAGCCCGCCAAAGGCAATCCACGGCCTGCTTTACAACCCAATGCCCACAAAATGGCATCGTAGTCTTGTTCTAATTGTGCCACGGTGATGTCTTTGCCCACGCGAACATTGCAACGCACTTCCACACCCATGTCAGTGATGCGTTTGATTTCGCCATCTAATGCGTCGCGTGGGGTACGATAACCGGGGATGCCATAGCGCATCATGCCGCCGAGTTCTGCATGGTCATCAAAAACAGTGCAAGCATGGCCTTTGCGGCGCAATTGATAAGCGGCAGCCAAGCCGGCAGGCCCACCACCGATGATGGCGACTTTTTTGCCTGTTTCAGTGGCGGCAGGGGCAAAGCGGTAGTTGTTGGCCAAGGCATAATCGCCAATGTATTGCTCTACGGAATTAATGCCTACAAAGTCTTCCACTTCGTTGCGGTTGCAACCGCTTTGGCAAGGGGCAGGACACACCCGTCCCATGATGGCAGGGAAAGGATTGGCATCGGTGGAACGGCGAAAAGCGTATTCTTGCCATGCCATGTTTTTGTCTACAGGTTTTTCTATGCCACGGACGATACCTAACCAACCGCGAATATCTTCACCAGAAGGGCAACTGCCTTGACAGGGTGGGGTACGGTGGACATAAGTTGGACATTTGTGTGACCAACCCGCTTGAAAGATGTATTTATCCCAAGCTTCGGTTCTATCGTCGTTATCCGCATAACGTCGAAAAGTAAGTTTTGCTTCACCAATACTGACTGACATGGGTGTATCTCCTGTCACTTGTTATCTAAGATTAAGAATAAGGGTTAGGAAAAGGCTGTGCTAGATTCCTATTCATCATCGTCGGTTTCTTGTCCCGTCAAGATGATGGCATTACTGACCAGTTGATGTACGCTGACAATTTGGTCCATACTAAAACCGTAATACGGCAATACTTTAGCAAACTGGGTTTTACAAATAGCACAAATAGCCGCCAAGTGGGTGACTTGGTGTTCATCGACCACTTGCTTTAAAGCTTCCATCCGTGGCAACGCGCCTTTTACCCGCAACGGCATCAAGTCGTCGGTCAATAAACCGCCACCGCCGCCACAACAGAAAGTTTGGTCGCCGATGGTGTCTTTAGGCATATCGTAATAGTGATTGCACACCGCTTTGATCACTGCACGGGGGATTTCCATTTGTCCCCCCGGTTTATCACCCATGCGGGTGGCGCGGGCGACATTACAGGAATCATGGAAAGTCAACACCATGTCATCGTTTTTTGATTTATCAAAATTGAGTTTACCTTCTTGAATCAAATTATAGGTAAATTCACAAATGTGTTGGGGTACGGGATAATTGGGGTCTAAAAAATCAAAAGGCCCTGCCAACGTGTTCAAAAAGCTGTAAGCCACCCGCCACGCATGGCCGCATTCGCCAAACACGATGCGTTTAACCCCTAAATCTAATGCGGCTTTGCGGATGCGCAGGGCAATTTTCTGCATGTTTTCGTAACTGCCGATGAACATGCCGAAGTTTGCCCCTTCGGACGCATATGAACTGAGGGTCCAGCTCACGCCCGATTCATGGAAGACTTTGGCATAACCCATTAAGCCATCAACATGGGGTTCTACGAAAAAGTCAGCCGAAGGCGTGACCAATAAAATGTCCACGCCTTTTTCATCCAAGGGCAAGCGCACTGCCACGCCCGTGGTATCTTCAATGTCTTCTTCTAAACCCTCTAACGTATCGCGCAACGCAGGTTCGGGCAAACCCAAATTATTGCCGATTTTAAATACTTTGGCGATGATTTCATTACAATATTTTTGTCCTTTGCCGATGCTGTCCATGATTTCGCGTGCGGCCATTGAAACTTCAGCCGTATCAATGCCATAAGGACAAAACACAGAACAACGGCGACATTGGGAACATTGGTGAAAATAGTTGTACCATTCGTTGAGAACATCTTCATCCAAATCACGCGCACCGACCAATTTGGGAAAATATTTGCCCGCCAAGGTGAAATAACGGCGATAAACACTGCGCAACAAATCTTGGCGTGCGACAGGCATGTTTTTCGGGTCATTGGTGCCGATAAAATAATGGCATTTATCGGTACATGCGCCGCATTTAACACAAGAATCCATATACACTTGGAAACTGCGATAACGGCTGAGCAAATCTCCCATTTTTTCAATGGCTTTCTCTTGCCAGTTATCCACCAATTCACTTGGAAAATTCAAAGGCTGTTGGTATTGTGGCGCAGCGATAAAAGGACCATTGCCTTTCATAGCGTCCACTTTAATGATAGGAATAACTGGGTATTCTCTAAATTCAGGTGCAATAACTTTGGGTGCTGCCATATTTAATTCCCCCGTTATGGTTGACGTGTTGCATCAAGTTTGGCCGCCCAAGGCGCGATATGACGTTTTTCACGGGCGTTATCGACCTGATTGCGGGTGGGACTGAAGAAAACTCCCGGCGCATGGAGCAATTTGCTAAAAGGAAAGACGATCATCAGTAAAAACACAGCAGTCAAATGTAAAAATAAAATCGGTGAAGCGGGTATTGGTTGCCAGCCTGTGCTGGTTAAGCCAAACGTGATCGCACCTTGAATAAAAGCTTTGAGTTGTACAATGTCGGTATGGACAACAAAGGTCATCATACAACCTGAAAAAGCAATAAACAGCAATAAAATCAAGTGCAAATAATCAGAAGGACTGCTGATGTATTTATGGCGTTCTACATAGATACGACGGATTAACAAACCTGTTAAACCAATGATCATGGTAAAACTTGCGTATTTGCCAAAAGGCTGGATTAAAGGCACCCAAAACCAAATTGGATTGGATAAGTCGAGAAAATAACGGAAATGGCGCAATAACACCAAAAACAAGGAGAAGTGGAAAACCCAGCCGAACAACCAAATCCATTTATTGGAACGAAATAAACTATAAAATAAAACGACCTCTTTTATTAAACGAACAACCACCCCACCTTGGGTTAAAGGGGCAGGCATGGCAGGAATTTTTAATGGTGCGGGGGTGCGTACATATTGGACTATTTTGTAGCCCGTAAAAGCAATGAAAATAAACGTTGCTACATAGAAAAAAACCGCGAAAAACCCAGTTAGAAACGACATAGTTGTTACCAATTCTCTAGTTCAGTGAAACTGCAGGGTCATCTATATACCTAAAGTATAAGAAACAGAGCGTATGCTTTAACACATTTTGATTAAGGAAAGGGCAACCAGAAGATTGCCCTTTTAAGAGATCGCTCTCTTTATCTCACGCCAGCGGATTAGATACAGCCAGTAGGTTTGGGCAACCCTGCATAACGACAAGCTTGTTTGCCAGGACCGTATTGGAATAAGCTGTAAAGGTATTTGCTGTTGCCTTTATCTGCACCCATTTTTTTACCAATCGCTTTGGTCAAAACCCGAACTGCAGGGGCAATTTGATATTCTTCGTAGTATTTGCGCAAGAAATTAATGATTTCCCAGTGTTCACTGGTCAAACCACCTTCGATTTTGTCGTCACCTGTGGCCGCAAAAGCTGTTGCAACTTCAGGTGTCCAATCATTCAAATTGACCAAGTAGCCTTCTTCATCCACTTCAACGCTGACACCGCCTTGTTCAAACATTGGCATTTTTTAGTCCCTCATGTTAAAAAAATAAGTAAATGCTGGGCAAATCCAGCAGTAAAATCGCTTATAACCAAGATTGCACTGAACTGTGGTCAGCCGCTAATTGGACAAAACCCGCATAATCAACGGCATTAATACCCGCGATCACTTTATCTGTGGCAAAACCACGCGCCAGCAAATCGGGGGCTAATACACATAAATTGATCCCTGTATCCATGGCTTGTTTTAGTTTGCCTTCTAAACAGGTGCCTTGGACAGCGGCATAAACGCCATCTTCAATCAACAATACTGTGCTGCCTGCTTTAGCTAAACGCAAACAAGCATCCAAAGAATTGCGTTCAAACGATTTATTAACAGTGTGTAATAACATCTATTTCCCCTTAGAAACTCAAAACAACGTCTTGGTCTTCCATTAAATCAGCCATTTCTGCGGAGCTTAATACTTCAACAGGTACAATTAAATCATCGGCTGTTAAATTACGCGCCGCTAAAGAATCTTGATCAACGTATAATTTTTCCACATCATACATTTCTAAGGCGCGGTAAGTGGGCGAAAAATCTTTCATGCCAATACCGCTGGTGCGTTGGCCCTTCATCAATTGATAAACACCGTCATCAATGAAAGCCAAGCTCACATCTTGATCGAAAGCGGCACCAATCAATACCACTTCTAAAGATTCCAACGCATAGATGCTACCATAAGGTGCTTTACGGTTCACATACATGAACTTTTTGATCACGCCTTCTTCATCATCCATCATTTCTTCAGACATCGTTATTCCTTAATCAGTCACCAAAAACAACCAAACGGTCAGATTGAATACCTGCTTCAATCAACTGGCCTAAACCAGAGATGCGAAAGCCTTCAGCGATATTGCTGGCATCTTTGCCTTGGCGTTTGGCTTCGTTTTCATCCAACAAACCCCGACGTTGCGCGGCCGCAATACACACCACCATATCCAGATTATATTCTTTGGCCAAAGCCTGCCAATTTTTGGTGATGTTGCGGTCATCTTGCGGTGGCACGGCCAAACGGGTGGCGTTGTTCACCGCATCGTGGTAAAAAAACACCCGATAGACTTTATGGCCATTTTCTAAAGCAGCTTTGGTGAATTGATAAGCTGTATCAGATGCTTGATGCTGATAAGGGCCTTCATTGATTTGAATACCAAATTTCATAACACCCCCCTTAGAAACGAATATGAGTTGATGCGTTCAAGCTTTGACGCGCACCACGCCAATTATTGATATGGTATTTGGTGAAAGGCAATTCGGTCAATTCAAAGAAACGTGGCCAACCGATACGGTCAACCCAGTCATTGATACGTTCCCAATCTTTGGCATCTTCTTTGTAGACTTTGAGAATTTTTTTCACCACAGCGGCGGCTTCTGGCCAACGGGGCGGGTTATTGGGAATGCCTGCGGCCACCAATTTATGGAAAGAAGGTTTGCTTCTGGCATTGGAGTGGTTGCCGCCAATCCAAATGGCCAATTTAGAATGCTCTGGGTCGTTGATTTGCATTGGGGGACAAGGGGGGAAACACGCGCCGCAACAAATACATTTTTTCTCATCCACTTCCAAAGAAGGTTTGCCATCGACCATCGCAGGACGAATCGCCGCCACAGGGCAACGAGCCACCACAGAAGGGCGTTCGCACACATTGGCCACTTGGGCATGGTTGATTTTAGGGGGTTTGGTGTGTTGGATGTTGATGGCGATGTCGCCTTGACCGCCGCAGTTAATTTGGCAACACGACGTGGTGATGTGTACACGGTTGGGCATGTCTTCACGAATAAATTCTTCATGTAATTCATCCATTAAGGATTTGACCACGCCCGATGCGTCTGTAGCGGGGATGTCGCAGTGCAACCAACCTTGGGTATGAGAAATCATGCTCACAGAAGGACCTGTGCCACCGACGGGAAAACCGCCTTTGCCCAAAGCATCAATTAAGGGTTGAACTTTGGCTTTATCACTCACCATAAATTCGATGTTACTGCGAATGGTGAAACGGATATGACCTTCTGCATAGTCATCCGCAATATCACAGAGTTTACGAACAGTATATAAATCCATTTGACGCTGAGTACCTGCACGCACGGTCCAGATTTCATCACCGCTATGAGCAACGTGATGCAACACCCCTGGACGTGGACGGTCATGGTAATGCCATTTGCCGTAGTTTGCTTTCATTGTGGGGTGCATGTATTGCATTGGGTCTGGTACACCAGATTCGATTGGCATACGGGGTGCTGCCATGAGAGCCTCCAAGTTAAGATTGTCGGTACAAATTCAGATTCGGGGGCAGAGGCGTTACAGTATAACGTCTCCACCATATTATTCAAATAAATTTACGCAGCTTTTTCAGCTTGGCGTTGTCTCCATTTCTCGGCTTCTTCGTCCCAGTCATCCATACGGACATAAGAAATGTTGCGAGGTTCGCTGATCATGTTCGGGTCAACCTCAACACCAATGCCTTCTAAAAAGTTGGTCAAACCGATGCGTTCAATCATTTCACCTGTACGTTCATGTTCCAGCGCATTTTCTGCAAAGAAATCAATGACTTCACCAGCTAAACCCACCAATTCTTCATAATCATCATCGGTTTCCAATTTTTTGAAAGGTATAATCACAGTTCCCATCAAATCGCCGATTTTCAACGTGCGTTTGCCACCGATTAACACCGTCACGCCTTTGTCATCACCGACAGACAAGGCACGGGTCATGACGTTGATGCAGTGCATACATCTGACACAGTTGCGGTTATCCACATCTAAAGTGTTGTCATCGTTCAATGACAACGCATGGGTTGGGCAACGGGTGATCACATTGTCAACCACATATTTGCGCCCTTTGCTGGCAACAAACGCTTGTACTTGTTCTTGGTCAACTTTCATGTCATCGCGCCAAGTGCCAATCACCGCAAAGTCAGCGCGCTCAATGGCGTTCATGCAGTCGTTTGGACAACCTGAGACTTTAAATTTCATTTTGTAGGGCAAGGCAGGACGGTGCATGTCGTCCAAGAATTCGTTGACCAAACTGCGCATGATGCGTTGTTCATCGGCACAAGATTGTTCACAACGGGCAGCACCCACACAAGACATGCCTGTACGCACCGCAGGGCCTGCGCCACCCAAGTCAAAACCCATTTCGTTGAGTTCGTCAAAACAAGGTTGTACATTGGCGGTACTGACACCTTGAAACATGATGTCACCACTTTGACCGTGGAAAGCGATCAAGCCGGAGCCGTATTTTTCCCAAACATTGCACAATTCGCGCATCACTTTGGTGTCGTAGTGCATACCCGCAGGTGGGATAATACGGATTGTATGGAATTCACTGGATTCGGGGAATTGAGAAGCCACTTCAGAAAAACGAGGAATAATGCCGCCGCCATAACCGATCACACCGACAGTGCCGCCTTTCCAGTAGCCTTTTTTAGTTTTATAGGAATGTTCGAGTTGACCCAATAAGTCGACCACCATGTTTTGTTTTGGGCCTTCATTCGCCAGACGCTTCAATCCAGTGACAAAACTTGGCCAAGGACCGCTTTCCAATTGGTCTAAGTTTTCAGTTACATGCATGGGTTTAGCCATTTTATTTACTCCGTTCAAAATAAAACAAGTTGAAGTTATTATCCAAGTAAAATACTCGAATAATCCTTAAATATTAACCTGTTTGCGGGTATTTTTCAAACTACATTAAGGTGAGCTAATATACTCAAATGATGTGTCAAGGTCAAATGATTTCCACAACAAAGACAGCAAAATTTTTATAGATTTTATCCGAGAGAAAATAAAATAATTTTATTCTCAAGACATGCCCTATCAACGACAAAGTCAAATGGACATCTGGGCTAAAATTGTTTTTAATGTTGTGCAGAATCTTTTTGGCGTAATTGAATTTTTGCCCAAAAGGGGTTCCCATTTAACTAAAACGGAAACTGTGATGATAACTGATTCCTCAACTTGCTTTCACTGTGGCTTGCCTTTACCTAAAAATCAACGGTTTACAGCCGAAATTCAAAGCCAAACCCGACAATTTTGTTGTTTGGGCTGCCAATCGGTTTGTGCTGCGATTTACGAAGCGGGCATGGAAGGTTTTTATCAACGCACACCCGAAGGCCAAGTGCTTGCGCCACCTGCACAATTGCCGCAAGACAGCGCGCTGTACGATTTGGATGAAGTGCAACAAGAATTCGTCACCGACATGGGTGCGGTGCGCGAAATTCATCTGCTGGTGGAAGGCATCCATTGCGCCGCCTGTGTCTGGTTGATCGAACACCGTCTGCGCCCAATGACGGGCGTGGTGTCGGCCAAAGTCAATTTAACCGCCAAACAGCTGTTGTTGCGATGGAACAACAACTCAATCAAATTATCCAATATTCTCAATCAGTTAGCTAAAATTGGCTATGCCGCCGCGCCGTTTGACCCTGAAGCCGCTGAGGGTCAATTAAAACGGCAAAACCGCGCATTTTTGTTTCGCATGGCGTTCGCCGGGTTTACCATGATGAATTTATTGTGGATTTCCATCGCCTTGTATGCAGGCGCAGACCAAGGCGAATACAAAACCTTGTTTTATTGGGTCGGTTTTGTGCTGGCCACGCCCACTTTGTTTTATTCAGGCTGGCCGTTTCTCAAAGGTGCGTGGACAGGTTTGAAAGCGCGTCATTTGGGCATGGATTTGCCCATTGCCCTCGGCGCAACCACCAGTTATCTCTATTCCGCTTATGTCACTTATGTCGATACTTTTTTGGGTGGCAGTGGTGGGGCGGTGTATTTTGATACCGTGGTCAATTTCATTTTTGTGATTCTCATCGGTCGCTATTTGGAAGGGATGTCCAAACGCCATGCGGTGATGGCCACCCAACGCTTGATGGAATTGCAACCCAAAGTCGCTATAAAATGGAAGAATAATCAAGAAGATATTGTACCTGTACGCAGCTTAAAAGTGGGTGATGTGGTCTTGATTAAAGCAGGCAGTCAAGTGCCTGTCGATGGCGTGGTGTTGGCGGGGTGTAGCGCAGTGGATGAAGCCATGCTCAGCGGCGAATCGGTACCCGTGGAAAAAACCAGCGGTGATAAAGTGTCGGCTGGCACCTACAATACCCACAGCAGTTTAGAGGTTAAAGTCACAGGCATCTTGAAGCAAACCGCGCTGGGGCGCATCATTCGCTTGGTGGAAGAAGCACAAGCCTCCAAAGCCCCGATTCAATGCACCGCCGACAAAATCGTGCCGTGGTTTGTCGCCTTCACCTTGGGTTTGGCCGCGCTCACTTTGCTGTTTTGGTTCAGCGCGGGTTTTGAAACGGCGTTGATGAATGCCACGGCGGTACTCATCATCACTTGCCCATGCGCTTTTGGTTTGGGCACACCGATGGCGATTGCAGTGGCTTCTGGACAAGGGGCGAAACACGGCATTTTAGTCAAAAACGGCGCAGTATTGGAAAACTTGTCTAAAATCAAACACTTCGTGTTTGACAAAACAGGCACCTTGACCCAAGGCAAACGCCAAGTGCAACACATACAAGTTCTTGAAAATCGAGAGTATTTTATCCAAGCCATCGCGGCGTTGGAGCAATATTCAGAACACAACGTGGGACAAGCGATTGTCCACTATGCCAAACAACAAGGGCTGATGGCGCAATTGACGGTTGACAGCGTACAAAGCCAGACGGGCAAAGGCATTATCGGCAAAGTCGCGGGTGAAACCTATTGGGCAGGCACGTTGGCGTGGTTGCAACAGCATGACATCGCCATAGACCCCAGCTTGCAACAACAGGCTGAAAACTGGCAAAACCAAGCGCAAACCTGTGTCCATTGCGCCAAAAACGGCCAACACATCGGGGTGTTCAGCATCGCCGACCAATTGCGTCCGCAAGCCAAAGCGTTGATTCAACAACTGGAACACAACGGCATTCAATTGACCTTGCTGTCAGGTGACCAAAAACCTGTGGCCGAAGCGATTGCCCGCCAACTGAGCGACCACATGGCGGTGATTGCCGACGTGTTGCCCGAAGACAAAAACAAAGTCATCGCCCAATTGCAAAAACAGGGGCAACAAGTGGCCATGATTGGCGATGGGGTCAATGACGCGCCTGCGTTGGTTCGCGCCGATGTCGGCATTGCGGTCGGTTCAGGCACGGATGTTTCGGTGGAAAGCGCAGACATCGTGCTGATGCACGATGAACTGCACAATATTTTGCTGGCCAGCCAGTTGTCACAACGCACTTTACAAACCATTAAACAAAACATTGGCATTTCAATTATTTATAACATGGTTATGGTGCCTCTGGCCATGGCGGGTTTTATCACGCCCTTGGTTGCGGCGATTGCCATGCCCATCAGTTCGCTGTTGGTCATCGGCAACGCGGCACGGATTAAAACCGTGTTTCGCCAAGGGCCGTCGTCACATGAAAACAGCCCCACAATTTGAGGCAACAAAGTTTGTATCGCCGCTTCAAGCATCTGCCATGCTTCAGGTCTGCGGTTGCCAACGCAGGTCCAATTGCCGCGCAGCACGCACATCATCCAGCCGTTTAACGGGCAAATGATGGGGTGCGGTTTTCAGGGTTTGTGCTTCGTTTTTTGCCTCGTTTTGGATTTTAATCAAGGTATCGACAAAACCATCGAGCATGTCCAAACTTTCGGTTTCGGTCGGCTCAATCAACAGACATTCGGCCACCAACAGCGGAAAATAAGTGGTCGGCGCGTGATAGCCATAGTCTAACAGCCGTTTGGCAAAATCCATGGCATTGACACCGAACATTTGCTTTTGCTGGCGCAAGGTGATGATAAACTCATGTGAAGCGCGTCGTTCAGGATAAGCCGCTTGAAAACCCGCGTCAGTCAAGCGTTTGAGCAAATAATTGGCGTTCAAACAGGCGTATTCGGCCACGCGACCCATGCCTGTTTTGCCCAACAGCCGCGCATAAACATAGGCGCGCAACAACACGCCTGCGTTGCCTGCAAACGCGCTCAATGGGCCTATGCTGTGGGGCAAATCGGTTTTTAACCGATACAATTCACCGTCATAGGTCACGGTTGGCACAGGTAAAAACGGGGTCAGCCGTTGACTGACACCGACAGGCCCTGCGCCCGGCCCGCCGCCGCCGTGGGGCGTGGAAAAAGTTTTGTGCAAATTCATGTGAATCACATCAAACCCCATGTCAGCGGGGCGGGTTTTGCCTAAAATCGCGTTGAGGTTTGCGCCGTCGTAATACAGCAAGCCGCCCGCTTGATGGACAATGGCGGCAATTTCTTGAATATTGCGTTCAAACACGCCGATGGTTGATGGATTGGTCAACATGATGGCGGCAGTGTGTGAACCCACCCTTTGCCGCAACACGCTCAAATCGACATCGCCATGGGCATCGGTGGGGATTTCTCGGGTTTGATAGCCGCACATGGTGGCGGTGGCGGGATTGGTGCCGTGCGCCGCATCAGGCACCAACACTTCGGTGCGCGCCCCGTCGTTGCGGCTTTGATGATAGGCGCGAATCATGGCAATGCCTGCAAATTCGCCTTGCGCGCCTGCCGCAGGGGTCAAAGAGACGGCGTGCATCCCTGTGACTTCGGCCAAAATCTGTTGCAGTTCATGCAAACAGGCCAAAAAACCTTGGCTGTGTTCATCGGGCGTGCTGGGATGGCGGTTGGCAAAACCTGACAACAGAGCCAAATCATGACAAACCTTGGGATTGTATTTCATGGTGCATGAACCCAAGGGGTAAAAATGGCTGTCGATGGAAAAATTTTTCTGCGATAATCGGGTGTAATGGCGCACCACCTGCATTTCGGACACCTCTGGCAAGCTTGCAGGCTGGGTGCGCAATAAATGAGCGGGAATATCAGTAAAAACGGGGCTTTGGGTTGTTGTAGGCAATACAGCGGCGGCGGTGCGCCCTGTTTGTGATTGTTCAAATATCAGCATGGATGAATCTAACGTAGACAAAAACACCAGCATTTAACCCAGTTGCGGCTTTTTGTCAAAATTTTTTTAGGCCATCAGCCCACTTCATCCCCCAGCAAAAACAAATTAATGCGGCAATTGACGGTGACGCAACAGCACTTGCGGATAAAAATATTCAAAATGGGCAAACAACTGTTCAGCAAAATAAACAGAACGGTGATGGCCGCCTGTGCAACCCACGGCCACGGTTAAATAATGGCGGTTGTCGTGTTTAAATTGCAACAACCATTGCTGTAAAAAATTGATTAAACTCTGTAACATATCAGCCACTTGCGCATGTTGTTGGAAAAACGCAATCACGGGCAAATCTTTGCCGGTCAGTGGCCGCAGTTGCGCTTGCCAATGCGGGTTGGGCAGGCAACGGACATCAAACACAAAATCGGCATCCGCCGGCACGCCATATTTAAAGCCAAACGATTGAATGACCAAGGTGCGGTTATCGGCTTGACAAACGGAAACACGGGCGTGAATCAGTTGCCGCAAATCATATAAATTAAGCTTGGACGTGTCGATGTGTAAATCGGCTTGCGTGGCCAACGGTTGCAACAAGTGTTTTTCTTGTTGAATGGCTTCGCTTAAAGCGCGTTGTTGGTTGCTCAGCGGGTGTTTGCGCCGTGTTTCGCTAAAACGCTGAGTCAGCGTGGTGTCATCTGCGGTTAAGTAAATGATTTTATAGCAAATGGCTTGTTTTTTTAATTGTGCCAACAAGTGTGAAATATTTTGCAAACCGATGTTGCGCGCATCAATGCCCACGCCGATGGCGCAATAAAGATTAATCACAGGTTGTATTTGTTGCACCATGTCGGGCAATAAGCCCACAGGCAGGTTATCAATGCAATACGCACCCATGTCTTCTAAAGCGCGTAAAGCCACGGTTTTGCCTGCGCCCGAAAGACCTGTGATGATGATCCATTTCATAAGGGGTGCAAGGGTAGCAATTGGTTGATATGTTGTAAAAAAGTCTTTTTTTGCAAGGGTTTAATCATGTATTGCACAAAGCCCGCTTGTCTGGCTTGGCTTAAGGCTTCTTGCGTGTCGTCTGCACTCAAACCCAATACAGGGATATGCGCCGTTTTATCCTGTGAACGCAGGCGATTCAGCACTTCAAAACCATCAATCCCCGGCAAATTGATGTCCAATAAAATCACATCAGGCCTGTGTTTTTGCGCCAACTCAAACCCCATTTCGCCCGTGGGGGCAGAAATCAAAGCCATGTCAGGGCGTGCGCGCAAAATTTTGCTGACCAAACTGACATTGGTGCGGCTGTCTTCGATATACAGCAACAAGTGACGGCGCGGATTGCTGAACACATTGCGCGGGTCATTTAATACTTCGCCTGTGGGCAAATCAACCCAGAATTCACTGCCTTGGCTCAACACAGTCTCCACGCCCATATCGCCGTCCATCAGCTCAACCAATTGCTTGGTCAAAGTCAAACCAATGCCCGTGCCTTCGATTAAATTCAAGCCGCTCAATCGGGTGAACGGTTTAAAAATGCTGTCAACCAGCAGAGGTTCCATGCCGATGCCTGTGTCACTGACGGTCAAACGCAAGCGTTGTTTGGAAACATAACGGGCGGTCAACGTGATGTTGCCGTGTTCACGGTTATATTTAGCGGCATTAGACAGCAAATTACTGAGAATTTTTTTTAAACAAACGCGGTCAGCCAATACGCTCAAGCGTTGTTTGGCCGCGATTTGATTGTCCAAAATCAAGGACAACGGTTCCAATTGGGGATGAATTTCAATCAACACTTCACGCAAAACCGTATTTAAATCAATGTTATCTATATTAATATTGATTTTACCCGCTTCGATACGGGTCAAATCCAACACTTCATTAATCAACTCCATTAAATGCGTACCTGCTTGATTGATATAGCGGGCATAATTTTGCAATTCATTGACCACTTTGCGCGCATCGTCATCACAGTCTGTGCCAAAGTCGGTT
Organism: Thiomargarita sp.; assembly: GCA_020726335.1. Classification (GTDB taxonomy): domain Bacteria; phylum Pseudomonadota; class Gammaproteobacteria; order Beggiatoales; family Beggiatoaceae; genus DYSU01. Next base: position 3,451 of record DYSU01000023.1, on the reverse strand, counting down.
AAATCTTCTTGCAATAATTCACAATAGCCTAAAATCGCATTCATGGGGGTGCGCAATTCATGGCTCATGCTGGATAAAAAACTGGATTTGGCCAAACTGGCTTTTTCTGCGGCTTCTTTGGCCGCGATTAAATCTTTTTTCTCTTGTTGGCGTTCGCTGGCATCGGAAAATAGAATCATAAAAGCACTCGGTTTTTTCTGGACTTGAATGGGGCTGATGGTGCAAGCGATGGGTAAAACCTGCGCGCTGTTTTTGATAAACGCCGCATTGTCGTGCAAAGTTTCACCTTGTTGCATATAAGCTAAAATATTGTTTTTATTGAGAATTTGTTTAGATTGTGGGTGGCGCAATTGAAAAAAATCCAAATCACAGCGGGCATTGGTGCGCAGTTGGGGGACTGATTTTTTGGCCAAGGTATTGAAAAATAATAATTGGCCTTGTGGATTAAAAATGCACAAAGCTTGAGGCAAATCCATTAAAATCTTTTTTAATTGATTGACTTCTTTATTGTTTTCTTGGAAATTATTGTCGATGGCCTGTAGAAAAGCTTGCCAAGTGTCGTTGTCGTGTGGGCATTCGTTTGCGGTTAAGTTGAGGTTCTGCAATTGTTGACTCAATTTTGAATCCATTACGCTTGCCTTATGCACGATTTTTCTTTTTTCTGTTAGAATGACCACGGAATAAATGCAGGTTGCAGACGATAACTGCGCTGCAACCAAGCTCACAACGATTTAAGGATAAACACATTTTGGCACAAAGAGGAACGGTTTGAAACAACATTTAATCTATTTATTTTCTCAGGCAATCACTGCGTTACAACAACAGGCATTGCCTGCCGATATTCATCCTGTTTTGCAAATAGAGCGGAGCAAAGAACGACAATTTGGCGATTTCACATGCAATATCGCATTGGTATTGGCCAAAGTTGTCCGTCAAAATCCACGTCAATTGGCACAAGCCATCATCGCCCAATTGCCTGCAACTGATTGGGTTGCCCGTTATGAAATCGCAGGCGCAGGCTTTATCAACATTTTTCTGCATCCTGCGGCTTATCACACCGTGGTTGACCGTGCTTTAGACCAAGGCGAACGCTTTGGCCAAAGCCCAATGGGTCAAGGCCAATCGGTTTTATTGGAATTTGTTTCTGCCAATCCCACAGGGCCGTTGCATGTAGGTCATGGCCGTGGCGCGGCTTATGGCGCAGCGTTGGCTGATTTACTGCAAGCGGCAGGTTTTAAAGTCAGCCGTGAATATTATGTCAACGACGCAGGGCGGCAAATGGACATTTTAGCCACCAGCGTGTGGTTGCGTTATTTAGAATTGTGTGATGAAAAGTTCATTTTCCCCAGCAATGGCTATCAAGGTGATTATGTCTGGGACATTGCGGCTGATTTGCACCGCGAAAAAGGTGAATGTTTTCACCAGCCTATCGCCAAGGTGTTGACTGGCATCCCCGCAGATGAACCGCAAGGCGGCGACAAAGAAGCCCACATTGACGCGCTGATTGCCCGTTGCCAAACCTTGTTGGGAACAACCGCTTATCGCCAAGTATTTGATTCAGCACTTAATCGCATTTTAGCCAACATCAAAGCCGATTTGACTGAATTTGGCGTGGTTTATCAAAACTGGTTTTTTGAACGTCAATTGCACGATCAAAATTTGATTTCCGACGCATTGGCGCGCTTGCAACAAAGCCAGCATGTCTATCAAAAAGACGGCGCGTTGTGGTTTCGTTCCAGCGATTTTGGCGATGAAAAAGACCGTGTAATGGTTCGTGAAAATGGCGCGATGACTTATTTTGCCGCCGACATTGCCTATCATTGGTATAAATTGGAACAGCAATACGACCATTTGATCAACATTTGGGGCGCAGACCATCACGGTTATGTTCCACGGGTTAAAGCGGCGATGCGAGTCTTGGGCGGTGATAAACAAAAATTAACCGTGCTGTTGGTGCAATTTGCCCACTTGTACCGTGGTAAAGAAAAATTGCCCATGTCCACCCGCAGTGGTCAATTCGTCACTTTGCGCGAATTACGCAAAGAAGTGGGCAAAGATGCGGCGCGCTTTTTTTATGTGTTGCGTAAATCAGAGCAACATTTGGATTTTGATTTAGAGCTGGCCAAATCGCAATCCAATGATAATCCTGTGTATTATATTCAATATGCCCATGCGCGCATTTGTAGCGTGGCACGCCAATTGACGGAAAAAGGTTATTCATGGCAACGGGCAGAAGCCGATATGCAACGGTTGGGCAACGAACACGAACAACTTTTGCTGGGGTGTGTGTCGCGTTATCCCGAAGTGATTGAAACGGCGGCCAAAGCCTATGAACCGCATCAATTGGCGTATTATCTGCGTGAACTCAGCCAAGCATTTCATGCCTATTACAACGCACACACTTTTATCGTTGCCGATGCGGCTTTGCGCAATGCACGGTTAAATCTGATTTTTGCGGTACAACACGCTTTAAAAAATGGGCTGGCGATTTTAGGCGTGTCTGCACCTGAAAAAATGTAGCCAAAAAACGGCCTGATGAACGGGTGAAGTTATGAGCATTAAAGTGCGTGTACCGCCACAAAAACCCGCCTTATTACCGCCTTGTCCTTCGGTTTGGCCTTGGCTGGTGGTGGGGGTTTTAATCGGTATGGTTCTGTCTTTTCTGGTTTATTTGCGTGAACTGCCTTCATTGAACAAATTGCAACGGCAAATCGACCAACTGACCGCCGCGCAAGTGAATCAACCTGAAGTTGCCCAAAACGATGCCCCCGCTAAAAAAGAGGACAATAAATCCATTTTCACTTTTTATGATGAGTTTACCCATGCCATTGGCATGAATAAAAACGACAAGCCACCCCAAACCCCAGCGGAAATTGTTCCACCGCCTGTTGAACCGCCACCTGTGGTTGATGAACCCGTTGCCAATGCCACGTTGGACAACCCCGATGAACTCGACAGGGGACAGCACACCCCTGCGATAGAGCCAACCGAACCCCAGCCAACGCCATTGGAAATGTTGCAACACATCACGCCGCCTCAAGGCTCTGTCATGTTGCAAGTGTCCTCGTTTCGTGAACTGCAAAAAGCCAATGAACTCAAACAGCAATTGCTGGACAATGGTTTTAATACCCAAATCGAATCAACCAACATCGCAGGACGCGATTGGTATCGGGTGTTGGTTGGCCCTTATCAAACTGCCAACCAAATTACCCAAGCCAGCCAGCAACTGGAACAACAACGCTTTGAAGTCATTATTCGCCGCTATTAAAAGTTGTTTTATAGTTGTCTAATTTCACAACATATAGTTTCCAATCATTAAAAGAAACGGTATAACATAGTGGGATTTGACATCAACCTTTTTAGTAAAGGTGTATAATTAAATAGAATAAATGCAAAATAAACACCATTCACAAAAATTTTTTAGAGCAAAACAATGAATCAAACAGTACAC
>DYSU01000083.1 GCA_020726335.1 Thiomargarita sp. | reverse complement strand
GGGAACCGTGGGAACCGTGGGCCGAAAACCATTTTTTGACCCCTCCCCAAATTGACGTTTTGTTATTTTCCCTAATCCTTGTCTGAGAAACTGGAATTGCTTGCACCTTGCCCTTATACGAATCTATGACAATCCAGGCGCGCAACAGGAACAGAATCACCAATAGCATAAAGCCAAGCATCACTAAATTGCGTTTAACCCCCGTCTCCTCGCCAATCAGAGTAAAAATTGCGATGATTTCACTTGAACTTTGCCCGCTCGACATGGTGTTCTGGTATTCCTCGCGCTTCTCGGTGATGGAAGCCTGCGCATTGGCCAACTTGGTTGCCCACCGCGATTTTTCCTCAGCTTCAGCAATTTTTTGGCTCAGCCCGTTTACGTCGGTTGGCGCGGTGTTGAATTTTTTTAACAAACCCGTGAGTTTTGGGCAGATGCGTCTTGCCGCAGATATCAAAAGCCCGCCGCCATAGGGGGAGGGCAAGGGGTCGCAGTACTCGTCCAGGATTTGGCCATAGGAAATGGCGGTTGCGTCGTCTACTCGGCTCCAGAACTCGTCCAGAGCTTGTTGGCGTTGCGCCGAAAGACCGCGATTGCTTTCCTCAGCCCGCTTTTCCGCGTCGTCTAATTGACGGTTGTAGAGGGTTCGCAAGCCATCTGCGGCCTGAATCTCGCCAAGCGAATAGGGCAGGGACTTAACAAGAGCGTCATAGTCGCGCTGAGCCTGCTCAGCCCCAATCCTCGCCTGTTTTACAGGTTCAGAGTTTTTCTGCGCCTGCTCGACAAGCCCTTGGGTGTGGCCGTAAAGAAGAATACCAAGAGAAAACAGAGTTATAACGACGGACATCCAAAGCAACACGCGGATGTTGTTAATATTCGCGCTGTCCCCATCAGATTTTGCCGTTTCCAGCGCGTAAACCAGGGGCGGGCGAACAACCACCTGGAGAATGCCAATGCTAATGAAAACGACTTGCATAACGGCACTCCCGCCGCCAAACTGCCACCAAGCAATACATTCCAAAGCACCGATTGTTATGATTAACAGACTACTGATCGCCTCCATTCCAGCCGCCCGCAGGTTTCTGTCAATCTGAGGTCTAGTCGTCTCAGCCACGGGACACCTCCAAGGCCAAGCTTAAGACGAAGACACCGATTGTTGCAATCATGGCCAGGGCCATTAGCCACAGGGCCGCAATTGTCAAAATTCTTTCTACGAGCGGTTCTGTATGGACAACGCGATAAGCTCCGTCCAATGTGCGCGAAGGGCGCACCGTTTGTTCAATTTGTTCCATAACAAGCCCTCATGTGCAAATGCAAAATAATATTATATAATATTATTTTACAAATGTCCATATTTTTAATCAGATTCAGACGGAGGGATGCAAAGAAGGGGGTGGTAGTGAGACCTATCCTACCACCTCAAAACGCCGTGGCGACCTCGTATGGCGTTTTCAACCAAATAATTTATATTGTTTTACGAAAATAAACACTGCAACAGCAACGCTGACAGCGTAAGCCGCGACCTTCCAGATTGATTTTAACAACTTTCCAACGCGGATGCTTTCTTCTATTTTTTCTATCACCTCCCCGTGCCCAGAAACTGTCTTTTCTATGCTGTCGATTTTCCCAGCCAGCAATTGTATTTTCTCGACCAACTCTCCCTGCGTGCTGGCAACGCGGCGATTGCGCCGCTCTGCAAGCTCCCGCTTTTGCGCGTCCGTCAAGGTAATGCCAATATCCTCTAAATCAATTTCCCGCATAATCACCCCCTTGGCTGTTTCAAATCCCTATTTTATATGGTCTGCGCGCGTTTTAAAATCGATATCTCCGCCGAAATCGCCTGTATTTCACGCTCGCACGTGCGCTTTCTCTCAATTGTCCTATTTATCTCAGAAATACCAGTTTCAGAAACGCCCCGTTCTAACAGCCTGTTAGTGGCTATCAGTTCGTCTCCGAGTTCGGCGCGGATTTTGTACAGAGAAA
>DYSU01000082.1 GCA_020726335.1 Thiomargarita sp. | reverse complement strand
TAAAGACAATAAACCGCCAATGGCGGGAAGCCATTGTAGCCACTACAGCCACAAGCGGCGGTGTATGCGCCTGCGCTGAGCAAGTAGAGTTTATCGCCCGCTTGCAAATTAACAGGCAAACGATAGCGGTATTTTTCGTACAACACATCACGGCTGTCGCAAGTAGGGCCTGCCAACACCACGTCTTCGCTGGCCACATCAGCGGGGTAGCGCGTCCAAATCGGGTATTTGGTTGCTTCGCCTAAAGATTCGGTCATCCCGCCGAACACACCGATGTCGGTAAACACCCAACGGTTGTGGTTGCCGCTTTTTTTCGTGACCAATGCCACTTCAGTGACCACCACACCCGCTTCGGCCACCAAATAGCGTCCGGGTTCCAGCATTAAATTGAGTGCTTGCTCGGGGAAAAATTCAGCCAGCGCGCCATAAATTTCACGGGCAAAATCGGTGATGTCGGGGATGGGACGCAAATAACGGCTGGGCAAACCACCACCTAAGTTGATGAAATTTAACGTTAATCCAGCCGCTTTGGTTTGCTCAAACACCCGTTTGGTTTGACTTAAGGCCAACCGCCATGCCTTGGGGTGATTTTGTTGTGAACCCACATGAAACGATACACCGATGGGATTTAAACCCAATTGGGCGGCCAACACCAGCAAAGACGCGGCTTCATCAGGCGGACAGCCAAATTTGCGATCCAATGGCCAATCAGCGGTGGCACTGGCCGTGCTGCTTTCAATGCTGATGCGAACATAAACAGCCGATTTGGGCGCAACTTGGGCGATTTTATGTAAATCAGGCACGCAATCGCTGACGAACAGGCGCACCCCTGCTTGATAAAATTCTGCAATGGCCGCTTGTTTTTTGATCGGGTTGCCAAAACACAGCCGTTGCGCTGGCACACCTTGTTGCAAACAAGCGCGCAATTCATACACCGAAGCCAGCTCAAAACCACAACCCAATTGATTAAGTAAATCAATTATTTGCAAGGTTGGATTGGCTTTGAGCGCGTAATAAAGTGCGGTGGTGGGAAACGCCTGTTGCAAAGCATGGTATTTGGCCAGGACAGCATCCAATTTAAGCAATAAAAATGGCGGCTGTTGGCTGTCGGCCAAGGTTAAAATTTGCTGCCAATCATCGGCAGCAAAGTAATCTTGAGGCGCACGCATGGCGACGATTATTTAACCCATTTTCTGCCTTGGATATGTCCACGGCAGTTGCTGGCTTTGCATTGACAATGAAATTGACGATACAACTCATCTTCAGTCGTTTCATAATCCATGGTAAGCAAATCATTGGGTTGAATGGGCTTGGTTGCGCGGAAAGTCAAAGTTTGCATATCGGCTACCATGTTGGGGTCACAAGCGTGCAAGACTTTACCCATTACAAACGGGTCTTCAATATATTGACCTTCGGCCACTTGCAAGGTGAATAAGGTTTGTTCATTCATCAAAGTGCCGTTAAAAATGAATACAATTTCACCGACTTCAAAATATTTTAGTGCGATTAAAGCTTCCCCTTTGCCTGCGGTAGAAATCACTTGAAACTTATCTTTGGTCGGTTCATAAAGATAAGGCTCACAAAACCCATGATAAAATCGAAGCGCAGGTTCAAAAATCAACCCGTGTTCTTTCTCAGCTTCAACAACACCACGCAAAGTGGAATGAAAAAAGCTGCCTTCGATAATAGGCGTGATGGAATGTGTCATGATTGTCAAAAAGTCCTCAAATAAAATTGACTGAAAAGCACACGCTCGAGCTAAAAACGGACTGCATTATATAGCCATTCGGACAGGAATAAAATCATTTATTTGCAGATATTCCCCGTTGCCTTCTTAGACATAAAAACGATAAAAATCAGTAAATTATCCACTATCTTTACCCTATTATTGGCTCAGGCCATCCGAACATAGACTGTATAAACCATTAACTATTTGATAAATAATGAATTTATTTATTCCCGAATTTGGCTGGTTTGGCAATCTATGGCCAGCCAATTTTGGGCATCCAA
>DYSU01000022.1 GCA_020726335.1 Thiomargarita sp. | reverse complement strand
TACCATCCCGGTTCAGGCGGTTTGCTGTGCGATTACCACATAGAACATCCAAATCATTCCAACCCTGCGATCTTTGGCGGGTGTGAGGCAAAGTGAGCGGTGTATGGCGGGCAGTGGGCGGTGCGTATGGGCTGGGCAGCCAACAACAGCAGAATGAATGGTTTGCCAAGGAAAAAACTTTCACTGTCACTTTAGCACCCGGTGAGGAAACCTATGAAACCGGCAAATTTCCCGTCAGCAAACGCCTGTCTGAAAGTCCGACGCTAGAGATTGTGCGGGTAGAATAATAAAAACCCCTGTTATTCCCAGAGTGGGCTATAATCACAAAACTTACATTGAGGGGTATATATTTATGCAAAAGTACGGCGCGCAGTTGCGTATTTTACATTGGCTGATATTTGTTGGTTTTACCGCCTTGTTTGTGGTCGGTTTTTTTATGACCGAATTCAAAGAGGCTGAGCCTTGGCATTTATACAATCTGCACAAATCAGTGGGTGTTTTGGTGTTGTTGTTGGCCATGTTGCGTTTATTCACCCGCGCAACGGGCAACGTGCCGACTGCTGAAGCGTTTATGACCACTAAAGATGAAAAAGTGGCGAAAATCACCCAATATCTGTTGTATGCGCTGATGTTCATCGCGCCTGTCAGCGGTTATATCATGTCCAATATCCATGGCCATGCGGTCAAATTTTTTGGCTTGAGTTTGCCTACGTTGTTTGCAAAAAACCCTGTTTTAGAAGATTTTAGCCATGAAGCGCATGAAATCACCGCCTATGTTTTTTTGGCCGTCATTGTGTTGCACATTTTCGGCGTGATCGTTCACCACGCCAAAGGCCATGAAATTTTGCGCCGCATCACTTAAAAATCGTTGCCCAACGACAACGAATACATCATTTTCCCGCTTTGGCTGTAGCCTGCGCCCAGCATCAACGAGCCAAAACGGGTATCCCACAACACCGCCAGCCGTCCGCCCAACAGCCAATCATTCCATAAAACGGCTTGTTCATGCGCCCAACTGTTGCCTGTATGCAAGGAAAACAACAAACGGCTGTCAATCTGACCGCTGAGCGTTTGCAACCACGGCCAATGCCAAAAAGTATTCAGTTGCAATAACAAGGACTTATCACCCGCCACCGCCCCTTTCGGATAACCCGCCAAACCATCATGACCGCCCAAGCTAAACCGTTGATAAATTGGGGGTTGATTGTCAATGTATTGCCCCCAAAATAAACGGGCTTGCATACTAAGTTCCTGATTAATTTCAAAATAATGTGAAAAATCTAAACTGATTTTTACATAATCTTGTTCGCTGGTGATGCTGTGGTGGTGCAAATCGACATCCAGCTTCGCTTGTCTGCCCGCTGTGGGGAAAATTTGCTGATTTAAATCATCATAATACAAACCGATATTGAACAACAGCTCATGGGTTGAACCGTCAGCGAATAATTGGCGGTCGCCCGTGCGCAAACGCGCATCTTCAAATAAATAGCGTGGCCCCATGTGCAATTCCAAACTGTCATACAACTGGGTGCCGACATCCAGCCCCAATTGCAAGCGGCGCAAACGATAGACCGCTGTTGCCAGTTGATTATTTTGGCCAAACACGTCAATAAACGCTTGCCCCAGCTTGAAATGCGGACGGATAAACGTGTGGCGACTTTGGTTAAGTGGTTGATAAAGCTCAGTAAAATAATGATCATCATCGCCCATCTTGATTTCATTCACCCATTCTTCACCCCGCGCATTCAAATTATAGCGGGTGTGGCGCAACAGCAAATGGGTTTGGTTGTGATCGTTGAAATCAGAAGCGATATTCAAACCGATATGCAAATAATCAGGCCCCCAATTTTTTTCTTTGATTTGAAACTCAACCCCTGTTTGTCCTTGTTTTTCAGTGACTTGATAAGTCACTTGCTGAATATCGGGCAAAAGGATTAACTGCTCGGCCAAACTTTCCAATTGTTGCAAATCCACGGTTTGTCCCAGTTGCGCCCCCATTTTATCCATTAAAAAATCTTTTCCATGACGTTCATTGCCTGCAAAATCAATATATTGCAATTGGATCTGTTCTTGGGTGGGTAAAACACGTTGCGCCCGCTCCGCTTGATAGGCTTGATAAGCTTTTGGCGAGCGCATCAGCCCTTGCAATAAAATCTCTTTTTGTTTGACGCTTTGATAGCCTTTGCCAATCAATTCCATCGCTTTGTCAAAATCAGTGGCGGTGATGTCGTCAATTTCAGGTTTCAACAGCAAATCAGCCTCACCCAGTAATTCTAATGATTTCAAAGTGTTCTGCACCAAAGCGGCGTCAATCGACTGCAAAGCGATGGTGACAAACGAGCTGTCTTGTTCAATGTCTTTGAACGGTGTGCCAATATCCACCGCCAGCACAATGTCCGCCCCCATTTTGCGCACAATATCCACGGGCAAATTGTTCAACACCGCGCCATCCACCAAAAGACGGTTGTCAATGCGCATGGGTGAAAAGGCAAACGGCACGGACATTGTGGTGCGCAAGGCCACGGCTAAATCGCCTTGGTCAAACACATAAGGCTTGGCATTGCTGATGTCGGTGGCAACACAACGAAAGGGGATGGGCAAGTCATTGAAACTCTTTACATTCAATCCACGGGTATAACGCTTTAATAATAAAAATAATTTTTCACCGCCCAACACCCCCGATGGCACGAATTGCTTGCCTTTTAAACCGATTTCCAACCCGTTGATGTGGCGTGCCAACTGTTGTTTTTCGCGCAACGATAAACGGGAGCGATCAGGGTCAGCCATAAAAACTTCAGCCCAATCAATCTCATGCAAGGTTGCATTGTACAGCGCATCGACTGACAGACCACTGGCATATAAACCACCGACCACCCCGCCCATGCTGGTGCCTGCGATGTAGTGGATGGGAATGCGCAGTTCTTCCAACGCCTTCAATACCCCGACATGGGCAATGCCGCGCGCGCCGCCGCCAGACAAGACCAAGCCAATTTTAGGGATGGCCAAACTGGTTTGAGACACCAACAAACCAACGATCAAAAACACAGAGCGGAGCTTCATGACACAACCTTTTAGATAAGCGAATAGTGCTAAACCACAGATTGGATTATAATATAGCCTTCGACCAAAATACGAACCGCATCAACACAAGGACGAACCATGACTGATTTCGCTCAGGACATCACTGCCATCAATATCGAAGATGAGATGCAAAAATCTTATCTGGACTATGCCATGAGTGTCATCGTTGGTCGTGCCTTACCCGATGTACGCGATGGCCTAAAACCCGTACATCGCCGCGCTTTATTTGCCATGAGCGAACTCAACAACGATTGGAATAAAGCGTATAAAAAATCGGCGCGTATCGTGGGGAATGTGATTGGTAAATACCATCCACACGGTGATACCGCCGTTTATGACACCATTGTGCGTATGGCTCAACCGTTTTCTTTGCGTTATATGTTGGTGGATGGGCAAGGGAATTTTGGTTCTGTTGATGGCGATTCCCCTGCCGCCATGCGTTACACGGAAATTCGCATGGCGAAAATCGCGCATGAGTTGTTGGCCGACATTGACAAAGAAACCGTGGATTTTGTGCCAAACTATGATGAAACCGAGTTTGAACCTGCGGTTTTTCCCACCCGTTTTCCCAATTTATTGGTCAACGGCTCCAGCGGCATTGCAGTGGGCATGGCCACCAATATTCCGCCGCATAATTTGGTTGAAACGGTTGATGCCTGTTTGGCCTTGGTCGATAACAGCCACGCATCCATTGATGAATTGATGGCGACTATTCCCGGCCCCGATTTCCCAACGGCGGCGATTATCAATGGCGCAACGGGCATTAAAGAAGCCTATCAAACAGGGCGTGGGCGCATTTATGTGCGCGCTAAAACCCATTTTGAGACCAGCCAAAGCGGACGGGAAAAAATCATTGTCACTGAATTGCCTTATCAAGTGAACAAAGCGCGCTTGGTGGAAAAAATTGCCGAATTGGTGAAAACCAAAAAAATTGAGGGCATCAGCGAACTGCGCGATGAATCGGATAAAGACGGGATGCGCATGGTCATCACCTTGCGCCGTGGTGAAAGCGGCGAAGTGGTGTTGAACAATTTGTTCAAACAAACCGCGTTGCAAACCGTGTTTGGCATTAACATGGTGGCTTTGGTCGATAACCAGCCACGCCTTGTGAATTTAAAAGAAATATTGGCAGCGTTCATCAGCCATCGGCGTGAAGTGGTGACGCGGCGCACCTTGTTTGATTTGGCCAAAGCGCGTGAAAAAGCGCATCTATTGGAAGGGCTGGCGGTGGCGTTGGTCAATATTGATACCATCATCGCGGTGATTAAAGCGGCTTCGCAACCTGCGATGGCCAAGACGCAGTTGTTGACCCAAGCATGGCACAGCGGCATGGTGCAAGCCTTATTGGCCGCTGACCACGCAATGGATTCCAAACCCGATGATTTGGATGTGGATTTGGGCTTGCAAAGCAATGGTTTTTATCGGTTATCCGATAAACAAGCGCAAGCCATTTTAGATTTGCGGCTGCATCGGTTGACGGGACTGGAAAAAGACAAAATTTTTGATGAATATCAAACACTTTTGCAGTTGATTGCGCGCTTGTTGCACATTTTGGCCACGCCTGATGAATTGATGCAAGTCATCCGCAATGAATTATTGGAAATCAAACAAAGCTATGGCGATACGCGCCGCACCGAGATTGTCCAAACCCAACAAAATTTATCGCGGGAAGATTTAATCAGCGAAGAAGAAATGGTCGTGACCATTTCACACAGCGGTTATGCCAAATCACAGTCGTTGAGCAGTTATGTGGCGCAAAAACGCGGCGGCAAAGGCAAATCAGCCACTAAAGTCAATGATGAAGATTTTATTGAGCAATTGTTTGTCGCCAACAGCCACGACACCATTTTGTGCTTTAGCAGTCATGGCAAAGTATATTGGCTGAAAGTGTATGAATTGCCACAAGCGGGGCGCACCGCCAAAGGCAAACCCATGGTCAATTTATTGCCGTTGGCAACCGATGAAAAAATCAACGCCATTTTGCCCGTCAAATCGTTTGACCATGAGCATTATGTGTTCATGGCCACCAGCAACGGCACGGTGAAAAAAACCGCACTCAGCGCGTTTTCGAGGCCGCTAAGTTCAGGCATTATTGCGATTAAATTATCCGATAATGATCAATTGGTTGGCGTGGGTTTAACGGATGGCAACAAAGAAATCATGTTGTTTGGCAGTAAAGGCAAAGCGATTCGTTTTTGCGAGAGCCAAGTGCGAAACATGGGACGTAGTGCAAGAGGTGTGCGTGGGATTCGTTTAGATGTCAAACGCAACGAAAAAGTAGTCAGTTTATTGGTGGTGGACAAAAACAGCGAAGACACGGTTTTAACCGCCACTGAAAACGGCTTTGGCAAATGTACCCCTGTCAATGAATACCGTTTAACTGCGCGTGGGGCACAAGGGGTAATCTCAATTAAAACCAGTGAACGTAACGGCTCAGTCATTGGTTCGATTGTGGTCAACAATGAAGATGATGTGATGTTCATCACCAACACAGGCATGTTGGTACGCACCCCTGTGCAAGGCATTCGCGTCACAGGTCGTAATGCCCAAGGGGTGACATTGATTCGTTTAAGCAAAGAAGAAACGTTGGTCGGCTTGGAGCGCATTGCCGATATCGAAGAATAGTTAAAAATCATGATGTTAAAACAGTTTCTCAAACTTGATTCCGCCAGCGGTGTGGTGTTGACTTTGTCCGCCATGTTGGCCATGTTGTGGGCGAATTCGCCGCTGGCACCTGTGTATAACATGCTGATAGAGCTGGACTTTGGCATCACCATTGGGCAATTTTTGTTGGTTAAGCCGTTGTTGTTGTGGATTAATGATGGCTTAATGACATTGTTCTTTTTAACCATCGGTTTGGAACTGAAACGGGAAATTTTAGTGGGTCATTTGGCCAATCACCGCCAAATTATTTTGCCCGCCATCGGTGCGCTGGGCGGCATGTTGATGCCTGCGTTAATTTACATTGCGATTAATTCAAATAATGTCAATTACTTACACGGGTGGGCGATTCCCGCCGCCACTGACATTGCTTTTGCCTTGGCTATTTTGTCTTTGTTGGGCAATAAAATTCCCCCTTCTTTGCGGGTATTTTTGGTGTCATTGGCTATTTTTGATGACATCGGTGCCATCATCATCATCGCCGTGTTTTATAACAGCCATGTGTCCATCACTGCATTGTGGGTTATTGGCTTTTGCATCATGGGTTTAGCCCTGTTAAATTGGCGCAATGTCAGCCATTTTACACCGTATATCATCATCAGTTTGCTGATCTGGCTGGCGTTTATTAAATCAGGCATTCATCCGACATTGACAGGGGTGATTTTGGCTTTTTTTATTCCATTGCATGTGCAAAACATGCGCAAAACATGGGTTAAATCACCGTTGCGCCAAATGGAACACGATTTACATTTCTCGGTTTATTTCATTGTCTTACCCGTGTTTTCCTTCGTCAATTCAGGCATCAATGTTTGGGGGGTCAGCACAAACTACATTTTGCACCCCGTTCCCATCAGCATCGCTTTGGGCTTGTTTTTGGGCAAGCAATGGGGCGTTTTCAGTTTTTGCTGGTTAAGCATTCGTTTGGGTTTATGTGAACGCCCGTTGCACGCCAGTTGGCGGCAGTTGTACGGTGTGGCGATTTTGTGCGGCATCGGCTTTACCATGAGTTTATTCATCGGTTCATTGGCTTTTGGCACCAACATCTTTTTTGACCAACGTTTGGGGATTGCGGTGGGTTCTATCACCTCGGCAATCGTTGGCTATTGGGTGTTGCGTTACCAAACCCATCAATAAAGAGGTTTCTCACCATGAAATTTGTTGACCCCAAAAACGACCTTGCCTTTAAAAAAATCTTTGGCAGTGAAGACAAAAAAGACATTTTAATGTCATTTCTCAATGCCGTGTTGGATTTTACGGGCGACAAAACCATTGTCGATGTCAGCTTGGCCAATCCCTATCAAGTGCCGAAAATTGCCGCACTCAAAGAAACCATTTTAGACATCAAAGCCACCAACCAAGGCGGCGAGCAGTTTATTGTCGAAATGCAAAAAAAAGATTTGGGGGATTTTGTAAAACGAAGTTTATATTACACATCAAAAGCTTACGTCGAACAACTGCAAAAAGGCGACAATTACACTGAACTGAAAAAAGTCTATTTCATCGGTTTGCTCAATTTTGCCATGTTTGAAGCTGAAACCTTCATCAGCCGCCATTTAATTCTCAATCAACAAACCTTAAGCCACGATTTACAAGACTTTGAATTTTGTTTTATTGAGTTGAGCAAATTCAATAAAAGTTTAGCCGAGTTGCAAAACACTTTAGATAAATGGTTGTTTTTCATTAAAAATGCAAAAAATCTAAACCTGATTCCCCCCGCTTTTGATGACAGCACGTTTCAACAAGCGTTTGCCATCGCCAGCCAATTCCAATGGAATGAGCAAGAATTGGAAGTCTATGATTATATGCGATTAAAAGAAATGGACGAATACAACGCCATGCAACTGGCCATACAAAAAGCGCAAAAAATCGGTGAAGCCCGAGGAGAAAAAATGGGGAAAAAGCAAGCACAAACCACAATTGCAAAAAAACTGTTGCAACAAAACGTGGCCATCGACACCATTGCCTTGGCCACAGGCTTGTTGTTTCAAGAGATTGAAGCCTTGAAGGATTGACATGCCATTTCAAGATTTGCGCCAATTTATCGATTATTTAGAGCAACATCAAGAACTTAGACGGGTTAAAGTGGCCATTGATCCGCATTTAGAAATGACCGAAGTATGTGACCGCCTGTTGCGCGCAGGCGGGCAAGCGGTGTTGTTTGAAAACCCGAAAGGCCATGCCATCCCTGTGTTGGCCAATTTGTTTGGCACGCCCAAACGGGTGGCATTGGGCATGGGCGAAACTTCAACCGCCGCGTTGCGCGAAGTGGGTGAATTGCTGGCGTTTTTGAAGCAACCGGACCCGCCCAAAGGGATGAAAGACGCATGGCAAAAGTTGCCGTTGTTCAAGCAGGTGTTGCACATGTCGCCCAAACTGGTGCGCACACCCCTGTGTCAGCAAAACGTATTGAGCGGCGATGCGGTCGATTTAACAAAGTTGCCGATACAAACTTGTTGGCCCGAGGATGCCGCACCGCTGGTGACGTGGGGGCTGACCGTGACCAAAGGCTTGAAACAACGGCAAAATTTGGGCATTTATCGCCAGCAATTGTTGGGCAAAAATAAATTGATCATGCGCTGGCTGTCGCATCGTGGCGGTGCGTTGGATTTTCAAGAATGGCGACAACAACGCCCTGATGAGCCGTTTCCTGTCGCAGTGGCGTTGGGTGCAGACCCCGCCACCCTTTTGGCAGCGGTCACGCCTGTGCCTGATGACTTGTCGGAATATGCGTTTGCAGGCTTGTTGCGCGGCGATAAAACCGAAGTGGCGGCCTGTTTGACCCACGATTTGCAAGTGCCTGCGCGGGCAGAAATTGTGCTGGAAGGCTTTATTTATCCCCATGAAACCGCCAAAGAAGGCCCGTTTGGTGACCACACGGGCTATTATAATGAGGTGGACACTTTTCCCGTGTTCACAGTCGAACGCATCACCCACCGCGATAACCCCATTTATCACAGCACTTATACAGGCCGCCCACCTGATGAACCCGCGATTTTGGGCTTGGCGTTGAATGAAGTGTTCATCCCCATTTTGCAAAAGCAATTCCCTGAAATTGTTGATTTTTATTTGCCGCCTGAAGGCTGTTCGTATCGCATGGCGGTGGTGACCATCAAAAAACAATACGCAGGCCATGCCAAACGGGTGATGCTGGGCGTGTGGTCGTTTTTGCGCCAGTTCATGTACACTAAATTTGTGCTGGTCACCGATGATGATGTGAATGCGCGTGATTGGAACGATGTGATTTGGGCGTTGACCACGCGGGTTGACCCTGTGCGTGATACGGTGATGCTTGAAAACACACCGATTGATTATTTGGATTTTGCTTCGCCCGTGTCAGGCTTGGGCAGTAAAATGGGGATTGATGCCACGCATAAATGGGCGGGTGAAACCCAGCGCGAATGGGGACGACCCATTAAAATGTCAAACAGTGTCAAACAGCGGATTGATGCGTTGTGGCACGAGATTATGGCGTGAACATATAGCCTTCGCCGCGTATGGTGCGAATGTGGCTGGGGTTGCCTGAGCGGGCTTCAATTTTTTGTCGCAAACGGCTGATGCGCACGTCAATGCTGCGGTCTATGGGGGTATGGTCACTTTTTCTGACCCATTGCGCCAGTTCATCGCGGTTTAACACTTGGTGCGGATGGGTGACAAACACTTCCAATAAATCAAATTCTGTGCTGGTCAACGCGATTTCCGCATTGTTTTTCAGCAAACGGTGCATGAGCGTGTCCAATTGATAGCCACTAAAATGGTAAATATGTTGAGTTTTTTCAGGGGCATAGGTTTTATTATGGGTGTGACAACGGCGCAAGACTGCCCGAATGCGCGCCAATAGTTCACGAAAATTAATCGGTTTGGAAATATAATCATCCGCGCCAACTTCTAAACCAACGATTTTATCCACTTCCTCAGCGCAAGCGGAAATCATGATAATCCCCGTTTTATTGTTTTGAGTGCGCAGTTTGCGCGCCAGCGACAGCCCATCTTCTTCAGGCAACATCACATCCAATAAAATCAAATCCACTGCGTATTGTGTCAAATGCTGTGACAGACCCAAACCGCTGTCCAGCCAACTGGTGGTAAATCCTTGATTTTGCAAATAAGTCGTCAACAGTTTACCGATATTGGGGTCATCATCGACCACTAAAATATGTTCATTTGCCATAATACACCGTCGGGTTGATCGGTTAAAATGATGGGTTTAACGCAATTATTGCACCAGTCCATTAAATCACCCGCTCATTGCCGCCGTCAATCGGTAATTGTGCGCCCGTGGTTTTGGCGAACACTTCGCTGACCATCGCGCAAGCCAAACGCGCCACATCGTGGGAAGTGACTTCTTGGCGCAATAAATTATGGGCTTTGTATTCGGCCACACTCAAACCATAATGCCTTGCGCGCGTTTGCAACACCTCATCCGTCCAAATTGCGGTATCAAACACCGCATTGGGGTGCAACACATTGACCCGAATACCTTCAGCGGCCAACTCCAACGCCGCCACCCGCGCCAATTGGGTTAAACCCGCTTTGGCCACTGAATACGCACCCGCACCGCGCCCGGGGGCAGGGACATTTTTAGACGCGATGAACAACACCGCAGGTTTAATGCCGTGTTGCAAATACGGCACACAGGTTTGCAACAGATGTTGATGGCTGGTGAGATTGACCGCCAAACTGCGTTGCCATGCGCTGTCATCCATCTGCGCCAAAGTACAACTGGGCGCAAACCAACCTGCGTTGCTGATGAGTATATCCAAACCACCAAACCGCTTGACGGTGTTCGCCACCGCCTGTTGCACCGCTTGGCGGTCGGTGACATCACACACCTGTGGCAAAACAGCGGACGAAAACAGGCGATCAACCTCTGGATTGATGTCCAACGCCGCCACCGCCGCACCTTGTTGCACCAACGCCATCACGCAGGCTTTGCCAATGCCGCTGGCCGCGCCCGTGACCAGCGCAATTTTTCCTTGAAACACAGGGCGTTGCGTTTTTTGAGTCAATTTGGCTTGCTCCAATGCCCAATATTCAACTGCGAATAAATCGGCTTCGGCCAACGGTTGCCATTGGCTGAGGTTTTCCGCCCACTGTATCGCTTGAAGGGTGTGCTGGCTGAGGTCGTCAATCGCTTGGGTCATCGCTTCGTCTTGGCCAAAGCCAAGGGTGCCGTGATTTTGCCACACCGCCCAACGCGGCTCAGGGCTTAAAGCCTGTTTAGCTTGGGCATGGCGGTTAAAATAGGCTTGATAATCATCGACATAACGGCTTAAAGCGGTGTCAATCGCCCCGTCATCGGCCAGCCACAATGGCTTGGGTTTGGTAAAAATCACATGGTCAGGGGTCAGCGTGCCGCGTTGGCTGGTGGTCGCACTGGCCGTCAAACAGGCAAAACCGTGGTGCAAGTCGCTGTCGTTGTAACGCGCCAGCAACGGCTGGCCTTTGATTTTGGCCACGGCTTGGCGCAGTTGCGCTAAACGTTGTAATTCAAGCGGTTGCAAGGGCGGCGCGGTTTTTTTGGCCACTTGGCGCGCTTGATGGCGGTCTAAATAGGCTTCGGCTTGGCTGACCAATGCAATCATCGCATCATAACTGGCTTTGGCTTCATCGGCAAAAGTAAACACGCCGTGATTGAGTAAAATCATGCCCTTGAGTTTGTTCCAATCAAGGTTGTGGCTGGCATGATACACGGCTTTGGCCAGCGCAAAACCGGGCATCACATACGGCATCACCAACACGCTGTCGCCATACAGGGCGCGGATGCGTTGCGCGCCATCGGGCAGATTGCTCAATGTCACCACCGCATCGGCATGGGTGTGGTCAACATAACGCAAAGGGATGATCGCATGTAAAATCGCTTCCACCGAAGGATTGGGCGCGTCGGGGTCCAGCATGGCCGCCCGTTGGCCGTTGACCATGTCGCGGTCAGAAAGTTCGGTTAAGGTTGCCATGCGTTGCAATACGTTCAATTTTACGGGGGCAAAACCCGCCGCTTCGATGTGAGCCAAATCCCAGCCACTGCCTTTGACGTATAAGACCTCTTGTATATCGCCAAATAAATCAGTCACTTGGGTTTTAACCGAGGTATTGCCGCCGCCGTGTAACACCAAACTGGGGTTTGCGCCCAACAGCCGTGAGCTGTAAATCCGCTGTTGTAAAGGGGTTTTGAATGGTTGTGCTGCCTGTTGTGACCAAAGATTTTGCATGAGGATGAGGAGGTTGATAAAAAACAGAGATTTTAAACGGTATCACGTCTGTGTTGCAATGTCTTGTTCAGCGTTGCAACTGGCGCAAACCGTATAACAGCTTGCGCCGTGTGTCATCGTGGGTGGAAATCGCCAACAACGGCTGGCCTAAGCGTTTGGCCAAGGCCACCAAATGTTGTCGCCGCTGTTGCCATAAAGCATGATAAGCCGCTTGACCTGCGCGGTCATTGCTGTCAATATCCAGTCGTTTGCCTTGTAAATCAATAAATTGCACCTTACCCATGGAAGGGATTTTTTTATCGGCAGGGTCATCAATCGGGATGAGCAAAATTTGATGGCTTTGTGCCAATTTGCCCAAACTTGGGGTTAAAGGCTCAATGTCTTGGTTAAAATCAGCGATGATAACAATCGGCGCAGCCGTTGGCGCGATGCGGTTGAGTTGGTCTAATACCTGCGGCAAGGGCGTTGTGGCAGGCAAACGGTTGCTGTCTTGGCTTAAACTGCGCAACAGCCGCCATAAATTGCGCTGGCGTTCTTCTTGAAACACTTTCAAATGCGGTGCACCCGTGCGCGCAGTCACCCGCCAATCCATGTGACGGATTTCATCGCCCAACTGGTATTGGCGCACCGCGTCAAAATCCATGCCTTGGCCTTTGAAAAGGGTGCGGTATAAACCGCACAACACATGGTTGACAGGCCGCCGTGCGGCAATGCCTATGCTGCGCGCTTGGTGACGCAATTCCAATAAGTCATTCAATTCTAAAGGTAAATCCATGGACATCTCATTTTTTGCGTGGGTCAATTTCTGCGGACCGTCACAGCAATGCTATAATAACCCGTTTAATTCGTAAACAACAAAGAGAGACGTTATGGCTTTAGAAAACAGCTACCCCGTGCCTGCCAATGTGGCGGCACATGCGCACATCAATCAACAACAGTATGAAACATTGTATGCCCAATCCATCAACAACCCGGATGAATTTTGGGCGGCGCAAGCGCAAGAATGGGTGACGTGGTTCAAACCTTGGGACAGCGTGCAAAACTGTGATTTCAGTCAAGCGCGCATTCGCTGGTTTGACGGGGCAAAATTGAACGTGGCCTATAATTGTTTAGACCGCCATTTGGCCACACGCGGCCAGCAAACCGCGATTATTTGGGAAGGCGATGACCCTGATGCAGAGGGTCATATCACGTATCAAGATTTATATGAACGGGTCTGCCGTTTTGCCAATGTGCTGAAACAACGTAGGGTCAAAAAAGGCGACCGCGTGTCAATCTATATGCCGATGATTCCCGAAGCGGCGGTGGCGATGTTGGCGTGTGCGCGCATCGGTGCAGTGCATTCGGTGGTGTTCGGCGGCTTTTCGCCCGAAGCCTTGAAAGACCGCATTTTAGATTCTGATTGCCAAGTGGTGATCACCGCCGATGAAGGTTTGCGCGGTGCGCGGCCTGTGCTGTTGAAAGCCAACGTAGATACCGCACTCAGCCATTGCGCTGATGTACACAATGTGCATACGGTGATTGTGGTCAAACACACAGGCCATGCCATTGCATGGCATCAAGAACGTGACCTGTGGTATCACGAGGCACTGGCCGAGGCCAGCGTCGATTGTCCTGCCGAAGCAATGGATGCCGAAGACCCGCTGTTTATTTTATATACGTCAGGTTCCACCGGCAAACCCAAAGGCGTGTTGCATACCACGGGCGGCTATTTGGTGCAAGCCGCGATCACCCACAAATACATTTTTGATTATCACGACGGCGATGTGTATTGGTGTACCGCCGATGTCGGTTGGGTCACAGGCCACACTTACATCGTTTACGGGCCTTTGGCCAACGGCGCGCAAACTTTGATGTTTGAAGGCGTGCCAACCTACCCCGATGCAGGGCGTTTTTGGCAAGTGGTTGCCAAGCACAAGGTCAATATTTTCTACACCGCGCCCACGGCCATTCGTGCGTTGATGGGGCAAGGCGATGATTTTGTTAAACAACATGACCGCAGTTCATTGCGTTTGCTCGGCTCGGTGGGTGAACCGATCAACCCCGAAGCCTGGCGGTGGTATTATGAAGTGGTCGGTGACAGCCGTTGCCCGATTGTGGATACATGGTGGCAAACGGAAACAGGCGGTATTTTAATCACCCCGTTACCCGGTGCGACGGCCTTAAAACCCGGTTCAGCCACCCGCCCCTTCTTTGGTGTCGTGCCTGCGCTGATGGATGCCAACGGCCATATTTTGGAAGAAGTTGAAGCGTCGGGAAATTTAGTCATCACCCGTTCATGGCCGGGGCAAATGCGCACCATTTATGGCGACCATGAGCGGTTTTTCCAAACCTATTTCAGCACTTACCCTGGCTATTATTTCTCAGGCGATGGTGCGCGCCGCGATGCCGACGGCTATTATTGGATCACAGGCCGCGTGGATGATGTCATCAATGTGTCAGGCCATCGCATGGGAACGGCTGAAGTGGAAAGCGCGCTGGTGTTGCATGAACAGGTGGCCGAAGCGGCGGTGGTGGGTTATCCGCATCCGATCAAAGGCCAAGGCATTTATGCCTATGTCACCTTAAACCAAGGGGTGCAACCCTCGGAGGCATTGCGCAAAGAGCTGGTGCATGTGGTGCGCACTGAAATTGGCCCCATCGCCAGCCCTGATGTGATTCAATGGGCACCGGGTTTACCCAAAACCCGTTCAGGCAAAATCATGCGCCGCATTTTGCGCAAAATCGCCGCCGATGAAATCGACAACTTGGGCGATGTCAGTACCTTGGCCGATCCTTCGGTGGTGCAGAATTTAATTGACCACCGCAACCATTAACCCATGGGTTTGCACATTTACGCGCCGCTGTGGGATTTGCCTGATAAACACAGCCGTCAAAGCCCATGGCGCAATCTCAGTCAAGAACAAACCATTTTGCAATTGTTTGCTTGCCCCAACGCGGCGGTTGCGCCCTTGCGGCGTTGTTTTGATGGTGGTTGTGATGAGGGCGTGTATTTGTGTGCCGACCCTGTGTATTTGCATCCTGACCGCCATTGTTTGCGCTTGTTCGATGCACCCCATTTGGCGATTGAACTGGCTGAAGCGGCGGCGGTGGTGCAGGGTTTAAATCAGCTTTACAGGGCAGAGGGTTGGCAATTTAGCGCGCCAACCGCTGAACGTTGGTATTTGCAACTGACTGATTTACCTAAAATAAGCACCTACAGTTTGAGCGAAGTCAAAGGCGATGACCTGCGCCATTGGTTGCCGAAAGGTCAAGAATGCCTTTTTTGGCAACAGCGGTGGAATGAAATTCAAATGTTTTTGCATCAACACCCTGTCAATGACCAACGCCAAGCGCGTGGACTCAAACCCATCAACAGCCTGTGGTTTTGGGGCGCGGGACGCTTGCCCGATAAACCGCCGCCAAGCCATTGGACAGCGGTGTTTGCCGCCGATGCCCTCAGTTTGGGGCTGGCACAATGGCAAGGTTTACCCTATCAAACGATTGATATGGATAGAATTTTACAAACAGCCCCCAACAGCCCTGCCTTGTTGTGGATTGATTTAAGTTACCGTGACCGTGTATTTGTGCAAAATTTGCTGGCCCACAGCGTTGCCACAACGGTGATTGATGGCCAACGGCGTTTATCGTGGCCGCCTTCTCGCTGGCAACAGTGGCGACAAACTTTACGGGGGTTCTTGTAATTAAGCGGTTGATTTTATTTTATTTTTTGGCTTGCAATCCTGTGTTGGCCGCCTCTTATGCCCATTTTGACAGCCACAGCCAACGGCTGCACATTCCCGCGCTCAACATTGAATCGGCGGATGATTTGCCTCAACAATGGTCGGCTGATTTAATCTGGCGCGGCGGCGATATTTTTGATTTATTGAACAGCGCGCCTTTGTCGCAAGCACAGGTCAGCCGCCATGGGTATTATCAGCAACGTTTGTGGTTGTCGCCTGTGCAAATTAATGACTTGCCCACGTTTTATCAGGCAGAATTGTCGCTGGTTGTCGGTCATCACGCAGTTCAATTTCGTCTGGAACAACTGAAGCCCACGGTGGCCAGCGATCAAGTGAATGTGTGTCAAGGTTTGATCACCGATAAAGCCCCCCATCCCATGCCCGATGTGGCGCGTCCTGCGTATCGCCAGCCGTTTATTGACCCTGTGTTTCACAGCAAAATCATGCGCATCACTGATGTGGAAGCGTTGACTTCGGGCGTGGATGATCGCGCCGTGATTAAACCGCTCTACAGCACGGTGCAAGCGTGGAATCATGATGAATCGCTGTTGATTTTATACCGCACCGACGAAGGCGACAGCGCGGGACATCATTTATACGATGGCAAAACCTATCATTGGTTGCGCCAGTTGCCCATTGACCCCGTTGATTTGGAACAAGTGTATTGGTCAACACGGCAACGTGATGTTTTTTATTATATTTCTTCGGCCAGCAATGAACTCATCGCCTATCATTTGGCCAACGATTATCGCCAAGTGGTGTATGATTTTGATGCGGTTTGTCAAAATCACACGGCCAGCGCGGGCGAAGATGTGATGATGATGACCGATGATCTCATCGGTGTTCAATGTCAAGACACTGATTGGGCTGTGGTTTATCATTTGCGCGATCACCGTGTGGTGACCATGCCCAACCCTGACAACAGGTTTGCGCCGCAAACCGCGTTCAGCGGCCAACTGTTGTATTTAGCAGGTGCGGTTTATGATAACAATCTCAATTGGTTACGGTCGTTGGATTTGGCTGAATTTGACAGCCACGCGGTGTTTGGCACGGGCTTTAATCAGCACGACACTTATTTCAGTGTGGTGTTTGATGAATTTGGCCGCTGTGTGGATGTGGGTTCAATCGTTGCGTTTGACATGAGCAACGGCGATTGTCAAACGTTGGTGGGTAGGGTGACGGGCTATCCGTATACGGGTTCGGGTACCCATCTTTCGGCGTTGTCGTATCAAAACCACGGCTGGGTGGCGGCTTCCACCATCGGTTATGACACCTTAGACGAGGGCGAAAAAGAGGTGTTGGATCAAGAAATTTATTTGGCCAATACCGCTGACAAGCCCACGGTTTGCCGCATCGCCCACCACCATGCCAAAGGCAAAGAAAGCAGCAGCGGCTATTTTGCCGAACCCCATGTCACGCTCAGCCCAACAGGCACGCGCTTGTTATTTGGCAGTGATTGGGGTCGGCGGTCAGTGGACACTTATGTGATTGAATTGCCTGTTTATCAATCACTTAACTGATTACTCCTCTATCCAATATTGTTGTCCTTGGGGAATACGGAAAATAATATTGGCTTGGTGCGCGCCCCCACCTGTCCCTGTTTGAGGGGTCATAAAGCCTTCATCTGAAATCACAGCGGCGGCATCGGTGGGAATGCCTTCGCCCAAGCGTTCAAAGCGGTGTTGTTTGCTCAAAGTGGCGGCTTCTTCATCATCGGGAATTTGGTCATCTAAATCCACTTTTGCGCCACCTGTCAGAATATCAATGGCATACAAGCGGCCATAGCCTTCACCGCCCACGCTGCAAGTGCTGGCACTGTTGCCGCTGGGGGGTAAAAAGGTGGTAAAGAAAATAATACCGCCTAAAACCAAGGGTTTAGAATAACCTTTTTCGCCATCGCCTTCTAAATCAATATACCAGCCCAATTTTTTGCGCACTTTTAACCGCTCTGTTTTTTTGACCGCGTCATCGCCGTCTTGCAATAAGTTGGCGGTGGCATTGTATAAACGGGCTTCAGTCAGGGTAAAAAATTTGCTGTTGGGCGTGGGGCAAGGGGGGTCACCGATGGCCAATTGTTCAGGGTCGCATTGGTCTTCATCGGTGTCTTGCAAGGCTTCACCCGGGTGGGCAGGGTCTTCTTTGAGCGGACCAACTGCACGGTCACGCAAGGCATAAAAGCGGTCATCTACCCGTTTGCTCAAGGGATGGGGTCTAAAACCTGTTTGAATCATGACCAAATCATAAATGGATTCAACCGAATAGCCTTTGTCTTCAAGCGCAACCACATCGGGTGGATAGAAGAAGCGGCGTTTTTTGCTGTGATCGGTGTCATCGGCCACCTGCGCCAACACACCGCCCACATGGGTGTATTCGCTGGTGCTGGGAACACCCAAACCCTGTCCCAAATCAATGCGCCACAATTGGCCGCCCATGTCGCCGACATAAATGCGGTCAATCGCGCCATCGTTGTTTTTATCCAACAAAGTTAAATCCGAAGGAATGGCGTAATTCATGGCGGATAAAGCTAAAGTTGCAGGCACACCGTCGGTTTTGGTGATTTGGCTGGTGTTGGTGCTGTTGGAAGCCATCCACAATACTTTGCCTGCTTGGCCACCGTCTAAACCGACCATGTAAATCGCATTGCCGATATTGCTGGAGCCAGAACCGGGCAAGGTTTGCGAATCAGCCCCCGCAGTGTCATAAACGGCGGGGTCATAACCGCCTGCGAAAAACAAGACGTTGATTTTTTGGGCATTAAAATAGGCTTTGGCGGGGATGGCTTTTGACCATGTTTGTCCCAAGTGCTGAAAGTTGGTTGTGCCGCCCGCGCCGCCTTTGATTTCCCATAACAAGGTGGGCATCAACGAAGGCGACAAGCCATTGCCGCTGTCGTTGGTCAATTGAGCGGACGGTGTGACATCCAAGGCATAAAGATTGCGGCCACCACGGCGCATGGCGACAAATAACTGCACTTTATCACTGGCCGGTTCAATTTTGCCGTTGTTGTTGGCATCCTCAATTCGGGTACTCAGGGGGCCGTCTAAGCCATAGAGTTTTTGGGTGGCTGAAACCATCGCCCGATTGTCTTTCAGCGTTTGTTGCATACTCAACAAATCTTGGGGAATGAACATCCATTCTTCTACCCCTGATTGGGTGTTGATCATGCGCAACGCGCCTTCATTGGAAGCGGCAAACAGTTTTTTGATTTGGGTGGTTTGGCCGCCGTTGTCATATTTGCCATAAGTCACTATGATGGGGCTGGAATGCAGAATATCGCCAAAAGCCCACTCACGGTTTGTGCCTTTTATCCAGTTAATCAACGCGCTGTCCAGGCCTGAATTGTCAATGCTGTTACCGCTCAGCGATAAATCAACGTTGGTTGTACCCGTCAAATTGGACACACACTTGCGATTGGCGGGCAAGGGTAAACGTTTGCCCGCGCCGCTGGCTTTGATTTTTCCGCCGTCTTCACCATCACTGGATTCCCACCAAAGATTTTTGGTTGAGGCTTTAATTTTATCAATGTCTGCCGCCTCTTCTGTGCCTGCATCAACATCGGCTTGGGTGACGGTTGCCACGTTGTAATTGAGGTCTAAAATTTTACCTGTATCGACAGATAAATCGGTGCAATGGGTCATGACCGTGGTACATAACCGGTATTTTTTAATATTGCCCGGCCAAGCGACATTGGCTTCGGGTTTGAAGAAAGACATATAGACTTCGTTATCATGCTCTTGGCGCGAAAACGCATTGATGCTCAAACTGGGCGATGCAAATGAGGTGGTGTCGGTTTTGATGCTGACCAAAATTTGTTTGAAGACTGACAACAATTCATCGGCAGTATTGGCAGGGTACATCATTTGCGTTCCCCCCGCTTTCGCCCATTCGTTTAAATAATTAACGGCGGCGGTGTTATTGCCCAAATTAAAGCCAATAGTGTAGGTTTTGACATTTTGCAAGCCCGCCAAACCCGCATCACCCACACTTAAATCGTTTTCATACAAAAACTTAACCACATCCACCCCGCATTTTTCATTGGCGGTAAATGTGTGTGTGTTATTGGAATTTTTGTTTTGACACGCCGCTGTACCCGCCATGGTAGGAACATCCGTCAATAAATTATTGTCGGTTATCGTGGGTTCACCGTCGGTTAAGAACACAATAAAATTGGGTTGGCACACGCTTAAAGGCGGTTGAATATAGGTGGCGGGCATGTTGACCTGTTCACCCGCACAGGCACTGGAATAGCTGTTGCTGTCAGCACAGCCTACGGGGATGTCGTTGGTGCTGGTGTGGCTTAAATCATGGCTGGCAATTTGTCTACTGATATTGTTGCGGGTTTTACCATAACGCACTGAACCGCCTATAAAATATTGCGCGGCCTCATAAATGGCGGGTACCAACGGCGTGTAACTGTCAATCACCATTTCTTCCACCAAATTAATCAAATGTCGGCGCACCGTTTTGCCATACCCTGCGGTTAGGCCATCGCCCAGCTTGCTGTTGATTTTTATCTGCAACACAGGGGCTTCATAAGCGGCGTGATTAAAGGTGGACGCACGGCGCAAACCGCCTGTCCCTGAAATGACAAACGCCATGTTGTTATAGGCAAGCCAACCTGCTTGGTCAATCAGCTCTTGAACCACAGCACTTAAATCGGGTGAAACATAGGTTTTTCCTTGTTGCCATGCGGTCAGATAATGATCATCGTCTTCGGAAACGGTTGTACTCCAAACAACTGATGCAGTGGTTTTGGGTACATCTCGCAAGGTATTGTTATTGCTTGAAAAAATATCTGGCGATGCGTTTTTTTCTCCTTGAATGGTTAAAGCCAATGATTCCCCATTTAAGGTATTGACACTTTGATTGTCTTTGGCGGTAAAAATTAAGCGGGCATCCAAAACTTGCACCCCCGCCCTGATGGGAATATCGATAAAACGCAGGCCGATGCGTTGTCTATTGCTGCCATCAACCATGAATTCCAAATCAGTGCTGGTGGTTGACATGGTGCCTGCATTTTCTTCCACATCATTCGCGCTGCTGTTGATTTGTTGCATATAGGTTTCATGTGAACACGCATCTGCCGCCACGGTAGTAGGGTCAAATTCAATGTGCAGTTGCGGTGCTGAATCAGGATTTTGGTCAAAAGACACCGCATTGCGGGGCAATGAACCATCTGCCGCCGAAAGGATGAATGACATGGCGTTGCCGCCACACCAAGCACCTTGATTGACCACTTCTTGGACAACCGCCACCAAACCGCTGTCGGCGGGCGATGAATAAATGTCATTTTGTTGCCACGCGCTGGTGATGCCCCACGTTGCCGACGCTGTGGTTGCTTGGCTTAACCGATCAGAAATGTTGCCATCAGCGACACCAAAAGTGGATGAATCGGCCACTTTTTCCGCTTTAATGGTTAAGCTGGTGTTGCCTGTGGTGTTGGCATTGCTGACAAAGTCCAGCCGTGCGTGGGTAATGATCGCCCCTTGTGGCACTTCGACATTGACAAACCGAACCCCAACCCATTGATTGGCATCTTGATTGGCCGAGGCCACTTTAATTTCTAAAATAGCGGATTTAGCAGGCTTATCTTCATATGTTTTGGCTCTTCTGAGTGGGCTGCCTGTGCTTGTGC
Organism: Thiomargarita sp.; assembly: GCA_020726335.1. Classification (GTDB taxonomy): domain Bacteria; phylum Pseudomonadota; class Gammaproteobacteria; order Beggiatoales; family Beggiatoaceae; genus DYSU01. The sequence continues at coordinate 15,054 of DYSU01000022.1, read as the reverse complement.
CTGTGACATAAAAAGCCATGGCATTGTTGGTTGCCCAATCTGTTTGGTTGACAATTTCTTGCACGACGCTGGTTAAATTGGGTGAACGGTAGGTCTTGTTTTCAGTCCAAGCTGTTAAATAATTGGCTGAATCTGTTGCCACATAAGTGCTCCAATCCACGCTGGCGGTGGTTTTTGGGCGGTCTCTTAAGGTATAAGAGGCGGTGCCAAAAGCATTGGCCGTGGCTGATTTTTCGCCTACAATCGTCAAGTTAAGATTTATCCCATTGTCGGTCCTATCCGCCATAAAAATCAAGCGTGCATCCAAAATGGTGGCATCTTTGGCAATCGGTATATCGGTAAAGCGCAAACCAATGCGTTGGGATACCGAACCGTCTTTGTAAAATTCCAAATCATCATTATGGACCAAACTGCCGTTATCGAGCTTTTCTTCCACATCATATTCACCTGCGGCAATTTGGCGGGTCACCAATTCAAACAATTGCCCTGCGTTGGCCACCGTGGTTAAATCCACAGTATCGTCATGCAAGGTCATTTGATGGCCGGTGGTGCCTTCTTCGGCATCATCGCTGGCTTGGGCAGGTTTGGCCACGGTGGTGGCTTTGATGGTTCTGTCAACAAAATCATCAATATAGGAGACAGGATAATGAACCCCTGCATTGGGTAAATCAGGTGTAGGCGCAGCATTATTTACCCCCGTAAAACTCATCAAACCGACATTGACATCGGTCAGCTCGGGTGATGACAATAAACCTTTCAATGCGGTTTTGAGCCGCACAAAACGGGTTTCACCCGTGCCATCAAGCTCACCCATACTGCCTGAGCGGTCGAGAATGAACAAAATATTGGGTTTGGTGTCACTGTCGGCTTCACCCAAGTGGTAATACAGTTCCACATCATCGGCAACACTGGGTATTGCCCAGCCTGTTATCAACGTTAAAAAACAAGATAACATCAACATAATCAACGGTTTCATAATACAACGCCTGTATGAATAAATAATCATGGTATTTTCCTTTTATTGTCGCAACGTGGTTTGCAACACCGCATTGCGAATCCTTACCGTGCGCACAACGCCATCAGGTTGATTGCGCCCTGTCGATAACACTTCAAAATAGGTGATATTGAATAAATTAGAGCTGAACACTTGGCTGAGGTCAGAAGAACGGGCGGGCGTAAAATCGCCTTTATAAATAATTTCTGAACTGCTGTCGTCGGTCAACGCTTGGCCATTGATGGTCACTGGCATGATGATGGTGTCGCCATTCATTAAGGTGCTGTTTTCATCAATGGTGCCGTTGGCTTTTAATTGTTGATAGATTTCTTGGTTATTGACCAAATTGGAATAGCTCAATAAACCCGCTTCCGCCATTTGAAAAGCCTCAATCCGCGCTTGGTTGTTGGTGGCCAGTTTGCTTTCTACCACGGTGGAATTGATGGCATTGAGACCCAACAAGGTCAACACGATTAAAAAAATCAACGCCACCACCAAAACCGAGCCTGTTTGTGTTTGTTGTTTCATCATTATCCTCAGCCATTACGGGGTTGAACGGTCATACTAAAAACACGGCGGCGACGGTGGTCGTCTACGGGGTCAAACGCGGTCGTGCCGTGGTCGTCGGGGTCTAACACAAAAGTGTCCGTGTTTAAATCCACATCAGGACGTTGTTCGATGGTGGTCATCAACAAGGTTATTCTGAGGCTGTTCACAGGTAAGTTATTGATATTATTAGCTGTCACATAGCGATTGGGGATCAAATCTTCAGGGGTGTCGGTATCAATCCCATAGCGCAACTGCATGTTTTCCACCCCTTCAACCACCACTTCGTTGCCTCTAAACAAGGCACGAACAAAAGGATTGGCTGATCCATCTTCATTACCCGCTTCATCCAGCCCAGAAATCCGATAGGTATAGCTCACCAAACGGCGCATTTCAGCGGCGGCGGTTTGGGTGCCATTGTCAAAATCGCGGCTTAAGCCTTCGTTTAAGGTCAGGGTTGTGCCGTTGACTGTGACACGGGTATGCACTTCCAAACCCAAACAATCGGACACAATCACGCTGTCGCCCGTGGCCAGATGGCCTGCCAAATTGATGTTGGTGAATGTGGTGCGGCCATTGGTCAACGGGGTTGCATTCGCAACGGTTTGGCGCACAATCCAATGGTCAGCGACGGTATCCACCGACGAAATGCGAAGGCTGTCCGATGCGCCATTGGCACCGTTCGTGGCCTGTAGCGTGTAATCAGCCGGTGGCTCAGGTATGTTGCCGCTACAACCGAAATAGCCGTTCATGCGAATGTCACGCGCCATAAATTCCAGCGCATAGCGCGCATTTTCTTGTAAACGGTTCACATCTGATTGAGTATTATAGGTTTTTTTGCTGTTGATCATGATGCTCAACACCCCAGCCAATAAAAACAAGCTGATGACCATGGCAACCATCAATTCAACCAAAGAAAACCCTCGGTTTTTGGCTATGCGGTTCATAAACACAACTCCATATCAATGGTTTTATCTCGTTCCACCACGTTATTGCTGGCATCGAGTGTTTCATTGTCTTTTTGATACCAACGCAAATGAAGGGTGTAATGCGCCCGTGGACAACTTGTGCTCGCCCTGTCTTCAGCGGTGATGGAACTTAAGCGCACTTGCCCGCCGCTTTCTTCAATCGGCATGGGCAATTTTTCTTCTACTTGGGTATACCATTGCCATAAATCATAATCACACAATTGCGCGGGGGTACAACTGGCCGTATCGCAATCGGGATTGGGGGCAGTGCCTGCTTTTCGGCTGGCGACATAACCATCGCCATCGCTGGGGGTTGTGCCTGCCGGCGGCAAATCATTGACTGCAAAGTTGGCATTGATGCGTATCCGTTCCATGATGTCATAACCTAAAATAGCCGCTTGGGTTCGGATATAGGCGGCGTGGGTAAATTGTTGGCCACGGGTTTGCAGTGCGGCAATGCCGAGCAATCCGACCGACAACACCACCAAGGTGATCATCATTTCCAGTAAACTGAAACCTGATGATTGACGACGCTTGCTTAAGGACATGCTCTATACCTCGCTTGACCAAAATAAATTTTACGCGCCACCGCTCTGCCTGTGCGATGCAAGGTGATTTCTGTGATCGCTTCATTGTCGCGCTCATCGCACACTGAAAAAACCGCTGTCGCTGCCGTGCTGTTCAACATGCCATCGGCATTAAAGCTCAAGGTGTTGGTGTCGGTGACGGCTGTGGTGCGTTGGGCATCCAATGTATCGGGGCCATTAAAAACCACAATGCCATCGCCTGAAAACACCCGTAAAGTCTCATCATCATTGGGATCGGCGGCGTTGTCATATTGATTATTGCCATTGGTGGCGGCGGCGGTGTTGGCGGCTTGGTCGCGCCACACAATCCAGCCTTTGGCCCATTCATTCTGGCTGTCACTGTCATCAATCGGCGTGATATTGATGTTATCGCGCACAGTAATCGCTTCACCGCGTGCATAATTGACCGCAGATAAAAAATCATTGGTTGTGTTGGTGATGCGGTTATTTTGCAATAATTCCATAATGTTAGGAATGCCGATGGTGGCTAAAATCGCGGCCACCGCCAACGTCACCAGCAATTCAATAAAAGTAAACCCGCATTGTTTGTTCATTGAATAATCCATAAAAAAGTTTATTTTCGATTAAAATGTAGCCAATCGATCAAAGTTTGTCATTCATTAACCGACCAACGGCGGCTTATTTCAGACAAACGGCCAAGATAATAATAACACATTGAAAATATTAACTTTTTTAAGAGGTGGCCATGTTATTGAAATGGATCAATATCATCGGTTTGTTGTGGTTGATTTTTTTGCAATATCAGTTGTGGTATGGTGACAACGGTTTGCGGGCGTTTAATCAATTGCAACAGCATTTGATTGAACAAAGCGAACACAATGCCACACTGGAAAATCGCAATGAGGTCTTGTCCGCTGAAGTGGAAAATTTAAAAACAGGTGATGAATGGCTCGAAGCCTATGCACGGCGTGATTTGGGTATGATCAAACAAGGTGAAACTTTTTTTCAGATGGCACAGTGAATGGCTAAAGAGACCGACATGTTAAAACAAAATGGCAAAATTAAACTGAATTATCAGTGTGTTACCAACGAACCTTTGATTGCTGAAACCAGCGGCAATGGTGAATTGAAGTACCCTTGTTCAAAGCTGGATAAAGAGGCCATCAAACAAAGTATGGCCGCACATTTGGGGCATACGCTGGTTAAATCGTTGGAACAAGTGACCCATCGTGATTGGTATGAAATATTGTCCCATGCCATTCGTGACCGCATTGCTGAACGTTGGGTAGAAACCATTAAACGCAACAGCCAACAGCAACGCAAACGGGTTTATTATTTGTCGCTGGAATTTTTAACTGGGCGGTTGCTCAGCAATAACTTATTGAATTTAAATGCGTATGATGTGTGCGTCGAGGTGTTGACTGACTTGGGTTTAAATGCGGAAAAAATCATTGAACGCATGGAAAATGACCCCGCTTTGGGCAACGGTGGTTTGGGGCGGTTGGCGGCTTGTTTTTTGGATTCCATGGCGACGTTGGATATCGCAGGTTATGGCTATGGGATTCATTATGAATTTGGTATGTTTTATCAACGCTTACACCAAGGTTGGCAAGTGGAACAACCCGACAACTGGTTGCGCTATAACAATCCATGGGAATTGCCGCGTGCTGAGTTTTTATACAAAATCAAATTTGGCGGCACGGTTCTCGTTCATCAAAATGCCCAAGGTCACAGCCATTACCATTGGCAAAGTGAACAGCATGTGATGGCCATGGCCTATGACATGCCTGTGGTCGGCTATCAAAATAACGTGGTCAATACTTTGCGACTGTGGGCGGCCAAATCCTCGCGTGGCTTAGAATTAAGCCATTTCAATCACGGTGAATATTGGCAAGCGGTGGCGGATAAAAACCGCAGTGAAAACTTATCCAAAGTATTGTATCCCGACGACAGCACCGAAAAAGGCCGCGAATTGCGCTTTCGCCAAGAATATTTTTTTGTATCCGCCAGCATTCAAGACATTTTGCGCCGCCACCAAGATTATTACAGCGACATCTGTCATTTGGTGGACAAAGTGGCGATTCACCTCAACGACACCCATCCTGCCTTGGCGATTCCTGAAATGATGCGCCTGTTGCTTGATCATTTTAACCAAAGCTGGGACAGCGCGTGGGACATCACCCGCCATATTTTTTCTTATACCAACCACACCTTGTTGCCCGAAGCCTTGGAAACATGGCCGATAACCTTGTTTGAACGGCTGTTGCCGCGCCATTTGCAATTGATTTATGAAATCAACCGACGCTTGTTGTTGCAAGTTGAAAATCGCTATCCACATGATTTAGATAAACAAATACGCTTGTCACTCATCGGTGAAACGCCGTATAAACATGTGCGCATGGCGCATTTATCGGTGGTGGGCAGCCGCAAAGTCAACGGTGTGGCCAAATTGCACACCGACTTGATGAAGTCGCAAGCGTTTGCCGATTTGCACCAATTTTATCCCGACAAAATCACCCATAAAACCAATGGCATCAGTCCGCGCCGCTGGCTGAATGAAGCCAACCCTGCCTTGGCTCAATTGCTCAAGCAAACCATTGGCGATGGATGGCTGACTGACTTAAGCCAACTGAAACAAATCGAGCCATTGGCCAAAGACTCTGAATTTATTAAAAAATTTCAACAAGTTAAACAACACAACAAACAACGGTTGCTGGCCTATATCAAACACCAATTGCAGTTAAGCATTAATTTAAACCCCCACAGTTTGTTTGACGTGCAAGTCAAACGCATTCACGAATACAAACGCCAATGGCTCAATGTGTTGCATGTGATTCATTGTTATAACAAAATTCGCCAACATCCGCATGAAAACAGCGTGGCGCGCACCGTGATTTTTGCGGGTAAAGCCGCGCCTGCTTATCATCGTGCCAAGCTTATTATTAAATTAATCAACAATGTAGCCGATATCGTCAACCATGATCCGCTGATTGGCGATAAACTCAAAGTGCTGTTCATCCCCAATTATGGGGTGTCGCTTGCCTGCAAAATCATTCCCGCCGCCGATTTATCAGAGCAGATTTCCACCGCCGGCATGGAAGCCTCCGGCACGGGCAACATGAAACTGGCCTTAAATGGTGCGCTGACCATCGGCACGCTGGATGGGGCAAACATTGAAATCCGCGACCAAGTGGGCAAGGACAATATTTTTATTTTTGGCAATACAAACAATCAGTTAGAGACTTTGCGCGGTCATTATCAGCCATGGGATTATTATCTGCAAAACCCTGATTTGCGCCAAGTGTTGGATTTACTCAATTCCAATCATTTTTGCCAACAAGAACCTGCGTTATTTCAGCCGTTATTTAAGGCTTTGCTTGATCAAGGCGATGAATATTTTTTGCTGGCCGATTTTGCCGATTATATTCAATGCCAACAAACGGTGAGCCACACGTTTGCCAACCCCGCCCAGTGGACAGAAAAAGCGATCATCAACGTGGCCAACATGGGTTGGTTTTCGTCTGACCGCACCATTCAAGACTATGCCAACGATTGTTGGCAACTGCCATATGTGGTAAAGTAGCGACTTTTGGACGGCACGTTGGCATGGCTGTGTTTTCTTCTGCGGATGTGATCGCACATTTGCCCGCACCCCCTGCGGCGGCGATACCACACAGCCGCGCTTTGCAAGCAGAAATTCAAGCTTTAATTGCCCAACAACCACAACAACGCATTACTTTTCAACAGTTTATGCAATACGCGCTGTATAAGCCGCAACGCGGTTATTATATGAACGGCTTGCAAAAATTCGGCAAAGAGGGCGATTTTATCACCGCACCCGAATTGTCGCCCGTGTTTGGCTGTTGCGTGGCACAGCAATGCCACGCAGTGTTGCAGGCATTAGGCGGTGGCGATATTTTGGAATTTGGCGCAGGATCGGGCGCATTGGTGACCAGCGTGTTGGGCGAATTGGCGCGTTTGGCTTGTTTGCCCGAACACTATTTTATTTTAGAACCCAGTGCCGAATTGCGTCATCGCCAGCAACAGACCTTGCAAACCCAGCCTTGGTTTGATCGCTTGGTGTGGTTGACCCAGTTGCCGCGATCAATCCGTGGTCTGGTGTTGGCCAATGAAGTGCTGGATGCCATGCCTGTTCAGTGTTTTCGCGTTGAAGCCAACGGCGCGTCTCTGCTGATGGTGGAAAATCACGGCGATGCGTTGCACGCCAATTGGTATGCCAGCGACGGGGGTTTGCCTGATTTTATCAGCGATTTGCCTGTCGGCTATGGGTCTGAATTTAATCCACAACTCAATGCGTGGGTGCAAACGGTGGCCGACATGTTGACCGCAGGTTTGGTTTTGCTGATTGATTACGGTTTTCCCCGTGCAGAATATTACCATCTACAGCGCGATCAAGGCACGTTGATGTGTTTTTATCAACACCGCACCCACGCCAATCCATTGATTCATATTGGTTTGCAAGACATCACCGCCCATGTTGATTTCACGGCGGTGGCAGAGGCGGCTGACCAAGCGGGCTTGATGGTGGCAGGTTTTACTTCACAGGCGCAATTTTTATTGGCCAACGGGCTAGAACATTATTTTGCTCAAGCCCAAACCGCCCCTTTGTCGCAACGTATCCAGTTGAACACTGAAATTAAAAAATTATTGTTGCCTGAAGAAATGGGCGAATTGTTTAAAGTCATGGCCTTAAGCCGCGATTTAACTGTCCCGTTGGCAGGCTTTACCCATGACCGACGCAGGGCTTTATAAATGTCGATTTACCATCGAGCGTGTTATGCCATCAGTGCGCATAAATTATCCCAAGCCCCCGAAGATGTGGGGTTGGAAGTGGCGTTTGCAGGCCGTTCCAATGCGGGAAAATCCAGCGCAATCAATGCCATCACCGCGCAAAAAAGTTTGGCACGCACCAGCAAAACCCCGGGACGCACCCAACAAATCATTTTTTTTACTTTGGATGAACACCGCCGTTTAGTGGATTTACCCGGCTATGGCTATGCCAAAGTGCCTTTAAAAATTCAACAACATTGGCAACATACGCTGGAGCTTTATTTGCAAAATCGGCACAGTTTAGAAGGCTTGATGTTGTTGGTGGACATTCGCAGGCCATTGACTGACCATGATTTGCAGATGTTGACTTGGTGTGTGCAAGCGGACATGCCCGCGCATGTTTTATTGACCAAAGCGGATAAAATGAGCAAAGGCCAAGGCTTGGGCGTGTTGCAAGCCACCCGCGCCGCATTGCTCAAACAATGGGGCGAGGCAGCTGAGCAGTTGTTCAGTTTGCAGTTGTTTTCGGCGTTGAAACGCACAGGGATTGAACAAGCGCAACAGCAGTTGGATCATTGGTTGCAAACCGATGTCGCGCTGTAGTTTTATTTTTATTATGATGAATTCGGTGTTGAAAGCCCAAGAGAAGGAGTTATCTAATGAAACGTCGTGATTTTATCAAAGCCACTGGGTTGGGTGGCTTGGCTGTCTCATCTGCGGCTTTGGCCGCACCTGTAGTTGCCCCCGTTGTGCAACCCCATAAAACCTATAAATGGAAAATGGTCACCAGTTGGCCAAAAAATTTCCCCGGCTTGGGCGCGGGTGCAGAGTTTTTAGCAAAAATAATCAATGACTTATCTGATGGGCAATTGCAAATTAAAGTCTATGGTGCGGGCGAAATTGTGCCGGCCATGGAAGTGTTTGATGCCGTTTCACAAGGCAAAGTCGAAATGGGTCACAGCGCATCCTATTATTGGCGCAATAAAGGGGCGGTGAATCAATTTTTTACCACCATTCCATTTGGCTTGACTGCGCAAGAAATGAACGCTTGGCTGTATTACGGCGGCGGCATGGATTTATGGCGAGAGGCCTATGAACACCATGGTTTGATACCCACCGCCGCAGGCAATACAGGAGTGCAAATGGCCGGTTGGTTTAATAGAGAAATCAATGACATCCAAGATTTAAGCGGCTTGAAAATGCGCATCCCCGGCTTTGGCGCAAACGCGCTGACGGCGGCCAAAGGCACAGTCGTGACCTTGGCGGGCGGTGAACTGTTTTCTGCGTTGCAATCGGGGGCGATTGATGCCACGGAATGGGTAGGTCCGTATAATGACTTGGCTTTTGGCCTCTATAAAATTGCCAAATACTATTATTATCCCGCATGGCATGAGCCGGGCAGCACCATGGAATGTATGATCAATAAAAAAGCCTATGAAAGTTTGCCCAAACAATTGCAAAACATCGTCACTTATGCCAGCCGCGTGGCCAATCAAGACATGCTGGCCGAATTCACCGCCAAAAATGGCCAAGCCTTGCACACTTTGGTCAATGAACACCGTGTGGACCTGCGGCCATTGCCGTTTGCTGTGTTAAAACAAATGCGCCAATATGTCGATGAAGCGATTCGCAACGAAGCGGCCAAAGACCCTTTTACCCAAAAAGTTTATGATTCCATTGAACAATTTCGTCAACAAGTCAGCGCGTGGCATGATGTTTCAGAACGGGCATATATGAACATGCGCGCCCTGATCAATGATTCCAAAAAATTTGATTATTGTACCCCTGTGGTTGAAGAAGCCCGCCCGCCCACCGTATAACACTATTCTAGGGTAAAAGAGCGGGTGGTGAGTTGTCCTTTGTCTAAATTTGCCATGGGGTTCATGCCAATGGGCATGTGCAACAGATAAACGGTATAAGTGCCTTTGGGTAAGTTTTCAGTGAGGGGAAAATCCAGCATCTGCTGTGTCCCCTGCCATGCGGGCAGTTGTTGGGGGTCAAAAGCAATGAATTGGTTCAAGTCTGTGAACACCCATAACAGGGGGTTTTGGGGTAGGGCAATCGCAACATAGTGTGCTTGTTCAGCCGTCAGTGCGGGCAAATTGATTTTTATGTTTTTATCCGTTTGCGCCACACAAGGGGCGGTGTCTTGGCAATCTTGTTGATTTTGCACATCAAAATGCACTGCGGCCAACAGGCCTGTACCGTCTTCAACCGTGACGGCAACCTCTTCTTGTGGTTGGCTTAAACGGGTCGGTGTGGTAAAAAACACGCTTTTGCCTTCGCTGGCGGATAAAACGCCCATGGTGGTTGACCAGATATAAGGCGGCGTGCCACCTTCAACCCCCAGTCGGATGGTTTGTCCTGCAGGCGGTTGATTATTAATATAATTGTGACTGAGATATAGATTTTTACTGATGACAAACACAATGGACTGTATGTAATCACCACGACCGTCTGTTGCGCCCACCACCACTGGCCCTACATTCATCGGCGCAATGAATTCCGCACCAAGCGGGCTGGTTTGTTTAAATTCGCCGCCACCGCTGACTGTCCAATGGGCTTCAGCCTCTGCCCGCGCCAACGTAAATTTGATCGTTTCGCCTGCATAAACCACCGCTGTTGCGGGGCTGAGCAATAAATGGCTGTTCACTTCCACTTGAGCGGTTGCGCTGCGTCCGCCGTTGTCTTTGACGGTGATTTTTGCCTGACGAATCAATTTGGGTGCAACATAGGTTGTGGTTGGGGCTTGATAGGACGTGAAATCCCCTTCGCTGGCTGTCCATGTGTAAGGCGGGTGGCCACCCAAAACTTGAAACACCACCGTGCCTTGTAAATCAAGGGTTTTGTGAAAAGGATTGATGGTTAAGTTTTCAGTGACCACATAAATAAAGGCTTGTGCTGTTTTACCTGTGCTGGGGTCGGTAACCAATAAACCCACTTCGCCTGTTTCATTGGGGGCCGTGAACAGCACTTGTTCACCCGCATAACGGTCTATGCGCCCTGCTGTGACTTGCCATTCGTATTGTTGCCCACCCAGCGCATAAAATTTGACTTCTTTGTTGGGTTCAACCACCGCAGTGCTGGGGGAAATGCTGACCCCATCAACAGATAACACATTGATATTAATGCTTTTAACTGACTGATTCCCATCCGACACGTTCACAACATCGGCTTGTCCTGTTAAAGTGATTTTTGTCGGTTTATAAACCACTTGCGCGCCTGTGGTTGTGCTTAATTCGCCTGATCCACTCTTTACCGCCCATGTGTAAGGGGCTTGCCCGCCAGCAACACTGAATACAAGCGTTTGCCCCATGCTTGTACTGATAAAGTCTGTGATGGTTTTCCCATTGGCTTTGAGTTCCATGTCTGCCACAATGGTTGTGAATAAAGTCAAAACTTCATTGCTGGTTTTATCCGTGACATTTAAATTGAACGAGTCGCCCACGTTGCCTGCGGTCAGTTGCCACAAATACGGTTGGTTGCCCTGTTTTAGGGTGATGTGGGTCGATTGCGTTGTGATGTTGAATACACCACTGCCGCCGTCAATTTGTAGTTGGCAACTTTCATTGGCTTTTATGTTGGCTTGGGTGATGGGTTTAAAGGCAGAATCTGCGTCACATTTTAACGAAAAACTGAACCCATCGCCCCACACCACTTCACTGACACTGTCTTGATGACTGAGGTAAACTTTATTGCGTTGTGGCAAGACCACCATGTCAGCGGGGCGTTCAATCCCTTCATTACAGGTTTTTTGCGCCAACAACACTTCATTTTTGACATCAAATTGTTGCAAACTGGCCCTGCCATTGCCCGCAATCCATAAACGTTCCCCAACCAAAGCCATGGTCACGGGATAATCCAAACCGACAATGGTTTTTGTTTTACTTTGTTTTTGGGTGTCAATGATCGACAAACTGCTGTTGCCACTGTTTAACACATATACCATCGACCCTGTAGCAGACAACACCATATCCGTTGGGTTTTTATCGACCCCAATCGTGGTTTGCAACTGCCCTTGGTTCAAATCGTAAACGCCCACTTGATGACTGCCTTCATAACTGACATACAAAGTCGAATTCAACAACACCATGTCGTGAGCCAATAGGGTTTGCTTGGTGCCTTGAATGCGTTTTTTTTCAATTAAATCAGGGGTTAATAATAAAATAGAAGCGTCTTTGCTGTTGCTGACAATCAATTGCCCTCTGGCCGCATCCCATAACAATGCGCCGGCTTTTAACTCACTGATATTTTTAGTGTTTATAAGCTTTGCAGGTTGGCCGCTGTAATCAATCACCTGAATATTGCCATTAAACATATCCGCCACATACAACCGCTGTTGCGCTTCGTCCAAAGCCAAAGCGGTGGGTTCGCCGCCCACAGTGATGGCCTCAGTGATGAACTTTTCTGTGGTATTGATTCGATTGACATTGCCCGCCAACTCATCCAACAAAAAAACTTGGTTGCCATCCGCAGTCGCCACCATTTGGCTGGGATGACTCAGCAAATACTGTCCTTGACTGATTTCATGCACAGCACAACCCGCTTGGGATTGATTGAAGAACAACAAGCTGATAAAAAAAACAGGAATCTTTGCCATAAAAGTACGCCTCTCAAGTCATTTGTGCAATCAGATTGAAAACAAGTTTATCCAGTTTAGCTATATTTCAGTCAAAGTAAACCCTTGACACTGCACATCCAACCAATTTTCCACTTTTTGGGCAGGCGCGCCCGTGGCTGTGATAACGGTACACACTTGATACGCCCCCGTTTTTAAACCTGCGGGCAAAGAAAACTCCATGATATTAAAGGTTTCCTTGTTCGACAAAGCCAAATCCGTTTTATAGGCTTGAATGACATCAGGAAAACTTAAATTAAAAGGATAAGCGATGGTGACAAAATAGCCTGCGGGGAAAATCACCGCCACATACAAATCATAACGCCCCGCTTTCAACGGATTAACCACCAGCGAAAAATGAAATTTATCGCCCGTGGCATAACGGCTGCGGTTTACTTGTGGTTGCAAACTCACGGCTTTATTCACGCCTGTTGCCTGCACTTCACCCATGATTTTATCCGACCAACTGCCGTCCAAACCTTGGGCTTCATAACTGATTTGCCACAAGCCCGCTTGGGCAAATTGATTGTACGCGCCTTCAAAACGGTCTTGCGCGGCGTTATAAACCAGTGGCAATTCAATGCGCCCAAAATCAGTTTGCTCACCTTGATACGTCTGCGCCTGCACCCCGGGGAAAATCAACAACGCCCGCACAGTTTTAATCTCTGCCCCTGTGGGGCTGGTTTTCACCCATAACACCGCGTCAGCTTGTTCCGCGCCCAAGTTGATGACAGGATGCACTTGCAAAATTTCCGCAATATCTGCGGCACGCGCACCTTCTTTGCCCAAATAAACTTGGCGCGCCAACAGGCCGTCTTTGCTGGTGAATTGTCCATCCGCGTCATCATCCAATTGTGGTTTTTGCTCACCAAAAATTCGCGCATTGCCCAAAATATAATCTTCTGCACTTTCAAAAGCTTGACTGATATTTTGATTGCGGCGCAACCCTTTGATTAAAGGTTCGGAAAAACTGTCATTTTTACTGTTCCACGCAGAGCTGTTGGCATCGGAGGCGGTTAAAATAATGCGATTTTTAGCCGCCAATTCATCCAAAAAAGAGCCTGAAAAACAGGTATCAAAAATCAATAATTGGGTGATGCTGGCAGGCACTTGCGCCAATAAATCGCGCAATTGACGGGCTTCCAGCCAATAATCACGGGTGATTTTCAATTTGTTTTGCTGGGCATGACCGTGGACAAAAAACACAAATTGTTGTCCCGCACCCAACTGGCTGGCTTGTTGAAACGCTTGTGTCAATGCGTTGGCAGGGTCAAACAGGTCATTGTCAACCACCGCATCATCTTTGCCATCGCCATCAACATCTTGCCACGTTTTGGGATTCAACCAAACAATATCAGCATGGCTAAACCCCCGTTGCGACAAGGTTTGATACATTTTGCGCGTCAACTCTTCACTGCGGGGAAACAAAGAATTGCCCTCATAAGCCCCGCTGGCGGTGATGATGATGGCTTTACCGATGCTGTCTGTTGGCTGGGGTTTGGGCTGGGGCTGTGGCTGAGGTTGTGGTTGGGGCGTGGGTTCTGAACGGGCGCGAACACAACGCACATAATTGGTGTTGCCCTTATGGCCAAGTTCCACATAGCCATCTCTGAAAGACGCGAACCACGCACGCTCAGAATCAACCGCAGAGGGCGTTGCTGACCAATAACCGCCTAAATTGTACAGATCGCCTAAAAATTGGGTGTCAGGAAACAGCGGCGATAGGGCAGGTTGCTGTGAATAATAGTCCACCAAGCTGTGCAATTGGCTGATATTGGGCAAAACCCAATCTGTTTTATCCGCCAAACCCAAGTTATCGCAATAGCTCTGGGCTTGGGCAAAACTGCGGGCCTGACCCGCGTCACCCTGTTGCCACATCAATCCTTGGTTATCGGATACCGTGCCATCGCCGTTGTTTTGCAAAGAAATGAGCAAAGTGGTCGAAGAATCTGAACGAACCCCCGCGCGAACACAGCGCGTATAACCCGTATAATCCTTGCGGGTACTGGCCACGCCACCACCGTAGAAGTACACAATCCATGCGTCATCAGAATGAACCGCATGGGGTATGCCCGACCAGTAGCCTGCACTTTGGGTTTTTAAAAATACCGTTTGATCAATGTTGAGATCAGAACGCGCATAATCCACAATAGAAACCAACTCATTGGGCGTAGGCAACCGCCAATCCTCATGCCCCGCCAAAGACAACGCCTCACAATGGCTTTGTGCATTCGCCCAATTGCGCTCTACCCCATCATCTTGCTGTTGCCACATCAATCCATACAAAGACTGCGTCACCGTGCCATCGCCGTTGACTTGAAACGCAGTGGCCGCCTGCACGGCCACACTGAAGCACCACAACATAAAAATAAACAACTGTTTCATAACGTTACTCTCTCCCTCAACCTGTGTTGATTGTAGCATATTCAGCCGTTTATATGGCCAGATTTATTTAATTTGATTACAATACGAAATACTTTAAAATATATGGTTATTGTGATTTTAGACTTTTATTTTACGATATTGGAAAACCATGCTCTTCAATTCTTACCTTTTTATCTTCGCTTTTCTTCCAATTATGCTTATTGG
>DYSU01000021.1 GCA_020726335.1 Thiomargarita sp. | reverse complement strand
ACTTCAAAACAAAATGATTAAATCAGCATAATATTATATCAAGATAAAATCAATAATTGCCATACATCGTGACCTTTGGCGGTCAATAATTGTCCTGCGGTTTTCATGGGTCAGCTCCAAAAAATAAAAGTTCGTTAAATTGTTAATAGTTTTAACATCTTAGCCGCTGCTTTCTGCTCTGCTTTGCGTCGACTGTTGTCTTTGGCTTCAATCGTTTCGGCCATGCCTTCAATCTGACATCGGACATGAAATTCTTGTTCATGCGCTTGGCCTGTGGTCAGGATGATGTCATAGACAGGCAAGTTTTTGCCTTCGGCTTGCAGTTTTTCTTGTAATTGGGTTTTGGCATCTTTGAACGCATCTTCGTGGGATAATTCGTCAATGCGTTGCCACCACAAGTGTTGAATCAATTGTTGACAGGCTTCCATGCCTGCATCCAAATACACCGCACCAATCAAAGCTTCAACCCCATCGGCTAAAATCGAATCCCGCCGCCAACCACCGCTTTTGAGTTCCCCCGCACCCAATTGAACATACTGGCCTAAATCCAACTGGCGGGCGATGTCGGCCAACGTTTCACCTTTGACCAAACAGGCGCGCAAACGGGTGAGCTGGCCTTCTTTGGCGTGGGGATATTTTTGATATAAAATTTCCGCCACCACATGACTGAGCAAGGCATCGCCTAAAAATTCCAAACGTTCGTTGTTTTGCGCGCCAACACTGCGATGCGTCAAAGCTTGGATTAAAAAATCCGTTTGTTTAAAGTGGTAATTCAATTGCTGTTGTAGCAAAGTGTATTGATTAATATATTGTTTTGTCACAATTAATTCAACATATAAGTTTGATTAAACACCACGGCATAATACAAATTATCAAACGCCAATTCCAACAGCGGCACAGCCGCCATGCGGGTGTAATTCAAGGTCAATACTTTGCCTGCGGTGTTGGCTTTAATCGTGATAAATTGGTCTATATTGCTGGCATCAATTTGCCGCACATCGTTGTGATAAAATTTCTCCAGCAATTGGTTTTTCAAACCAGTGATAGAATCTGACGCGCCCGACGTTTTCACTTGATTGACCGAACGAACAATGGCCGCATATTCCGTGTAAAAAGGCATAATGCGCAACACGCTCAACACGCTGAAGGCTAAAATTAACAACAGAAAAGACAAACTCCATAAAGTCAGCCCCGCTTGTTTTTTGGTCAAAGACAACATGATTTTGCTCCAGTGTTTGTTTGAAGGTTAAAAGTATATAATAGGCGGTCAATGAACAAAAGCACAATCATTATGGACAAACACCACGATTTTATCATCATCGGCGCAGGCATCAGCGGGTTAAGTTTTGCCCATTATTGTCGACAACAAAATTTCACCACCTTGGTTTTAGAGCAAAACGCCCAAACAGGTGGCAGTGTTCACAGCCATCATTTTGCGCCATGCGGCCAATTTTGGCTGGAATTAGGCACCCACAGTTGTTTTAATTCTTATGGACAGTTGTTGAAACTATTGCAACATTATCAATTATCTCAACAGCTTGTGCCAAAAAAAACCGGTTTATATCCAATCTGGACAGCCCATCAATTAAAAAGCGTTCTGTCTCAACTGTCTTGGCCTGCATTATTGCGCGCCATGCCACGGCTATTCAACAGCCAAAAAGCGGGCAAAACTGTGCGTCAATATTACAGCCAAGTGCTGGGTGAAAAAAATTACCGTCAATTGTTTGGTGCGGCTTTCAGTGCAGTGGCCTGTCAATCCGTGGACGAATTACCCGCCGATATTTTATTCAAGAAAAAACCACGCGACAAAAGCGTGGCTAAAAATTTCACGCTTGCCAATGGGTTACAAACCATCACCGACACCCTTGCCCAACAATCGGGTGCGTTGGTGCTGACCAACAGCTCTGTGCAAACAATACAGCCACAGGCGCAAGGCTATGCCCTCTCAATTAACCACCAAGGTGAACAACAGACTTTGCAATGTCGGCATTTGGTGTTGGCCACGCCCGTACAAATCGCTGCCCAATTGCTACAGTTTGCGCCCGACTTATCCAACCTGCTGAAGCAAATTCGCTATGTTAGCGTAGAAAGCATGGGCGTTTGTATCGCCAAAGAAGCGATTTCACTCAAACCGCTGGCAGGCATCATCGCCCACGATGACGTGTTTTATTCAGTGGTGGCACGCGATTATATCGTCGATGAAGCATGGCGCGGTTTTACCTTCCATTTCAAACCGTTGGGTTTGAGTGTGGCGCAAAAGCGGCAAAAAATCGCCCAAGTTTTGGGGGTGAGCGAACAAAATTTGGCTCACTGGGTTGAAAAAACCAATCATTTGCCCAGCCCAAAATTAAATCACAGCGCGTTAATCAGCCAAGTGGATGCGCTGTTGGCCTCGCAACCTTTGGGATTAATCGGCAATTATTTCAACGGGTTTTCGGTGGAAGATTGTTTGTTGCGCAGTCATCAAGAATTTCGCCGCTTAACGGCATGAGCGATGAAACGGCTCATACGCCGATGATGCAACAATATCGGCTCATCAAGGCGCAACACCCTGATATTTTGCTGTTTTATCGCATGGGTGATTTTTATGAACTGTTTTTTGACGATGCCAAAAAAGCGGCCAAATTGCTGGACATCACCTTAACCGCACGCGGCAAAAGCCAAGGTGAGCCGATTCCGATGGCGGGCGTGCCTTATCATGCGGTGGACGGCTATTTGGCCAAGCTGGTGAAATTGGGCGAATCGGTGGCGATTTGTGAACAAATCGGCGATGTCAGCCAAAGCAAAACGCTGGTTGAACGCGCTGTCACCCGCATTGTCACCCCCGGCACGCTGACCGATGAAGCCTTGTTGCCCGAACGTGCTGACCGCTTGTTGGTCGCCATTTGCCAAGACAAAACCATCGGCATCGCATGGTTGGATTTAAGCAGTGGTCGTTTTCATCTGACCGAAGTCAATGACGAACAACAATTGCGTACCCAATTGCACCGCTTGCAACCTGCCGAATTGCTGTTGCCTGAATCGGCGGGCTGGGATTTAGGCCATAACCCGCGCAAACAACCCGATTGGTATTTTGACCACAAAACAGGCAAACGCTTGTTGTGTCAACAATTTGCCACGCAAAATTTGCACGGCTTTGGCTGTGAACATTTGACGGCGGCGATTGGTGCGGCGGGTTGTTTGTTGCAATATGCCAAAGACACCCAGCGCGCCGCGTTGCCGCATATTCAAGCGATTAAAGTTGAGCGTTATGAAGATTACATTATTTTGGATGCCATCAGTCGGCGCAATCTGGAATTAGACCAAAGCTTTCACGGCAACTGCCAACACACCTTGGCGCAAGTGATGAACCATTGTGCCAATCCCATGGGCGGACGCTTGTTTTATCGCTGGTTGCATCAGCCGTTGCGTGATCAAACACAATTAAATCAACGTTATACGGCGGTCAAACAATTAACGCAACAGATTGAACGGGTTAAGAATTTACAAAAATATTTGCGGCGCATCGGTGACATTGAGCGCATTGTCAGCCGCATTGCGCTCAAAACCGCAAGGCCGCGTGATTTGTGTGTGATGCGCACCGCGCTGGAAACTTTGCCTGAATTGCAAACAGATTTGAGCGCGTTGGACACACCATTGTTGGCACAGACACGGGCGAAAATCCCTGATTACATTGAATTATTTTTGCTGTTGCAACGGGCGATTTTAGAAACGCCTGCGCCGCAAATTCGGGATGGCCATGTGATTGCCGCAGGTTATGACACCGAGCTGGATGAATTGCAACAACTGAGCGACCATGCGCAAGCATTTTTGACCGATTTGGAACAGCGCGAACGCCAGCGCACGGGCTTGCACAACTTGAAAGTGGGCTATAATCGGGTTCACGGCTATTATATCGAAATCAGCAAAATTCACAGCCCAGACGTGCCTGAACACTACATTCGCCGCCAAACGTTGAAAATGGCTGAGCGGTATATCACGCCTGAATTGAAAGATTTTGAAGACAAAGTGTTGAGCGCGAAAGAGCGCGCTTTGCAACGCGAAAAACAGTTGTATGACGATTTGCTTAATCAATTGTCGAGCCATGTCAAAGACTTACAACAAACTGCGGATGCGCTGGCGGTTTTGGATGTGTTGAGCAATTTTGCTGAACGGGCGGCGCAGTTGAATTTGTCGTCGCCTGTGTTGCATCAACAGCGTGGCATTGAGATTGTGCAAGGGCGGCATTTGGTGGTGGAAACTTTGGCGCAAACCCCGTTCACGCCCAATGATGTGTTGTTGGATGACCAGCACAGTTTGTTGTTGATCACCGGCCCTAATATGGGGGGAAAATCGGTGTATATGCGCCAAATTGCGTTGATTGTGATTTTGGCTCATATGGGCAGTTTTGTGCCTGCTCAGCAAGCGGCCATCGGGGTGATTGACCGTGTGTTTACCCGCATCGGTGCCAGCGATGATTTGGCGGGCGGGCAATCGACGTTTATGGTGGAAATGACTGAAACCGCTAATATTTTGCACAATGCCACGCCCAACAGCTTGGTGTTGATGGATGAAGTGGGGCGTGGCACAGGCACGTTTGATGGCATGGCCTTGGCATGGGCGTGTGCCGATTATTTGGCCAAAGAGCTTGGCGCGTTGACGTTGTTTGCCACCCATTATTTTGAATTAACCCAATTGGCCACACAACATGCTAATATCCGCAATGTACATGTGGATGCTATTGAAGACAACGAACAATTGGTGTTTTTGCACCAAGTCAAACACGGTGCGGCCAGCAAAAGTTATGGTTTGCAAGTGGCGGCGTTGGCAGGTGTGCCGCAGGTTTTGTTGCACCATGCCAAAGTGCGCTTGCAGGCTTTAGAAAATCGCGCACCACCGCCCACTGAACTTGTGGCCGAATCTAAACCAACCGAATGTGCCGTTCAAACAGCATTAAAACAATTGAATCTGGACGACATCAACCCAAAACAAGCTTTGGATATACTGTACCGCTTGCAAACTTTGGCGTAAACTTAAGGTAACTGATGGAATAATACGGCGTTTTCGTTAAGATTTTTTGCCAATCAGCAAGCCTATATTGCAGGATTTTATCAATGAATGAGCAGTTAGAACATCAAACCCTGAAATTACTGGCAAGAATCAATGAGTTAGAGTTGGAACAAAAAGATGCCAGAGAACGTATCAATGATTTGATGCTGACTAAAAAACGCCTGCAAGAAACCCTGGCTAAAATTTGTGTTGAAAAAGATGAAATTGTCGAAAGACAACACAACAATGAACTGTTGCAACAACAACTGCATCAAATTATTGAACGAAAAGAAGCCGAAGAACACATACTGCGTGAAAAAATCCAAAAAATGCGACGAGAGACCGATCGAGAAATTGCACTGTTGCGTTTGGAGCGCGATAAAGCGATTGAGTTTGCCAACAATCGGCAACAAGCGGTGCAACTCAATGATGTGTATGATGAATACAAATGGCTGATGATTGGCGCAATTGTGATGACCCTGTTTATCGGCGTTGTTTCCATAGTGTGGCTGTTGCAATGAACTTATTATACGGGTGAGGAACAAGCGATGAATAAAGCATGGTGGCTGTTATTATCAGTGTTATTAACTGCTTGCGGCAGTGTCAAAGACCAGCCAATGGGTGAGCCGCCCAAAGCGTTGAGCGCGATAACCGAAAAATTTAAACCCCGTATACCCTGGCAGATTGACACGGGCGCAAAAATAGCCGACAGCTATTTGGAGCTGGTGCCGCAGATTGTCAATGACAAAGTCATTCTCCTCACCCCTGAAGGCGAAGTCGGCGCGTATCGCCTGAGCAACGGTGAACGGCTGTGGCATACGCAAACCCACAAGGCGTTGACCAGCAGCGCGGGCATTGGCGAAGGTTTGATTTTAGTCGGCACTGAAGATGGCGAACTGTTGGCTTTGAATGAAAGCAATGGCGAACAAAAATGGCAGGCGCAAGCCTCCAGCGAAATATTGAGCCAACCTAAAATCAGCAACGGATTAATCGCGGTGCGCACCGTTGATGGACGGGTTGCAGGCTTTAACAGCGGCACAGGGGAAAGGCTGTGGATTTATGACCGCGATGTGCCTGCTTTGAGTTTGCGCGGCAACAGCGCGCCGATTTTGGTTGATGGCGCAGTCATCAGCGGTTTTGACAGCGGTTGGCTGGTGGCGATAAACGGGGTCAACGGCAAAGTGTTGTGGGAACGACAAATCGAAGAACCACGCGGGCGCACAGATTTAGAACGGATGGTGGATTTGGATGCCGAACTGTTGTTGGACAAAGAAATTTTATACGTTTCCAGTTATCAAGGGCAGACCATGGCGTTGAATTTATACAACAGTGAAATACGCTGGTCGCGCCAACATGCCACCTACACGGGCTTGGCGATGGACAGCCAAGCCATTTATTTGAGCGATGAAAAAAGTCATCTTTGGGCATTGGACAAGGAGACAGGCAACAGTTTGTGGAAACAAGAAGATTTGGCAGGACGGTCTTTGAGCGCGCCAACAAAAACAGGCGATTATTTAGTGGTTGCTGATTATCAAGGTTATATTCACTGGCTGGACAGCAAAGATGGCAAAATAATTGCCCGCATCGCCACTGAAAAAGAAGGGATACGCACCCGCCTACAGGCGACAGAACAGGGGTTGTTGGCCTTAAATAACCGTGGACGATTATTTTATATTCAACAGCCTTGAGTGTATGGTCTTAACGCATAATCTCGCACGGCTTGCTGATGTTCTTAAACCGCAATGAACAAAAACCGCTACACCCTCAAGCAATACGCCGTAAACTGAAGATTATCTTCATTTTAACGGCCTTGTTTAGCCTGTTGTTGGGAATGGGTTTTGTTGGTCACCAACAAATGCAACAGGTTAAACAACATCTTAACCGCATTGCCCGGCAAAACACGAAAGTGATTCTTATCATCGAGATGCACAGCATTTTTTTGCGGCGGTTATTGGCACTCAATGCGATGATCATCAGCGAAGACCCTTTTGAACGTGACGAATTTTCCCAAAATTTCACTGATTTAGGCGGTGAATTCATGAGTCGGCGCGAAAAGTTTGAACAATATCCCTTAAGTGAAGAAGAACAGCGGCAACTGGAACGCCTCAATCTGGCGACCATGAAATACGCCGAATGGCGCAGTCATATCATCAATTTACTGCTTAACGGAAATGAACAAGAAGCCCGCTGGTTCATCCAAAAACACATCTTCAACGAATACCGCGACATTTTAACCAAGCAAAAAAACTTGGATGGATTAGAAGAACTTAAGCATTATCAAATAATAACCTCCAATCAAGCCATGCAACAGGCCCATCACGCCTATAAACAAGCCTATTTATGGCTGATGGCCACGGTTTTGGTGGCGTTTATCAGCAGTGGCTTGTTTTTTGGCTTGCGGTTTCGGCAAATCAAACAAAGCCAGCACCAACTTTACCACGCCAAAATGCAAGCTGAAACCGTGGCTGAACAACAAACCCAATCTTCACAGCACTTAAGCGAACAGCTCAAACAGCGCAATCTGGAATTATCACAGCTTAATCAACGCCTTAATCAGACTGTGGCCGAATTATCCCAAGCCAAAACCGCCGCTGATTGTGCCAACCACGCCAAAAGCAATTTTTTATCCAACATGAGCCATGAAATTCGCACCCCGCTGAATGCAATGGTGGGCATGACTGAACTGCTGTTGGAAACCGATTTAGATTTGCGCCAACAAGACTATGCGGCAACCATCCAAACCAGCAGTGAAACTTTATTGGCTTTGCTGACTGAAATTTTAGATTTTTCTAAAATCGAAGCGGGCAAATTAGAGCTGGAACAGCAACGCTTTGATTTATTGGCTTGTATTGAAGATGCGCTGGAATTGATGATGCCCAAAGCGGCAAACAAAGGCTTGGATTTATTGGTTTTTTTTACCGACGATTTGCCGCGTGAGGTGATTGGCGACATGACCCGTTTGCGCCAAATTTTGTTGAATTTACTCAGCAATGCGGTCAAATTCACCGAAAAAGGCGATGTGTTGATTTACGTTTCATTGAAACAACAAGATTTACAACAACTTACCTTACATTTTTTGATTCGTGACAGCGGCGTAGGCATTTCTGCCGAAAAAATCCACAGCTTGTTTCATCCTTTTGAGCAATTAGACACCGCCACCGCCCGCCGTTATGGTGGCACAGGTTTGGGCTTGACCATCAGCAAACAATTATGTGAACTGATGCACGGCCAATTTGAAGTTGAAAGTCGAGCAGGCCAAGGGTCTGATTTCAGTTTTACCGTCCGTTTAACACCCGTCGTTTCGGCACGCTTGATTAAGCAAGCCTTGCCGTTTGGCCGCCACCCAACACCTTATCGCATTGCCTTGGTGGATGATAACCCGCATGTTGGCGATTGGTTCAGCCAATTATTTGCCAACAGCCCTTTCCAAGTGGCTTATTTTCGCACTGCCAGTGATTTTTTGGCGCGCAATACGGCGTATGATTTGGTGTTTATCGACATGGAAATGCCTAAAATCAACGGCTTACTCTTGTGTCAACGCATAAAACAACAAACCCAATGGTCATCCATGAAAATCGTGTTGTTGGTGTATTTGGGTTCGATGGCATGGCAGGAAGAAGAGAATAATTTGTTGTTTGACAATTACTTACACAAGCCCATCAACATAAACAAATTGTTTCAAGTCTTGTCAGAAACCTTGGGCTTACCCGCAAAAAAAACGCCGCCCAGCCACAAAACATTGCCACAACCTGAAGTTAAACCCTTGCGCATTTTATTGGCCGAAGACAACATCGTCAACCAAAAAGTGGCGTTATTGATTTTGCAAGGGCTGGGTTATCGCGCCGATGTGGCCAACAATGGCCGTGAAGTCTTGACAGCCGTCAAAAATCGCGGTTATCAAGTGATTTTAATGGACATTCAAATGCCTGAAATCGATGGGCTGGAAGCCACGCGCCAAATTCGCCAACAACCGTTGGAACAGCCGTATATCATCGCCATGACCGCCCACGCCTTGCATGAATTTCAAGAAAAATGTCTACAAGCGGGCATGAACGATTTTATCACCAAACCCGTCCGCCGCAGCGAAATTCAAGCCGCGTTGGTCAAAGCTCAAGCCTCTAAATGACGGCGATAACGCCACATTTGATACAAACTGTGCTGTTTGCCAAAACTGAACGAAAAAAAATACAAGCCGCCTGCGGTCAATACAATCGCGGGTCCTGACGGCAGGGCCAAATGATAAGACAACAACAAACCGATATAACCTGACAAGCACGCCAAAAAACTGGCCACCCCCATCAAATGGGTCAAACTGCTGGCCCAAAAACGCGCCGCCGTGGCAGGCAACATCAACAAACCCACCGCCATCAACGTGCCCAGCGATTGAAAACCTGCCACCAAATTCATCACCACCAACAGCAAAAAAACGCTGTGAATCAAACCGCCGCGCCCGCCGATGGTACGCAAAAACTGCGGGTCAAAACACTCCAACACCAGCGGGCGATAAATAACCGCCAAAATAATCAAAGTCAAACTGCTGACCGCGCTCAAAACCAGCAAAGTGTCGGCATCGACGGCCAACACCGCGCCAAACAGCATGTCCATCAAATTATTTGCCGTGCCGTAATACGACACCAACAGCACGCCAAAAGCCAATGAAATCAAATAGAAAGCGGCAAAACTGGCATCTTCATTTTGTCCTGTGGTGCGCGTGACCCAACTGGAAAACAGCGCAACCAACAAACCCACCACAAAGCCGCCCAAGCTCATGCCCCAAAACGTGCCAAACAGCATAAAACCCATGGCCACGCCCGGCAAAATGGTGTGCGACAAGGCATCACCGACCAAACTCATGCGCCGCAACATCAAAAACACGCCGATAGCCCCGTAACTGAACGACAACGCCAAACAAGCGACCAAGGCACGGCGCATAAAAGCAAATTCGATAAAAGGTTTAAACAGAAAATCCAACAGCACAGCGCAAGCCCAAAATCGGCTATTCTATGCAAACATGGGGTTGAAAACAAGTTATAATCCGCCCTGTTATTTTAGCGACTTTTAAAAAGACCTTGTTAAAAATCATTGGAAAAACAGCAGGTTGAACGCCTTATTTCAAACCTTAACTAGATTGAATTCATTATGCACCAGTCCGTTTTATTAGAGGCAAGCCTTGAGGGTTTAAATATACAACCTGCGGGTTTATATGTAGATGCCACGTTTGGCCGCGGTGGCCACAGCCAAGCGATTTTAGCCCGATTAAATCCGCAAGGTCGCTTATTGGCTTTAGACCAAGACCCCGAAGCGGTGGCAGCAGGACAAGCCTTGGCGGCACAGGATGCACGTTTTCAGATGGTTCACACGGGGTTTGAACATTTGAACGCGGTGTTGCAACAACAGCAATGGCTGGGCAAGGTCAACGGCATTTTGTTTGATTTGGGCGTGTCTTCGCCGCAGTTGGACAACGGCGAGCGCGGGTTTAGTTTTTTGCGTGATGGCGCGTTGGACATGCGCATGAACCCAAGCCAAGGGCAAAGCGTGGCGCAATGGTTGGCGACGGTCAAAGAAGAAGCGTTGGCAAACGTGTTGTTTCAATACGGTGATGAACGCCATTCACGGCGGATTGCCAAAGCGATTGTCAGCCGTCGGGCGCAACAACCGTTCAATCACACACTGGATTTGGCCGAAGTGATTCGCGCCGCCCATCCGCGTTGGCCAAAAGGCAAACACCCCGCCACCCAATCGTTTCAAGCGATGCGCATTTTTATCAACCGCGAATTGGAGCAATTGGCCAACGTGTTGCCGCAAACGGTGGCGGCGTTGGCAATGGGTGGGCGGTTGGTGGTCATCAGTTTTCATTCGCTGGAAGACCGCCAAGTTAAACGCTTTATTCGCCAGCAAAGCCAAGGTGGTGATTATCCACTTGATTTGCCGATTCCGTTGCAACAGCTCAACCGCACTTTGCGCCCCATGGGCAAAGCGATACGCGCCGATGATGCGCAACAACGCAAGAATCCACGCGCACGCAGTGCGGTGTTGCGCATCGCTGAACGGTTATGCGTCTGCTTCTTGCCCCGTGCGCAATGCGGCATTGAGTGAACAGCGTTTGGCGTATTCAGGCCCCATTTGTTCCATCATGTAGGCAATCGCGTGTTCAGGACGGCGGAAAAAATAGTGTTCGCCGTGTTCTTGGATAAAGCCCGTATGCGCCAGCATCTGCAAAATCGGGGTTTTAACCCGCGTGAACAAGACTTCAATGCCGCCTGCTTTGAGACGGCGGACAATTTCCCGCATCATGTCTTCACCGCTGGCATCGATTTGATTGATGCTGACGCACTCAACCAACAAGAATTTTAATTTAGGCCGATCGGCCAACATTTCCAACACTTTGTCTTCAAAAAAGCTGATGTTGGCAAAATACAACGAGCCTTCAAACCGCAATACGCCGATTTCTTCACAAGTGGGTATGTCGCATTCTTCAATTTTGCGGAAAAAACCTTTGCTGTTGCGCGATAAAAACACCACACGCGGTTTCATTGAACGGTATAAATACAACACCAGCGACAAACCCACGCCGATGAGTATGCCTTTGTCCAAATGGGGCGCGAAAGCCAAAGTCAAGAGAAACGTGATGATGGAAACGATGCCGTCGTGTTTTTGCGCATGCCATGCGTGTTTCATCGCTGACACATTGATCAAACCCATCACCGCCATCATGATGACAGCGGCCAACGTGGCCAGCGGCAAATAATAGAGCAATGGGGTCAACCATAACAACGTGATGACCACAATCAAACTGGTGACCACCGCAGAAAACCCCGTGATTGCGCCCGCGTTGATGTTGATCGCCGAACGAGAAAACGAACCGGAAGTTGGGTAGCTTTGGAACATGCTACCGACAATGTTAGCCACGCCTTGGCCGATTAATTCTTGGTTGGCATCCAACCGTTGGCGGGTTTTGGCGGCCATCGCTTTGGCGATGGAAATCGCTTCCATGAAACCAATCAAGCCAATGGCAACCGCGGTGGAGAATAAATGCAATATGACTTGCCAATCAAAAGCGGGCATTTTAAACGCAGGCAAGCCCGCCGGCACGTTACCGACCACTTGGCCACCTGTGTGCATTTTGATTTGGTCACCGTCAATTTTGCGAATATGCCAGACAGCCGCGCCTTCTTCTTGTTGGAACGCATCTTCCAGCGCGTAAAACATCACTTGCCCACCTGCGCCAGCAACTGAAATAAATTCAATATTTTGCAGTTGTTTTAACAGAATTTGTTTTTTATTGGTTTGCCGTTCGCGTTGTAAATGCAGGTCTTCCACTGTGTGGCGGCTGTGTTGGGCGCGCAAACTGTGCACGCCGTAAGTGCTGACATATTCAGACAATTCATGCTCTTCAGTCACCAATTCATCGCTGAGTTGTTGGATAATATCGGCCAAAGCCGCTTGTTCCTGAATTTTGCTTTGTAATTGGGCTGATTGAATGTGTGCGGTGGTGATGTCAGCGGTTTGCTGATAACCGATGGCCCACGCCAGCACCGTGGTCACCAACACGGCAAACAGTACATTGGGCAAACGGGGGTTGATTTTTTTGGTGATTATCATGATGGAAAACGCCAAAACGGCCATCAACAGCGTGGGAAAGTGCAAATGGTCAACCGCCGCCACAAAGATGTTCCACACGGTTTCATAATGGTGTTCAGCATTTTCAATGCTGACCCCAAACACTTTGTTCAATTGCGAAGTGGCAATGATGATGGCCGCCGCATTGGTAAAGCCCACCACCACAGGATGGGATAAAAAGTTGACCAACACCCCCAAACGCAACAAACCCAAAATCAGTTGAAACAAGCCGACGATAAATGCCAACAACACCGCATAGGCGATAAAAAATGAACTGCCCGCCGTGGCCAAAGGCTCTAAAGCGGCAGCCGTCATCAAAGACACCACGGCCACAGGACCGGTGGCCAATTGGCGCGACGAACCGAAAATGGCGGCCAACATCGGCGGCAGAAAAGCGGCATACAAACCATAATAGGCGGGCAAGCCTGCCAATTGGGCATAGGCCATGGATTGGGGAACCAACACCAAGGCCACGGTGATGCCTGCGATAACGTCGGCTTGCAATGTTTTGCCATTTTTTAATTCGGGTAGCCACGAGAGAAAAGGAACAAAACGCCAAAACAGGGCTTCTTTTAGATTTTTTAGGTTCATTTTTCTGCCTTATTGTGTGTCAAACGGGGGTGAGATGAGGGGTTTAGCAATCGGCGGGTAGTATACTGGGCTTGGCGGCTTTTTTCGACAGAAGGATTAATATATTAGCATAGACTGATTTTATATTTTACCCAATACGCCGCCGTGTATTGGGCAAAAGCTCATTTATGAGCAGGTATAGCCATCTGTGTCAAAGGGGCTGACTCTAAACACGGGTGAAACTTCTTCCGTGCCTTTGTCTTTGCTGGCAAATGGCAAGGTAAAAACCGCCGTGGTGCTGTCTTCCGTGCCAACCACCGTGGTTTTGGCGATTAACGCCACTTCCACCCATGTGGCATAGACTTTGGGATACAACACATCAAAATCAGCAAAACCATTGGTCGAAGTTGTCAAAGTGCTGGCACTCAACGTGGCGTTGTTGCCCGGTTGCAAAATCCCATCACTGTTGGCATCTTCGCCCGCATCCAAAATGCCGTTTTGATTGCTGTCTTCATTGACATACGCATTGAACCTGTTTTTAGCCGTCCATGCTTTGCTGGTCAAATCATAGCAATACAAACCTTTGCCATAAGCGCGTGGCACGATGCTCAACGTCACTTTGGCATCAGAGACAGGACCGCCGTTGATGTCAGTCACCAAAACGGTGTATGGCAACCTGTAAGTGGTGGTGTTGAGGTCGCCAATGTCATTGCCTGTTCCCAGCGAAATGAACACCCCGCGTTGTGCCACCGTCAATTTGACAAAAGCCGAAATGCCCGTGCCAATCACCTGCGCGCTGACGGTTACGCCATTGGACGCGCTGGATGAAGAGCCTGCAATATAAGAGGTGGTGGCGCGGCCAAAGCTGTCAGTCAACGCCGAAGAAGGGCTGATGCGCCCGCCCGTGATGTCGTTGACGGTAAACTCAACCCGCTGATTTTTCACTAAATTACCGTTGGTATCGCGGACAATGGCGATGATTTCGCTTTTTTCTGTGTCCGAACCGGGGGTATTGGTGGGTATGGTGCCGGGGTTGGCTTGCAATTCCATGGTGCTGGGGATGGTGGCGATAAAGTCAAAACTGACGCTGTTGGAAGGCCCATCGACTGCGCTGACCGTGACAATGCTGGGGCCTGCGTTGTTGGAACTGATGCTGAACGAGGCTTGGCCTGCAAAATTGGTGGCGATGATGGTTGCACCCAACACGCCCCGCGTGGCCGAGATGTTCAGTTGTTTATTGGCTTGTGCCGCGCCGCTTTTGAGCCATGTGACCGTAAACGTTTGCACTTGCCCCAACGGCACACCCGCAGTGATGTTGGCAGGGTCAATGGTGAACGTGTCATCGGCAATATTGAAGCGATGGGTGGTATTGATGTGCGTGGCATTCACCACTTCCGCTTTCAAGGTGCTGGCACCACTGCCTTTGGCTTCCACTTCCAGTTCCACCCGCCCGTTGCCATCGGTGGTGCGCGTGGCATCGCCTTTTAACACGTTGTTGTTGTCAACCAGCAACTTCAATGGGTGATTGACAATGCCTTTGCCTGAAGAATCTTTCAATTCAACCGCAAATTTAACCGTGCTGTTTTGTACCACTGCTGTCGTGCCTGTGATGCCCAATGTAGTTCCTACCACATTGATATCCAATGTTTTTGTTAAAGTACCCACCGTTGCTGTGACCGTGATGGTGCGGTTGATGGGATCACCGATGGTGGTCAATTTGGCTTCGGCTTGTCCTGCATCATCCGTTGTGCCTTTGGTCACTTGCAACATGCCTGAGGTGGCAGAAAATTTGACATCCGCTTTGCTGTAAGGCGTGTTTGCGCCTGTTTTGACCAAGGCGATGATTTTAATCCCATCGGTGGTGCCTTCAGACAACAATTGTGGGCTGCTGGACAACAATTCCAAACTGGCGGGCGTGGTTTCATCCAAGACGGGTTGAACAAATTTAATGGTTTTGGATGTGCCTGTAATCCCTGCCACGGTGGGCGTTACCACCAATTCTTCCACTTTATTGCTGGTCAACGACGTGCTGAACGTGCCTGCGGCATTGGTCAACCCTGTTGCGCCGAGAACAGCATCAAACAAGGCTGCGGGCGTGCCGGTTTTACTGCTCAATGCAATTGAAACCGCTGCACCGACAATGGGCGAACCCACTTGATTTCTGGCCACCACGGTTAAAGTGATTTTACTGCTGCCATTGGCGTTGGCACTGTCAACATCTGAGGTGATGGTCACAGCCGCAGGTTTTGCCCCTGTTGGGCTGTTTTCAAACGACAAGGTCACAGGTGCGCCCGTCACACCGCCCGCAGTGGGGGTTATGGTCACTGTTTCAGCCACGGTGTTGGTGATTTTGCTGATAAATGCCCCTGTCGCGCCCGTGGTGCCACTGGCAGGGTTGAGCAAGGCCGAACCTGAGCTGGTGGCCAAGCTGACAGGCACATTTTGCAACGGGGTGTTGTTGGCATCGCGGGCAATCACGGTCACTTGTACTTCAGCCACGCCGTTTGCCGCTTGGCCATCTTGCGACACGGTGGTGGTGATTTTCGCAGGGGGGGTGGTGGTTGACGAAGGTTCAAATGTGATGGATTGGGGTGCGCTGGCTTTATCGCCAATGCGCGCCACCACGGTAAAGGTTTCTGCCATGGTGTCGCTGATGGTGGTGACAAAACTGCCGCCCGCGCTGGTTTGGCCCGTGGCTTGGGCGGGAATGGCATAAGCGGATGAAAACACTAAAATCACTTGCGCCCCTTCAACGGGACGGTTTTCGCTGTCGCGGGCAATCACGGTTAAAGTGGTCGCTTCTTGGCCATTGGCTAACCGGTTGTTGTCGGTGATGGTGGTAGAAACCAAGGCGACGTTGACCGCTTTGGTACCGATAAATTCCACGGTTTTGGGCGCGCCATTGATTCCACGCGCACTGGCATTGATGGTGACTTTTTCCGCCACGGTGTTGGTGATTTGGGTGGTAAAACTGCCGCCTGCCCCTGTTTTGCCTGTGGCAGCGGCCAATAACGCACTGCCTGAACTGCTGGACAAGACCACATCCACGCCCGACATCGGTGTGTTTTTGTTGTCCCTAACCACCACGGTTAAATTAACCGCCGCTTGACCATTGGCCAATTGGCCGTCATTGGAAATGACTAAATCGACGTTGGTGGGTATGACATCAACGTTGCTATCAACCGCAACCGCGACAAATTGGATTTGTTTGGGTGTACTGCGGGCATTGCCCACCGCGCCCGTGATGGTGAACGTATCCACTTGTAAATCCGTGATTTGGGTGATAAAACGGCCACTGGTGTCGGTGTTGCCTGCTTCAATCGCCAATTTGGCTGAACCGCCGCTCAATATCAATGATGCGGGTACGCCTGCCACAGGCGCGCCGTTGACACCGCGGGCAATCAAGGTAATGGTCGCGCTGTCTTGACCGTTGGCATAAAGGCCTTGGCTGCGGCTTAAAAATAATTCCACGGTGGTGACGGTGTTGGCTTTATCAACCCCCTCTGAAGGCAACACAAAAATCGCTTGTTTGGAATCACCGACCACACCGCCTGCGGTGGGGGTGACGATAACGCTTTCTGCCACGGTGTTGGTCATGCTGGTGGTGAATGCGCCGCTTAATGAGGTTTGACCCGATGCATTGGCCAACACGGCACTGCCTGAGCTGACGGATAAACTGACAGGCACATCTTTAATCGGTGTGCCATCTTCAGCCCGCGCCACCACGGTGATACTGACGGCGGCTTGCCCACCAGCAAGGGCGTTGTTGTTGCCCAAACTCAAGGTCACGCTGTGGGGTTTGGCTAAAGCGACGGCAGAGAACGTTAAGCTGAAGCTTTGGGCATGTACCCCGCCGATGATGGGGGTTACACTCAACGTTTCGGCCACGGTGTCGGTGATGTCGGTGGAGAAAATACCGTTGGCATCGGTTTTCCCTGATGCGTTGGTGGCCACGGCAAAACTGCCTGTGGAAAAGGATAAAGAAACGGGTAGGGCAACCAACGGCAAGCCCGCATGGTCCAAGGCACGCGCCACCAATTGCACTTTTGACGTGCCATTGGCGGGTTGGCCGCCGCCGATGACTTGCGCCGACACTTGGCCGCCAAAGGAAATGGGCAACAATAAATTGACCTCGCCACTGACAATGCTGAGCATCACGGTTTCAGCGATTGAGTCGCTGACGGAAAAATTAACCGAGCCAGAACCTGAAGTGGCAGGCGCATTGTTGATGATCGCTTTGCCGCTCACGCTGGCGGTTATGGTTGCGTTGGGAACGAGCGCGCCACCTGCGTTTAAGGCGGTTAAGGTGAAATAGGTGTTTTGCCCCACAGGCACAACGCTGGCACCGGTTAATTTTAATTCGGCGACTGTATTGGAAATGATGGGAGTCACTTCTTGCGCGTTGGTGGGCGTTTGTTTGGCTTTGAGTGCTTCAGGGTCTAATGCATCGCCGCCACTGCAAGCGGTGATGAAACTGAGCAAAATCGGGATGAAAAACTGCTGTAATTTTCTAAGCATAGCGTATTACCTTGTTAATAAAAGAAATTTGATGGCTTTAAGAGCCTTCTTTGAGAATTTTAGGGGTGACAAATATTAACAGTTCTTGTTTGTCTGTGCTGTTATTTTTGTTGCGAAATAAACCACCGACCAAAGGCAAATCACCAAAGAACGGCACCCGTCTGACAGAAGAATCGGTCACTTGTTCATATACCCCGCCCAACACCACGGTTTCACCGTTGTCCACCAATACTTTGGTTTGCACTTGGCGGCGGCTGAACGCGCCTGTCGTGGTGTTGATCACGCTGTCTTTGCTGATGTTCATGTCCATGATCACGCGGTCATCGGGGGTGATTTGTGGTATGACATCCAATTTCAACAACGCTTCTTTAAACACAGGGGTGGCGGCGGCATTGGCACCGGGTGTGCCTTGTACTGCAATTTCAATCCCTTGGCTGATGGAGGCTTGTTGTTGGTTGGCGGTGATGATGCGGGGGCTGGAGACAATTTCCCCGCGCCCTTCCTCCTGCATGGCCGATAATTCCAATTGCAACAGATAAGTGCCGATTTTACCAATGGCCATGCCAAAAGCGGCGGGCGCGCCTGTTTTGGCGGTTGCGCCTAAATCGACAATGTAATTTTCTTGGCCGCCTTCGTTAAACGAGACGGGCGCGGGATAATTGACATCGCCCGCGTTTTTACCGCCTGTGACTGCGCCCCACCCTTTTTCGCCAATGGTGTAATTGGTGCTTTGGCCAAATTTAACCCCCAAACTTTTGCTAAAATTGTCATTGGCGATGACCACCCGCGCTTCAATCAACACTTGGCGCACGGGTTTATCTAATTCTGTCAATAGTTTACGAATCTCTGTTAAGCGATCTGCGGTGTCTTGCAACAGCAAAGTGTTGGTTCTGTCATCAAAAGACACGCTGCCGCGTGTGGATAAAAATGAATGGCCTTCGCTGGTGTCGCTGGATTTTTTTTGCAATAAGGTGACAAAATCTGCGGCTTTGGAATAATTGACTTGAAAAAATTCAGTGTGCAATGGCTCTAATTGTTTGATGGCATTTTTGGATTCCAATTCCTGTTTTTCCCGTGTTTCAATGTTTTGTTTTAAATCAATGGACAACACGGAACCGATTTTGCGCATACCTAACTTCTTGGAATCTAAAATAATATCTAAAGCTTGATCCCAAGGCACGTTTTTCAGTTTTAAGGTCACTTCGCCTTTGACTTCATCGGTGGTGACGATGTTAAATCCTTTAAAATCAGCAATTAAATTCAACACGGCGTGAATGTCAATGGATTGAAAATTCAATGACAAACGTTCGCCTGTATACACTTTGTCTTTGATGTCGATTTTTTCTTCTTTTTTGGGCGCAATTTGTTTGATTTCAATTGTATAGATGTTGCCTGCTTGGTAGGCCAAATGTTCAAATTGGCCGGTGGTGGTGATTTTCATTTGTATATCATTGCCTTGGGCGCGGGTGTCAATGCGTTTGACGGGCGTGGCAAAATCGGTCACATCCAATTCGCGGTCTAAGGTATCAGGCAAATCGGTTTGTTTGAAATCAACCACCACTTGTTGGCCTTCGCGTTTCATATCGACATCAATTGCTGGACTGGATAATTCAACAATCACCCGCCCTGCGCCTGTTTCACCCCGACGAAAATCAATGCCTTTGATGGTGGGTACGGCAAACACCGGCGGGGCAAAGTCGCTTTGTTCTTGTTGCGCCACTTCATTGCTGAGGGTGTTGATGATGTTGCTCACTCCATCCATATTGGGGGGTTTGATGGGGCTGGTTTTGTTAGAGCCAAGCAAAATCACCAATTGTTGGTCGTTTTGGCTGATGTCATAGGGGCTGTTTTGCACCAGCTCTAAGACCACGCGGGTGCGTCCGTCCGCTTCGACAGCATTGACCCCGTCAATCACGCCTAAACCGATGGACAAGGATTTTTTTTTGCTTTGCAACGGCACGTTGGCCAAATCCAATACGATGCGGGCGGGGTTATCGGTGGTAAAACTTTGGGGCTTGGGTGCCGCTTCAGAAAAATGCAACACCACTTGGACTTGATTGCCGGGTAAAGTGGAATAACTCATGTCCACCAAACTGGGTTTGGCATCAACACCCTTCAGCCAAACCATGGTGAGGAGAAAGAATGGAAAGACCCAGTGAATGCGTTTAGTCATTGATTTCACCTTTATTATTGTCTATTTTTTTTACTGCCCACCGAAGCGATAGAGGCTTCACGGGTGATATAACAACCTGTGCCGTTGTTGTGCATTTCTTCAAGATCAATCTTTTGCGCACCAATAGCAATGATTTTGCCATAATTTTCGCCCATGTAATGGTTGACTTGCACCCGATGAATCAAGCCATTGGGGTCAATGATCAGCCCCCAAATTTCGCCTTTTTCTTCTAACGTACCCACCATTTTGAGGGCATCAAGCGGAAAATATTCCAACCCTTGTTTGTTGCGATGGCGGTTGGGACGCAAACAAGGGATGCTTTCATCAATTTTGACTTCTTCAGGGGCATCTTGCTTTTCAGTGGTGATAAATGAATCAAATGGGCTGCGGTTTGAACTTGCGGTATAGGAAAAAGAATCAAAGACTTGGAAATTGGGAATGGGTTCCAATTGGATGTTTTTAATTTTTTTAACCGCTTCAACCTTTTGTTCTAAATCAGTTTTATTCCAATCTTGCAAACAAGCATTGAGCATGAAGGCACAACTGACTGTGGTTAAAAATTTAAATAAGCGCATCATAACAACCCATTAATCTTTTTCTTCAATATAACGGTAGACTTTGGCCGTGATTTGAATCTTTAATTTATCGTCATCTTTGTTGATAACAGTAATAGAAACATTGTGTTGCGTAACAATGCGTTCCATTAATGACACTTCTGTGACAAATTTACCAAAATCATGGTAAGTGCCTGTTAAAGTTAATGAAATGGGCTTTTCTTGATAAACGCCATCAGTGCTTTGCTGTTCTTCGGCAGGCTGAAACACTTCAATATCCAAGCCACTGGCCAAAGCGGTTTGTGAAATGTCCTGCAATAGTTGGTCAATTTCATTTTCGCTGGGCAAGCTTTTGAGCAACACTGCAAATGAGCTTTTAATCCGTTTAAGTTGTTCAATCAAATCGGGCAAAGAATTGGCTTTTTTCTGTTCTTTTTCATATTGGGTAAACAAGGTTTGTTCTTCTTGTTGTACAGTTTCCAAAGTTTCCAATTGGATTTTGGTGTCATACCAATAGCCCGCGCCCAAAACTAAAAAACACAACAGGGCAATGGTGATCGCTTTGATGGGAATCGGCCAATTGCCGATGTTGTTGACATCTAAATCACTGACATTAATGTCCATCATCGGCCTTTTTGTCTGTTTCAGGGGTCAATTGATTGAATGTAATCTTAAATTTGCTGTATTTTCGCCCTTTTTCGCCTTCTTGCACCACGGTGATCAAGCCTAAAGTGGGTTTGCTCAGCCATTTGGAATCAGCAAACTGACGCATTAAACGGGTGATAAACGCATTCGATTGTGCCATGCCTTCAATGCTGATTTGGCGGTCTTTTTGTATCAGTGAAGTAAAATAAATGCCGTCAGGCAAACGCAAGGCGATTTCATCAAATAAATGTACGATTTCTGAACGGTTTGATTGCAAAGTATGAATCACTCTCATGCGGGCATACAAGCGTTCACGCTCGGCTTCCAAAGTTTTAATTTCTTCATTGGCTTTTTTCGCCCGTTCAATTTCGGCTTTTAAATAATCATTGCGGCTGTTTTGAAAGGCAATCCAATTTTCCATGTACAGATGCGCGCTAAAAACAACCGCCCCCGTACATAGCAAACAGAACATTAAAATCACAGCAAAACGGTTTTCCCGTTCTTTTTTCAGCTCTTCGCGCCAAGGCAATAAATTCAACTTAGCCATGGTCAAAGCTCCGCAAAGCCAAGCCACAGGCGATCATTAACACGGGCGCATCTTGAATCAACGCACTGCGTTTGATATGGCGCGCCACTTCCATGTGATCAAATAAACGGGCTACCATTACATTGCCGCCAATTTGTTCTTGAATTTCATGCGCCAAGCCTTCAATTTTGGCACAACCGCCTGTTAAAATGGTGTGGTCAATGGTGCCCGGTGTACCCGATGAATAATAATATTGTTCAGCCCGTTGCACTTCTTGGGCAATGTTGAGCATAAACGGCTCTAATACGTCAACTTTATAGCCTGCGGGCAATTCATTGTGGCGTTTGGCGCGCTCAGCGGTGTCAAAATCCAAGCCGTATTGTGATTGGATTTGTTCGGTCAGTTGTTTGCCACCAAACGCTTGTTCGCGGGTATAGACGATTTTTTTCTGTTGTAGCACTGTATAGGTGATGGTGGTTGCCCCAATGTCCAGCAGCGCAACCACATCACTGTTTTTGATTTTAGGGTTTTGTTCCGCCAACAAGACAAACGCATTTTCCAAGGCAAATTCTTCAATATCCACCACTTTGACTTTGAATTTTTTATCAATATTGGCCGCTGCCAAGCGCACATCGACATTTTCAGTTTTGGCGGCGGCAAATTGTACATCAACTTCTTCAGGTTCATGTTCATTGTCACCCATGATTTCATAGTCTAAACTGACATCATCCATTGCATAGGGAATATATTGTTCGGCTTGAGATCGCACTTCAACTTCAGTTTCTGTTTCAGATAAGCCGCGTTTAATTTGAATCACACGGGTCACCACTTCAGAGCGAGGCAAAGCGATGGCGGCGTACATCGTT
The DNA here is from genome assembly GCA_020726335.1 of Thiomargarita sp. Lineage (GTDB taxonomy): Bacteria > Pseudomonadota > Gammaproteobacteria > Beggiatoales > Beggiatoaceae > DYSU01. The sequence goes on along the minus strand of DYSU01000021.1, from coordinate 13,930 downwards.
TTGAATTTGGATTTCAACACTGCTTTGGTCACCACTTGGTTGACCAATTCATGGTCTTCAATGTGTTTGTCATTGACCGCATTAAGGGGTAAATCTTCAATCAAATAGTTTTCAACAGTATAGAGGGTCTGGTCTTTTTTTTGGATTTTACTCAATTCTAGCAATTTAACCGCTGTGGAGCTGATGTCTAATCCCACCAGTGAAACGGGCTTTGAAAACAAAATACCCATATTATTTTTCCTTAAAAAACAGTTTGTTAGCGCGTTTTTATTCAGTTAAATGTTAAGATGCGAACGTAACTATAAAACAATATAGGTTTTTTTGCCACCAATTCTTCATCATGACAAAACAGTTCAGATTTCGTTATACTGCACAAAGCTGACATGCGCATTACAACCACTTGCTAAACTGGTATGCTTTTTTAATGCTTAACCCATATTCTTTAACAAAAGATACAATACTTCACTTTTATACACCACGGACACCAATATGGGATTTCATGAACTTTTAACCAAAAACTTGCGGTTGTTGTTGTACGCCAGTTTAACATTGGCAAGCATTGTCCTTGTGGGCTGGGGTTATGTGGTTTGGTATTTAATGCCGCAATTGCCCTCAATTGAAAGACTTAAAACCACACAATTAAAAACACCGATGCGCATTTATTCAAAAGACAAGCTGTTGATTGCCGAATACGGTCAAGAACGGCGCATTCCCGTTAATGCAGATGATATGCCAGATTTATTAATCAAGGCGGTTTTAGCGGCAGAAGATGACCGATTTTATCAGCACTTTGGGGTGGATGTAAAAAGTTTAGTGCGTGCTGTGGTGCATTTGGTCAAAACAGGGCGTAAAAGCCAAGGCGCAAGCACCATCACCATGCAAGTGGCACGCAATTTTTACTTAACCCCTGAACGCAGTTTCAAACGCAAAGCGATTGAAATTTTATTGGCCTTGCAGATTGAACAAAACTTGAACAAACAAGAAATTTTAGAGCTGTATTTAAACAAAATTTTCTTAGGCCATCGCGCCTATGGCATCGGAGCCGCTGCGCAAGTGTATTATGGCAAAACGGTGAATGAACTGACGTTGGCGCAATGCGCCATGTTGGCAGGCCTACCCAAAGCCCCCTCCAGCAACAACCCCTTGAGCAACCCCAAACGGGCTTTAGAACGGCGAAATTATATTTTAGAGCGCATGTTAGAACTCCACTATATTGAAAAACCCGCCTACGAACAAGCGGTTAAAGAAGTATCCACAGCTGAAAAGCGCAATTTCTTTCAATCCGAATTACAAGCCGATTATATTGCTGAAATGGTGCGCCAATTTATGGTCGAACGTTATGGCCGTGACAATGCGTACAGCCAAGGCTATAAAGTCTATACCACCATCAACAGCGATTTACAACAAACCGCACAAACAGCGTTGCGCCAAACATTGCTTGATTATGATGCGCGCCACGGTTATCGTGGGGCGGTGGCCAATGAAAGTGACAAACTGCCCGATTTGCCCAAAGATTTAAGCCCGTTGGACAGCACTGTATTGACCGCGTTGGATGAGATTTTGGCCGAACACCTGCCTTATGGTCATTTACAACCCGCGCTGGTTTTGGCCATCAGCGACAACAAAATCACCGCCCATCACCCCAAAACAGGCATGATTGACATTTTATGGCCACAAATGCGCTGGGCAAGGCCGTATATCAGTGACACCGCCATGGGCAGAAACCCTGTTCGCGCCCAACAAATTGTCAAAATCGGCGACGTGATCTTGGTGGAGAAAAAATGGCAAAAAACCAAGGCAACCGAAGCAGAAGCCGCTGACAAAGGCTATAAAATTCTCTGGCGTTTAGCCCAAGCCCCGCAAATTGAAGGTGCGCTGGTGGCCTTAAACCCCAAAACAGGCGAAATCATCAGCTTGATCGGCGGTTTTGATTTTCGCCGCAGCAAATTCAACCGCGTCACCCAAGCCGAACGGCAAGTGGGTTCTAATTTCAAACCCTTCGTCTATTCTGCCGCCTTGGCTCACGGTTTCACCCCCGCAACTTTAATCAACGACGCGCCTTTGGTCTTGCCCGGTGGTTCATCTGTGTGGCGACCCAGCAATTACAGCGGCAAATTTTCAGGGCCAATGCGCCTGCGTGAAGCCTTAAAATTGTCGCGCAACACGGTGTCGGTGCGCATCATGGACAGGCTGGGGGTGAGAAAAACGGTAGATTACGTCACCCGCTTTGGTTTTAAGCGCGAAGCCTTGCCCAGAAACTTAACCTTGTCTTTGGGTAGCGTCAGCTTACCACCCATGCAAGTTGTTGAAGGGTTTAGTGTTTTTGCCAGCGGCGGTTATCGCCTGCCTGCTTATTTTATCCAACGGGTTGAAGATGCCCAAGGCCAAGTGATTTACCAAGCGGAGCCTTTGAAAATTTGTCCGCCTCAAACCGTGCCAGAAACCGCTGATGATGGGCAAAAAGATGAAAGCACGCCACAGACCGAACCCTTGGATTTGCCGCCTGCACCCGCAGGTTGCGCACCGCAGGTGATTTCCCAGCAAAATGCTTGGTTGATGACTTCCATGCTCAAAGATGTGATTCAATCAGGCACAGCCACCCGCGCCAGAAAACTCAATCGAACAGATTTGGCAGGCAAAACAGGCACCACCAATGAAGAACGTGATGCGTGGTTTTCAGGTTATAATCAATATTTAGTGGCCACTGCATGGGTTGGCTTTGACCAACCGCGCTCTTTGGGCGATAAAGAAACAGGCGGACGCACCGCTTTGCCGATGTGGATGGATTTTATGGAAAAAGCACTGGCCGACAAACCCGATGAAGACATCGCCATGCCTGACAACGTGGTCACGGTGAGAATTGATAAAAAAACAGGCTTGTTGGCCAGCGCTTCCAGCCGCACCGTTTTAGATGAACACTTTGAAAAAGGCCAAGAACCCACGCGCTACAGCCCTTTTTATGAAAGTTATGATTACAGCAGTGTCAGCACCACAACTGAAGCAGGCAATGGCGCGCCGCCGCAAGCCACCCCCGTTAAAACATTGGAACAAAACTTATTTTAAGGACACACCATGCAATTAATGACCGCTGGCTTATTGGGGCTGGCTTATGTACTTGGCTCTGGGTCTTCGGCCATTATTGTTTGTAAAATCGCGCAGTTACCCGACCCACGTCATCAAGGCTCAGGCAATCCGGGGGCAACCAATGTCTTGCGTTATGGCGGCAAAAAATGGGCGGCGTTGACTTTGTTTGGCGACGTGTTAAAAGGCATCGTTCCCGTGTTGTTGGCCAAAGCCTTTCAGCAAAGCGAAGCGGTGTTGGCCGCTTGCGCACTGTTGGCGTTTTTAGGCCATTTATACCCTGTATTTTTCCAATTTCAAGGCGGCAAAGGCGTGGCCACGGGGTTTGGTGCATTGCTGGCCTTGGTTTGGCCTGCGGCATTGTCTATGTTGTTGATTTGGCTGGTGATGGCCCGTGCGTTTCGTTATTCATCTTTGGCGGCGTTGACCGCCACTTTGGCCGCGCCGCTGTTGATTTTTCTGTTTCAGCCTGTGCCTGTGTATATTGGAGTCAGTGGCGTGATCGCCTTGTTGCTGTTTTGGCGACATCGCCGCAATATCCACAATTTAATCACAGGCAAAGAAGATAAAATAGGAGCAAAATAATGTCTCTCAAAAAACTTTGGTTGATTATGCCCACACTGCTGTGGAGTTGCACCGCACAGACGGTTAAACCTGTCAATCAATTCAATGAATTGGCAGTTTGGGCGGATGATGGCAGTGAGATCGCGCTGGTGAAAACCGCCAACGGCCAACAACAAATCATCACGCGCACGCTTGATGGCGAACAACAAAACGCCATCACCGCTTTGCAAGCGCGCGTTTATCAAAAACTGTATTACATGAAAAGCGCGGGCTATTTGATTGTCCAATCAAAAACCAGTTCAGGTTGGACGCGCTTTGAGCGCGTTGACCTCAACGGCAATGAAATCACCATCATTGAAACCCCCACGCCCACCGCCAGTTTGTGTCAAAACATGCCACAAACGCCCCATGCGTATACCGCGCCTGACGTGATTCCATCGCCCGATGGCCACACGTTGGCTTATATTTTTAGCCCCGAATGCGCAGTTTTTAATGTGGATTTTCTGTCCGCTGATAACTTGGTCACCTTGGACAGCCAAATCATCAACAGCCCCCAAACGGTTAAAGCGACATGGCACAGCAATGGCGATTTATTGCTGGCGGTGGACGATGGCAAAACCGCATGGCGATTGCAAGCCAAACAAAAACCGCGTGTGAGCGATTATCCCCGATGTTTGCAACCTGTCACCCTCAGCAGTGCAATCGCCGCCGATGGCCGTTTGTTGCACCATGGCAATGACAACATCGAAGTGGAAAATTTAAGCCCCAGCACGGCGTTTGGTTGTCAATAAGGGTGTACCGTTGTGGTTAGCTGATTTTTTCTTCAGAGAACGCACCTTCATCAACCAAAGTTTGTAATTCGATAAACGTTTGTTTTAATTGAATCATTTCTGCTTCTGTTTTGGCCGCTTGTTGACAGCGTTGTTCAAACACCGCCATGGGCGACAGCTCGGCCAACGTGGCCGACATTGGCCGCACAGACGGGTTTTGTGAACGTTGCAATTGGGTTTTTAAAATCTCAATGTTGCGTTCTTTGGCCAAATTATCCAGTTGGGTCTTGAGTTGAGACGATAATGTATCGCAGTGCAACAGCACTTCAGCCCACGCGGGCAAATCGCTGGTGATGGGCGGTGTTTGGGCAATTTGCTGTTGTACGCAGTCAATATCGCCGTCAAAGCGCAACAAGGGGCGGTAACATTGCAATGGCAACGGTGTGATGGATTGCAACTTTTTACCCATGAATTCAAGCAACAACACGGATTTTTTTTGATTTGCTTCGCCAAAACTCAACGGCAACGGCGCGCCACAATAGCGAATGTGGTTTTGACCGTCCACTTTTTGGTTGCGGTGTAAATGCCCCAGCGCGACATAATCAAACAGCGGTGGCAAACACGCCACGCTGACTTGGCCAAGGTTGCCTAAATGGATGTCTTTTTCGCTTTCCACCAAACTGCTCGCTATGAATAAATGCCCCATGGCGATCAACGGCACGGAGGGATAATCGCTTAAGCGTTCGGCAAGTTGTTGATAGTGTTCTTGAATACCTTGGCGAATCGCGGCTTGTCGCTGTGATTCGGTTTCGCCGCTTTTGCTGTATTTCAAATCGCGGTCACGCAAAAACGGCACAGCAGCCACCACGGCTTGTAACTGGCCGTCAACACCTTTTAATTCAATGATTTCTTTATCTATTTGCCATTGGCCGTGGTTATCATATTGACTGCAACCGACCACATGGACATTCAAACGAGCCAACACAGACTTGGGCGCGTTCAAGGTTGCAGGGGAATCGTGGTTGCCGCCGATGATGATCACATGCGGGCAGGGGCTGTGATGCAACTGGCTCAAAAAACAGTAATATTGGCGCAATGCATGATTGGGTGGTGAACTGGTGTCAAACACATCGCCCGCAATCAACAACACATCCACGCTGTGCTGGATGATGATGTGGCGCAATTCATCTAAAAACTTTTGTTGTTCGGCTTGGCGGTCAGCTTGGATAAAGCGTTGTCCCAAATGCCAATCAGATGTATGTAATATTTTCATACAGTTACCATGTGGGGTTAGACATCAACAACGCTTCTGCCTCGGGAATCGGCAAAGGTTTGGCAAATAAATAGCCTTGGCCGTATTCACAACCCAGCTCACGCAATTTGGCCAATTGTTCTTGGGTTTCAATGCCTTCGGCCAACACATCCATGGATAATTTATGTGCCAAATCGACCACCACTTCAACAATCGCGGTTTCTTTTTGGTGTTCAAACAAACGGCGGACAAAAGATTGATCCACTTTCAAAGTGTTGGCAGGCAACCGGGTGAGATACGACAGCGAAGAATAGCCTGTGCCAAAATCATCAATGCTGAGGTGAACATCCATTTTGCGCAAGGCTTTGAGAATGCGCAAAGTGGTTTCAAAATCGTCCATTACCACGGTTTCGGTGATTTCCAATTTCAAATTGTGTGGATTAAAGCCGGTGTCTTCAATGATTTCGGCGATTTTATTCAGTAAATTTTCTTGCAAAAATTGTTTGCCTGATAAATTGACGCTGATGATTAAATCATGATCATGCGGGTTTTTTTCTTGCCAAAGCAACATCTGTTTACACGCTTGTTGCAACACCCATTCGCCGATGGGAACAATCAACCCTGTTTCTTCCGCCACGGGAATGAATTCATAGGGCGAGACCAAACCGCGTTTGGGATGAATCCAACGCAACAAAGCTTCAAAACCGCCAATTTTGCCCGTTTTTAAATCAATCAAGGGTTGATAATACACAGGGAAATCAGGTAAATACGGCACAGAATCTTTGCCCATCAAGCCTTTGGCAATCACTTGGCGCAAATCGCGCTCTAATTGGAAATTAGCCACTGCGCTGGCGGTCATCGCATGTTCAAACACTTCGGGGCTGTGTTTGCCCAAGGCTTTGGCTTGGTTCATGGCCGCATGGGCATCTTGCAGTAAGTCACGGTTTTCATTGGGATAAATAAGAGAAATACCGATGTTGGCCACGGCAAACACGTCTTCACCGTTTAAGGTAAACGGGCCGTGCATTTGGTGTAAAATTTCGTTGGCCAAATCAACCAACGCTTGTTTGTGCGGCGGGTTGCGCAATAAAATGCCAAATTCAGTGCCGCCCAAACGTGCCAAACTGTATTCGTGTGGAATATCATCCAAAATTGAAATCAAGCGTTTGGTAAAACGCATCAATAATTGGTCGCCCACTTCACGCCCCAACACGGCGTTGATGACTTTGAAGCTTTCCAAATCCAACAACAAGATGGCACCGTTGAGTTTGTCTATGTCGGCTTCTTTTGGTTTGTCAAGTTCAGTATTGAAGTCGGGCAAACTGAACCATGACCGCCGTTGCAATTGTCTCACCCGTTTGACCAATAAACGGCGGTTGGGCAAGCCCGTTAAACCGTCATAATTGGCGTTGTAGCTGACTTTGGCGGCAAACACCCAGCCTATGCTGAAGAAGAAACCCACCAACGGTGTGACAATGGGTATCCATAAACCTTGATTGAATAAATGAATTGAGGCAAAAACATCAAGGCTCATCAGCAAAAAACCGAACAACAGAAATTTAATCAGGCTTTGCATTGACCAAACCAAAACCGCACCCAGCAATACCCAAACAAACAACAATGTCCATTCATAACCTTCAGGCCAAAAATCAAACACCGTCGCTTGGGGTGTTGATGGGCTGTTGCCATGGCTGATGGCACTGAGCAAATGGCTGAGAATATTGGCATGTACCACCACGCCCGACATATGACGGCTTTCTTTGCCTTCAGCGGTTTTTTTGTGGTTGCTGGTATAGGGGGTATAAAACACATCTTTGAGGCTGACCGCTGTGGTGCCAATCAAGACGATTTTGCCTGTCACCATTTGGCGCAGTTTTTCAGGGTTTTCATCATATAACTGCCTTATTTTATTAAAGTTAATGATCTTGGCTGCACTGCTGTCACGGTCGTTTTTTTCAATTGGGCGGTAGTTGAGCAAAATTTGAAAACCATTGTCTTCAGGCAGTTGATAACCGCCATCATTGCGTTTTAATTGGCTGAAAGTGGCGTTGCCCCAATGAATCACCCCGCGTTGTTCTTTATCGGGATAAGGCACGATGTTTTTTTGTTTGAAGTGATGAAACGCCAGTTGCCACGCAAATGAAGGCACGGTTTTGCCTTGTTGGTTGTCGGCAAACAATAAACTGCGGCGAATCACGTTGTCACCGTCCATCACCAAATCATTGAAACCCAAGCGGTTATCGGGCATATTTTCTGGGCCTTGGATGGCTTTGACATAAGGGTCGCCGATTTTATGAATCGCAACCACATTGGGTTTGGCCAGTTCAGCGATAAACGCATCTTCTCCGGGTGGACGGCGAAAATCACGGTGTACATCCAAACCCAACACCGAAGGGCGCATCTCGTTCAAAATTTTGAGGGTTCTGGCCATGATTTCATCGCTAAACGGCCATTGTTTGCGCGCTTGAATGTCTTCTTCGGTGATGCCAACGATGAGAATCGTGGGGTCAGGCTCTATGCTGGGACGGTTGCGCATCAACATATCATAAACGCTTAATTCAAAAGGCTCCATCACGCCCCAAACATGAATCGCCCACATAAATAAAAACACACAAAACCCCACCACAGTCATATGGGCTTCTAAGGAGAAATTGACCCCATAGCGTCCTGAACCCGAGCGCGGACGAATTTTTATCTTATGATTGATTGCCATGTTCTACCCATGTAAGCAAAAGCACACTATATTTCCACCACAAACACCGTGCCGTGTGGTGTATTGTTTTTAATACTGATTTTACCGCCTTGCACATCCAACGCCATTTTGCAAAACGACAAACCCAAACCCACTTGATGAATCCCTTGTTTTTGCAATTTGACCACGGCATATTTATCAAAAATGTACGGATGAATATTTTTGTCAATGCCTTGGCTTTGATCACTGATTTGAACCCGACAATGACGTTGTGTCCCCATTTTAATCGCGGTCACAGACAAATTCACCTCACTGTGGGCGGGGGCAGCATTCAAACAATGGGTGAGTAAATTGGCCAATACCCGATAAAACAAATTGCGGTCTATGCGCATTTCCAAAGGTTCGCCCGGCATAGACACATTGATTTGCACGGTTTTAAATTGGGCATAGACTTGAAAATTTTTTTTTACTTGGCGACAAAGTTGATTTAAGTTAATGATTTCAGGAGAAATTTTAAGGTGGTACGCTTCCATTTTAGCGGCGGTCAACATGTCGTTGACCAAGTCATCTAAGCGTTCAGCCGCCAGCTTGACATGTTCAATGTGGGTGCGCTGTTCTTTGTCATTGATTTTACTGGCTAATAAATTGCTGTGCAACAACACCGATAAAATCGGCGCGGCCATGTTGTTGACAATCATGTTGGACAACTCTTCGCGCAAATGCAACATGTTGTTGAGTGCGTCATATTGCTGTTTGATGCGCAACATGGAACGCACGCGGGCGCGCAATTCCAATTTATTGACAGGTTTTTGTAAATAATCATCTGCGCCCGCTTCTATCCCTTTCTCTAATACCTCTTGCGCGTTTAACACCGTGGTCAAAATCACAGGAATGTGTTGCCATTGACGGCTGTTTTTCAAGCGTCTGCACACTTCTAACCCATCCACATCGGGCATGACCACATCTAAAATAATCAAGTCCAGCGCGTGTTCATCAATTTTGGCAAACAGTTCTTGCGCGCCATTGGCAAACAGCAAATGATAGGCTTCATCCAACAACATTGCCCGCAAATGCAAGCGCATACTCAATTCATCATCCACAATCATGATGGTGCGTTTTGGCATAGCTTCAGTTCCACTTCCGTTCTAATGCACTGAATAATAAGGTGTATTGGGTTTCAATCCGCGACATTTGTCCTGAAATTAAAGCCGTGTGATGCTGTTGCGCTTGTTGCTCTAAAATGGCCAGTTCTTGGCTTAACCGTTCAGCACCGATATTGGCACTGCTGGATTTTAAGCGGTGACTTAAGTTTTGTATGGCTTTAAAATCCATTTGAATCACGGCTTTACGCAATAAATCCAGCAATTGGTCGCTGTGTTGTTGGTATTGTTGCAACAAAGCCTGTGTTATCAACGGCAGATCACCCAAGCGGCTCAGCCATTTGTCATCAATGATGTGTTGAACATGGGGTACGTCTTCAGTTTTATAAATAAAAGCAGAGATTGGCAACCATTTTTGCAAAATGGCCAGCATCTGGGCTTTATTAAACGGCTTGGATAAATAATCATCCATGCCTGCTGCCAAGCACAAGGCTTTGTCTCCTTTCAAGGCATGAGCGGTCAAAGCGATGATGATGTTGCGTTGGTTGCGTTGACTTTGTTCTTGTTGGCGAATAATGCGGGTGGCGGCATAACCGTCTATTTCAGGCATTTGGCAATCCATGAACACCAAATCATAGCGTTCATTGACCAGTTTTTTCACGGCATTCAAACCATCCCCCGCAAAATCCATTTGACAATGCCACTGTGCCAACATCAATTTTGACACCTGTTGATTGACGATGTTGTCTTCAACCAACAAAATTTTGGCATTAATTTTAACCAATTCCTTCGCCTTTTGTTTCTGATGGAGGGCTTGCGGTTCATCCAACAATTGTTGTAACACACTGTATAAGCGATCGCGCCGTATGGGCTTGATCAAAGTCGCTTCAAGCAAATCATGTGCCTTGAGCGATAAGGTTTGATTGATGGTGATCATCAACACAAACGCCATGGGCGCAATCGCTGGATTTTGTTTCAAGGTTTCAATCAACTCAATGCCTGTCATGGGCATGTGTTCAGCCGCCCCAGTCGTGTCTGCGTTGAACACATAATTGATTAAAGCAATTGCATAAGGCGGTTGTGCTTGTTGGATCAACTGCATCGCTTCGGCACTGGTCGATGCGACATCACAAGCCAAACCCCAAGATTCAATATAGCGTTTCAAATTGATTTGATTGCTGTGGTTGTCTTCAACCACCAACACCCGTTTTTTGCTTTTAAAATATTGTTTTTCTTGCTTTTTCAACCCCAATGTCACACTGTAGGCGGGTTTGGCCAATTTAACGGTAAACCAAAAAGTTGAACCGTGACCGTAATCACTGCGCGCACCGATGTCACCCCCCATGCGCACCACCAAATGTTTGGCAATGGCCAATCCCAAACCTGTGCCACCATAACGGCGGTTATAGGTGCTGTCCACTTGATTGAAGGGTTTAAACAGGTTTTGCAACATCTGCGGTGCGATGCCAATGCCCGTGTCTTCAATTTCAATGCCCAATTGGATAAACTGCTCATTTTCGCCCACACACAACACCCGCAACATAATTTCGCCATTGTCGGTGAATTTAATGGCATTGGCCAATAAACAGGACAACACTTGCCGCAACCGCCCTTCTGCACCGCGCAACTCCAAGGGAAAACGGTCAGGAATATAGGTGATGAGTTCTAAATTTTTCCGTTGTGCCGCGCCTGCAAACAAAGCCACCACTTCTTCAAGCAGTTTATAAACATCAAAAGTTTCCTCATGCAAGGTCACAGAACCCGATTCAATATGGACAAAATCCAAAATATCATTGATGATTGAAGACAAGGAAAGACTGGAAATGTGAATGGTTTCAACGATTTGTTGTTGCCTCTCGTTGAGCTGGGTATCCAGCAATAATTCTGTCATGCCCATCACCCCATTCATTGGCGTGCGAATTTCATGGCTCATGATGGCTAAAAACTGCGATTTGGCGGCATCATGGGTGGCCGTGGCTTGTTCAGCCCGTTGCAAAGCGTCGTGTTGTTGTTCAATGGTTGCCAACAAAGGATTGATGGCTTGCGATAACATCAGCCATTCTTGTGGCTGTGAAACGGCATTTGGCAGGCGCGCAGTGTAATTTTTGTCCGCCAGCCACTGGGGCAAAGTGGTTAAAAAATGCGACAGCGGCAAAAACAATTGTTTTGTCCAAAACCACAAAACAGCGGCGATAATTGCCCAACTGGCCACCAGCAACAACACAGCCACCCACACACTGCGCCAAAATGCCCGCTGATAATCGTGCGCTTTTTGCTGTAAATACAACCAACCTTTGATTTGACCTTGGGCATTTTTCAAAGGTTGCACCGATAAAATCGCCTGTTGGTCGATATGCAATTTTATTTGATCAAAGGGAATGTTAGCCAAATGCGACAACGGCACGGTGCCTGCCAACAATTGACCATCGGCATACAACAAACCTGCGTTGCTCAACAGATGGGCGTTCATCAATTGATTGGAGACAGTCAATGCAGCAGCGGCATTTTTAGCTTCTAGTGCGTGAATGCTGGCTGTTTTAACGCTGTCGCGCAACAAAGCCATCTTTAAAACAACTTGTTGTTTTTGTTGGTATTGTTGTGGATAAACCCCTGCCAGAGTCAGCAAACCCAACACCACGCTGGTAATCAACAATGGCTTGATGAAATGTTGTTGGAATTTCATAGACTTGCACCCACCTGTTGGCAAGAACCGTGTTCGCCACAAACACAAACGTCTCATTCTACTCAATCAGCATCTGGCCAACAAGCACCTTAGCGCAAACCCAACACATCTTGCATATCAAATAACCCGCGTTCATGTTGCGTCAACCACAACGCGGCGCGCACGGCTCCATGGGCAAAAGTGGCGCGGCTAGAGGCTTTGTGGCTGATTTCCACCCGCTCACCCATGTCCGCAAACATCACCGTGTGTTCGCCGACAACATCGCCTGCGCGCAAGGTGGCAAAACCGATTTCCTTGCGTGGACGCGCACCGCGCCCTTGGCGGCCATAAACGGCACATTGGCTTAAATCACGTCCCAAGGCCTCGGCCACCACTTCCCCCATGCGCAACGCCGTACCAGAAGGGGCATCCATTTTATGGCGATGGTGGGTTTCAATCACTTCAATATCGACTTCATTGCCCATCACTTGGGCGGCGATTTCCAGCAGTTTGAAACACAAATTCACCCCCACGCTCATGTTGGGCGCAAACACAATCGCCATGTCGGTGGCCGCTTGGCGCAAAATGTGCCGTTGCTCGGTTGATAAACCTGTGGTGCCAATCACCATTTTTTTGCCCGCTTCTCGACACCGTGCGATATTCGCCACGGTGGCTTCTGGGGCAGAAAAATCAATCAACACCGCAAAATCATCCCGCACTTTCGCCCAATCAGCCCCCAAGCGCACACCATTGGCACCGATATGCGCCAATTCACCCGCATCCATGCCGATAAACGGACTGTCTGGCCGTTCCAAAGCCGCCGTTAAACGCACGCCCTCTATTTGACACGCTTCAATCAACGCCCGACCCATGCGGCCTGCCGCGCCTGTCACAGCAATATTTAGCATCTGTTTTTACCTTGTTGACCAAAACCGATTATTATGACAAACGTGAATCAAAACTCAATATTATTTAATCCACCAGACCACGGCAACGACTAAAATGGCTAAAATGAGATGCTCACAACATACGGAGAAATTGTTGAGACATTTGTGTAAAAGTGTTGACATCCAGCGGCGGATTATAATGGAACCCTTGCGCTTGGTCGCAACCCAATTGGCTTAAAAATTGGGCTTGGGCTTCGGTTTCAATCCCTTCGGCAATCACCGTCAGACGCATGGCATGGGCTAAGGTGATGATGGTGGTGATAATTGCCACATCGTCTTCATCATTGGGAATACCCATGACAAAAGCGCGGTCAATTTTGAGTTTATCGACGGGCAACCGCTTGAGATAAGCCAAGGAAGATTGACCCGTGCCAAAATCATCAATCGCCAGTTTAACACCCAGCTCACGCAATGCCACTAACGTGTCCATATCACGTTCGACGTGTTGCATGATATAGGTTTCGAGAATTTCCAATTCCAAATAACGGGGCGGCAAACGGGTGTCAGCCAAAATTTTTCCTACTAAATCAACAATATTGCCGCGTTGAATTTGCAAGCCTGATAAATTGATGGAAATGCACTCTAAAGCCAAACCGCAATCCAGCCAATGTTTGGCTTGTTGGCAAGCGGTGTACAACACCCATTCGCCAATGGGTAAAATCAGCCCCGATTCATCGGCAATCGGGATGAAGTCATTGGGCGCAATCAAGCCTCGTTTGTGGTGTTGCCAGCGAATCAAGGCTTCTGCGCCGATGAAACGCCCGCTTTTCAGTTCGTATTGCGGCTGATAATACAACACCAGTTCGTTGCGAATCAAAGCATGGTGCAATTCAGCTTCCAACAACAAACGGTTCATCGCCTG
>DYSU01000020.1 GCA_020726335.1 Thiomargarita sp. | reverse complement strand
GGGAGGTTTGTCAATCATTTCATTGGGTTTGCCCCGCTGAGAGGGGTTATGCGGGTGTGCAGGCTGAAAAATAGAAGCTTGTTCGGTATTATAAACGCTTCGGTGATTTTTGATTATAATGGCGATGTTGCCACCCACTTTGTGGAGAAGAAAACCCCCGCCAGATATGCGCTATCCTTGTTTATTATGTGGTTTGCACAATGCTCAGTTGTTGTGTGCGGGCTGTCAAGACGATTTGCCCCATTATTTGCCTGACGCAAATCAACGTTTGTGTCTTTGTTGTGGTCAAATGTTCAGCGGCACAGCCGCAATAGATTATTGCGGGGCGTGTTTGACTCAAGCACCGCCGTTTGAACGGTTGTATGCGCGCTTTTTTTATCATTATCCGATTAAACAATTGTTGCACCAAGCCAAATACCATGTGGATTTGACTGTTTTGCATCAATTGGCGCAGTTGACCCAGCAAAGTTTGCCCGCTGATTTTAAAGCCGATTGTGTCATGCCTGTGCCTATGCACCCATGGCATTTGCGGGTGCGCGGCTTTAACCATGCGGTGTTTTTGGCTAAAAAACTGGGACAATGGCGAAATATTGCTGTGGATTATCGCAGTTGTCGCTGTGTCAAACTCAATCAACGTCAATCGCTGTTGCCCGCCAAGCAACGTGCTGAGAATGTGCGCGGGGTGTTTCAGGTTAAAAAAAACTTGAATTATTCTCATGTGTTGCTGGTCGATGATGTGGTGACTACGGGGGCTACGGTGAGCGAATTGAGTAAAGTGCTGTTAAAAGCAGGCGTGCAACGCATCAGCGTTTGTTGTTGTGCGCGCACGGTCGGTGGTATTTAACGCGACAGCGCACTTTGCTATAATTCACTCATCCACTGTTGACCATTGAGCCTGTTGCATGAAATCTCTCAAAGAATTTGGGCAAAAAATTCCCTATCGCAATATTTTTTTGTTTTTCCCCCTTGCTTTGCTGTTGCATTCGTTTTACCACATTCTTATTTTGCAAGTGAGTCTTCCGCCCAAAGAAATACTAAAAATTGAGGTTAATCAATTGCATGGCTATGCAGAATACATTTGTTGGTTGGCGTTGGGGGTTTTTATCCTGGATTCTTTTATTCGCAAAAAAGATTTCAAACAAGAAGCGGTGTCTTTTCGTCGGGTTTCTTTGATGTTGTTTTTATTCACTTTAATCAGCCTCGCTTATGTGTTGCGGGTGTTTTATGTCCTTGATTATTTTGGTGATACAGGCACCCACCGCTATACCGTTTTTATTTATGTGCTGACTTCGATCGCGTCTGTTTTGGCCGCTGTCGTGATTTCCCGCGCTTGGCCGATTACCATGGCCACCACATTGGCGATGTATCTGCTGTATTTCGCCAGCGCAACGGCTGTGCTTAACCCTGAAATGATCAGCATGGCCGAGGGCAAATGGGTGATTAAAAATCCGTTTGATGATCGCACTTTTTTCTGGGCAACGGTGATTTATGGGGGATTGCTGGGTTTATTGTTGTTTGTTTTTGATTCACACCGCGACCGAGACATTGGCCAAGCCTATAATGACCTCAGCCGCATGGACGCTTTCACCGAGAATGCCAAACAAATCAAAGCACGCAATTTGCTCATCAGCACGGCGATGAAATACACGCCGCCACCTAAACCACCTGCACCTGCACCGCCTAAAAAACCCGCTATTGAATTCAGCAACTTAGAAGAAGTGCCTGATTTTATTAAAGAAGGTTTTAGAAAACAAGACATTAAAATCACTGCCGAAGTATTGCAACAGGTGTTGGACAAAGCCAAAACGGGCAAATAAAGCACGCTTTGGCGATTGACTTTAAAAAGAATTTCAATATGCTATGGGCCACTGAAACACAAAGCATAAAACAGGAATACACATGAACGAATTACAGCAAACCATTGAAACTGCTTTTGAAAATCGCCATCAATTTAACGCACAAACCGCACCTGCTGAGGTTTTTCACGCGGTGGAAGTCGTTTTAAACCAACTGGAATCAGGACAAGAGCGGGTGGCGGAAAAACAAGGCGATGACTGGGTGGTCAACCAATGGTTAAAAAAAGCGGTGTTGCTGGCGTTCATCCTCAATGATAACCATGTCATTGCAGGGGGTTTTACCCAATATTATGACAAGCTGGATTCACAATTTGCCCCTTTAACCGCTGAACAATTACGTCAACGCGGGGTGCGGATTGTCCCGCCTGCACTGGCACGACGCGGCGCACACCTTGCCAAAGGCGCGATTTTAATGCCGTCTTATGTCAATATCGGCGCGTTTGTTGACAGCGGCACGATGGTGGACACATGGGCAACCGTCGGTTCTTGTGCGCAAATTGGCAAAAATGTGCATTTGTCAGGCGGCGTGGGCATAGGCGGGGTGTTAGAGCCGTTGCAAGCTTCGCCAACCATTATTGAAGACAATTGCTTTATCGGTGCGCGCTCTGAAGTGGTGGAAGGCGTGATCGTCCGCACGGGCGCGGTGCTTTCAATGGGGGTGTTTATCGGCCAAAGCACTAAAATTTACAACCGCATGACGGGTGAAATCAGCTATGGCGAAGTGCCTGCGGGCGCGGTGGTGGTGCCGGGCAGTTTGCCCGCCAAAGACGGCAGCCACAGTTTATCTTGTGCGGTGATCATCAAACAAGTGGATGCCAAAACCCGCAGTAAAGTGGGCATCAACGAATTGTTGCGGAGTTAATCGGGGTTTTCAAAATGGACGCTTTGAATCAACATCGTGACCACATCGCCATTGGGTTCATGGTGTTCCACTTTGACGGGTAAATAATGCAGGCTGGGTGCGCACCATAAAAAACTGAACCGTTCTTGGTTGCTGCCTTGGTGGTGGAGTTTAATCGTTGCTGTTTTGCCCAACGCTGTGTCCAAGGTTTCCTTGGCTTTAACGCTCAACGTATATTTCTTCAGCTTGCCTTTGTCGGCTACAGTATAGGCAATGTCTGGTTTACCCAACGTTAAATCACGCATCAACATGATTTGATAACTGAGTTTATCCACGCTGTCTGCTTGCAACGCTACCTGCCACGCATCATCAGGCAACGCGCTTTTCGCCACTTGTTTTGTCCAATCAAAATCAATCAAAGTGTGGCGTTTTTTGCGGTGGCTGTCGTGTTTATACTGGTAATGCAAAGGTTTAACTTGTTGATTTTCCCATTGAAATATGCTTTCTTCCCGGATAAAGTCGCTGCGAAACAAACGGGCCATGCCCACGGTGTTGCTGTCCGTGGTTAAAATATAACCTTCGGGATGCTGTTGTAATTGCCTGACGGCGGTGGCAATTTTGATATTATAGGCCTGTAAATCATATTCCGCCCTAAACAATGGCAGGGTAAAATCAGTCGTTTCCACGGCGTTTACTTCATATAACACACTAAAAAACAAAACAAAAATTTTAAATACTTTTATGAGCATTACACTTCCTGAATTTGAATTGGCACACTTGTTGGTGGTCGGCGATGTCATGTTAGACGGTTATTGGCATGGCACGACGGCACGCATTTCACCTGAAGCCCCTGTGCCTGTGGTCATCGTGAACAAACAACACGCCCGACCCGGCGGCGCGGCCAATGTGGCGTTAAATATCGCCGCCTTGGGTGCAAAAGTCAGCCTATTGGGTTTAGTCGGTCAAGACGGGTATGCAAAAACCCTGCATAACCAACTGCAACAAAATGGGGTCAACTGCTTATTGCACCCTGTTGCCCAGCCAACCATCAGCAAACTGCGCGTTCTCAGTCGCCATCAACAATTGCTTCGTTTGGATTTTGAACAAACTTTCAGTGCCGCACATCAACCCACGTTGCTGGGTTTAATGCAGGCCATTTTGCCACAAATCAACGGTGTGGTGTTATCTGATTACGGCAAAGGCACGTTGGCCGACCCACAAGCCTTTATCCAACAGGCGCGTGCAGCAGGCAAATTCGTGATGGTAGACCCCAAAGGCACCGATTTTTCCCGTTATCACCATGCCAGCCTGATTACCCCCAACCGTGCCGAATTTGAAGCGGTGGTGGGTGTTTGTCACAGCGAACAACAACTGATTGAAAAAGCTGAAAATTTACGCCAATCTGTGCAATTAGAAGCCTTGCTCATCACCCGCAGTGAACAAGGCATGAGTTTATTTCGTGCAGGTCACGCGCCGTTGCATTTAACCGCCCAAGCCCGCGAAGTGTTTGATGTCACGGGTGCGGGCGACACGGTGATTGCTGTGTTGGCCGCCAGCTTTGCCGCAGGCCACGATTGGCCACAAGCCACCACTTTGGCCAACCAAGCCGCCAGTTTGACCGTGGCGAAAATGGGCGCGGCCACTGTCACGCCGCAGGAAATCGAACAAGCTTATCTGTTGCAACAGCACAGCGGCAGTGTTCAAACCGAAGCCCATTTACACAAACTGCGGCGACACGCCCAGCAAATAGGGCAAAAAGTGGTGCTGACCAACGGTTGTTTTGATGTGTTGCACGCAGGCCATGTGCATTATTTGACCCAAGCGCGCCAATTGGGCGATAAACTGATTGTCGCGGTCAACGATGATGCGTCGGTGCGTCGCCTCAAAGGCGACAGCCGTCCCATCAACACCTTGGAGCGGCGCATGGCGGTGCTGGCGGGTTTGGAATGTGTCGATTGGGTGGTGTCGTTTGGCGAAGACACGCCTGAACGCTTGATTAGCCAATTGTTGCCTGATGTGCTGGTCAAAGGCGGCGATTATCAAATCAGCGACATCGCAGGCCATGAATGCGTGCTAAACCACGGGGGACAGGTGTTGATTTTGGATTTCGTGGATGATTGTTCCAGCACTGCCATCATCAACGCCTTGCATCGCGTGGCCCGCCCATGAAAAACCCCGACAGCCGTGGGTTCGCGCTCAAAATCATTGCATCCGTGTTGCAACAACAGCAATCATTGACCACCGCTTTAGACCACTGTTTGCCGCAGGTCAACGCCCGCGATCGCGCACTGGTGCAAGCCATCAGCTATGGCGTGGTGCGTTGGCAAATTGTGCTGGATTTTTTATTGGGCTTGTTGCTGGATAAGCCATTGAAAAACAAAGATTTTGATCTGAAAATCGCCGCTTATATTGGTTTATATCAATTATTGCATTTGCGCATACCCAAGCACGCGGCCACCGACAGCGCGGTGGCCTTGGCCAAAACCTTGGGCAAACCTTGGGCCACAGGCTTGCTCAACGCGCTGTTGCGCAACTTTTCCCGCCAACAAGCTGATTTGCTGGCCCAATTGGCCGAGAACGAAGCACGCTGGGCGCATCCCGATTGGTTGCTCAACCGCTATCGCCACGATTGGCCAAACGACTGGCCGACGCTGGTTGAAGCCAACAACAACAACGCCCCGTTGACTTTGCGCATCAATCCACAAAAAACCAGCCGCCTTGCCTATTTGGCTCAATTGGCCGCCAAGGGTATTGAAGCCCAAGCGTGTGCGTTCAGCCCTGTGGGGATTCGTTTGTCTCAAGCCGTGGCGATTGAGCAATTGCCCGATTTTGCCGCAGGCCATGTATCGGTGCAAGATGAAGCGGCACAATTGGCCGCGCCTTTGTTGGCGGTGCGTACAGGAATGCGGGTTTTGGATGCTTGTTGCGCCCCTGCAGGCAAAACCGCGCATTTGCTGGAGCAACACCCCGATGGCCCTTTGTGGGCGTTGGACAGCGAGGCGCGCCGTATGCCGCGTGTGATTGAAAATCTCAGCCGTTTGCAATTGAAACCCGAAAAATTGCTGTGTGCCGATGCAAGCGACCTTGCAAGCTGGTGGGATGGCCTGCCGTTTGAGCGGATTTTACTGGATGCGCCGTGTTCCGCTACAGGCGTGATTCGCCGCCATCCTGATATTAAATTGTTGCGCCGCGCTAACGACATCACTGCTCTGCACCAAACGCAATTGCGGCTGTTGCAACAACTGTGGCAGGTGTTGGCACCTGAAGGGTTGTTGTTGTATGCCACTTGTTCAGTGATGCCTGCGGAAAATGAAGCGGTGGTCAGCCAATTTTTAGCCCAACAGCCCGATGCCCAAGAAAAAATCATCACCGCCGCTTGGGGACGACAACGGACAGTGGGGCGGCAAATTTTGCCCAATGAACAGCAAATGGATGGTTTTTATTACGCCTGTTTGCAAAAGCGCATCAGCCATTGAAATCAACCACGCGCTTCATATACACTGATGACATCCCGCATTGATTATCAAAGGTCACGCCATGAAAATTATCAACCACCGTTTGTACAGCGATGATGACACTGCACTGCCTTTTCGCCCCAGCCCCAATATTGGCGCGCAATTGTCGCCCCAATTTATCATCATGCACTACACCGCAGGTTCAGGTGCCGAACAATCCATCAATTGGTTGTGCAATCCCGCCTCTGCCGCTTCAGCGCATGTGGTGATTGCCCGTGATGGTTCGGTCAGCCAATTGGTGCCGTTTGACACCGTTGCATGGCACGCAGGCAAAAGCCAATGGCTGAATTTATCAGGCATGAACCGCTATTCTATCGGGATTGAACTGGACAACGCAGGCCCTTTGACCCGCGTTGGCGACCAATGGGTCACATGGTTTGGTGCGCAAGTGCCAACAGAAAATGTGCTGGAAGCGCGCCACAAAAACCGCCAAGACATGCAAGGCTGGCAAACCTACACCGTTGAGCAATTATATGCCGCCTTTGAAGTCTGCGCCGCCTTGATGCAAACCTATGGTATTCAAACCGTTTTAGGCCATGAAGACATTGCACCCCAGCGCAAAACCGACCCGGGCCCTGCGTTTCCGATGGATGCGTTTCGCTCCCATTTGGCAGGCCGCAAAGAAGAAACTGCCGAAGATGAACCGCCCGAAGTCGCGCAAGCCCCCGCGCCAGAAAAACGCTTTGCCACCACCGCATTGCTCAACATCCGCACAGGACCGGGTTCGTATTATGATTTAATCACAGGTGGCCCTTTGCCCAAAGGCACGTTGTTGAGAATTTTGGCCACCGATGGTTTATGGCATCATGTGGATGTGTTAAGCATTGTTAATGGAATCAATAATTTAGAAGGCTGGATTCACAGCCGCTATGTGGCTGAATTATAAGGGCGGCGCGTGTATTCTTATCAACACCAATTCATTCAATTTGCCTTGCAACACAAGGTGTTGCGTTTTGGTCAATTTCAGCTCAAATCAGGGCGCATCAGCCCTTATTTTTTTAACGCGGGCTTGTTTCAAACGGGTCAAGCCTTGGCGCAACTGGGACACAGCTACGCCAGCGCGATTTTACAGGCAGGGATTGAATTTGATGTGTTGTTTGGCCCCGCCTACAAAGGCATTCCGCTGGTCAGTGCCACCGCCATCGCTTTGGCGCAACAAGGCATGGACAAACCTTATGGCTTCAACCGCAAAGAAGCCAAAGACCACGGTGAAGGCGGATCGGTGGTGGGCGCGCCGTTGACGGGCAAAGTGTTGATCATCGACGATGTGATTACCGCAGGCACGGCCATTGGTGAAGCGGTTGACCTCATCCACGCCCACGGCGGCCAACCCACGGCGGTGGTCATCGCTTTAGACCGCCAAGAACGCGGCAAACAGGCATTGTCTGCCATTGCCGAAGTCGAACAAAATTTGGGCTTGTCTGTGTTGCCGATCATTCGCTTGGCCGATTTAATCACCTATCTGACCGAACAGGCGCAAACCGAGCTTGTCGCCGCTTGTAAAGCCTATCGCCAACAATATGGTCGTTAAACCATGGCACAAAGTTTGGCGATGCAAGCTTTACTTAAGTCATTGTCTTATCTACCGTTATCGGCATTGCACACGCTGGCCACGGTGGTGGCCAAACTGCTGTATCTCATCAAACCCGATTTTATCCGTGTTATTGACATCAATCTGCAACGCTGTTTGCCTGATTTAGACCCCGCCGCACGGCAAAAATGGGTCAAAGCCAATGTGATTGAAACGGTGAAAACCTTTTTTGAATTGGCCGCCATTTGGTATTGGCCTGTGGCCAAAGTGCTGGCGCAGGTCAAATACATCGACAACGAAACCTTGTTGCAACAGGCGTTGCAAAAAAACACGGGGGTGATTCTGTTGTCGCCGCATTTGGGCGCGTGGGAGCTGGCGGGTTTGTATTTTGGCCAACGTTTGTCGTTGATCAGCTTATACAAACCGCCAAAACTGGCCGCTTTAGAACCCATGATCAAACAAGCGCGCCAACGCAGTCGAGGGCGGCTTGTGCCAACCAATGCCCAAGGCATTCGCCAAATTTTCAGTGCGTTGCGCCAAGGCCAGTGCGTCGGTCTGTTGCCCGACCAAGCCCCCAAAGACAACGGCGTGTTTGCACCGTTTTTTCACCAGCCCGCATCAACCATGACTTTGGTGGGCAAGCTGGCGCGCAAAACGGGGGCAACCGTATTGTTTACCTTTATGCAACGTTTGCCCAACAGCCAAGGTTTTCGCCTGCGTTATCAATCGGTTGACGCGGACATCAACGCCGCTGACTTGGCGCAGGCCGCTGGCGCGCTCAATCGCGGGCTTGAATCCTGTATTGCCCAGTGTCCCAAACAATATTTGTGGGCGTATAAACGCTTCAAACACAGCCCACAAGGCCAACGCGATTGTTATCAGAAACCCTTGAAAATCTATGGCTTGCGTCAATGGCCCACCGCCATTGCCTTGGGTTTGTTGTGGACAATCACCCGCCTGCCTTATCGCGGGCAAAGGGCGGTTGGCCGCGTTTTGGGCGATATGGCGTATCATCTGGCACGGCGGCGGCGCGTCATTGCCCAAACCAACATCGCGCTGTGTTTTCCTGAAAAAACCGCCGCCGAACAAGCCGATTTGCTTAAAAAACATTTTCAATCATTGGGCATGGGCTTGATTGAAATCGCGCTGGCGTGGTGGGGCAGTGATCAAAAATTGGCCGGGTTGGGGAAAATCGAAGGCTTGGCGCATTTGCACACCGCGTTGGCACAAGGCCATGGTGTGATTTTGCTCAGTGCGCATTTGAACGCCATGGAACTGGGTTTGCGCTGTTTGACCCAACAGGTCAAAATCCACATCAGTTATCGCCCACATGAAAACCCATTGATTGAACACCACATGCAACGCAGCCGTAATTTTCATGCCGAACAAGCGATTGCCCGCGACAACGTTCGGCAAATGGTGCGCAGCCTTAAACACAACAAACCGCTGTGGTTTGCCGCTGACCAAAACTTTGGCCACAAAGGCCATGTGTTTGCCCCATTTTTCAATATCTTGGCCGCCACCAACACCGCTGCCAGCCGTTTGGCTAAAATCGCAGGCTGTCCTGTGTTGCCGTTTATCGTGCAACGCCATGAGGCGGGTTATCGGGTGCGGCTGTTGCCGCCGTTGGCTGATTTTAGCGGGGATTTGCAAGCCGATGCCAGCGCGATGAATCGCATGATTGAAACCGCCGTGGCAGAAACCCCTGAACAATATTTGTGGGTGCATCGACGTTTCAAAGACCGTCCCAACGGCGAGGCGCGGCTCTATTGATTTTAAGCCCTGTGGCACGCAACAACGGCGCGTACGTGGTGCATCAAACTTTGGCGCGCCATTTGGCCGATTATCGGGTCATCGGTTATCACCCATATCGCACGCTGTTTCCACCCAGTTTGTGGCCGCTGGGACGCAGGCAAACGGTGGATTTAATCCACACCACGCCTGATTATGCGATTTTTCATCAACGTCGTGATGTGCCGTTGGTGATCACTTTTCACGGTTATGTGTTGGATGATTTTATGCGCGCATACAGCGGTTGGGCGCAACGCCTGCATTATGCCACGGATTTGGCTTGGTTTACCCGTTTGGCGGTCAACAAGGCCACGGCCATCACGGCGGTCAGCCATTTCACCGCCCATTGGGTGCAACAACATTTGCGCTTAATCCAGCCTGTGACCGTGATTTATAACGGCGTGGACACCGATAAATTTCAACCCCAACCGCGCCACAGCCCGTATATCCATGTGTTGTTCAGCGGGAATTTGAAGCCGAGCAAAGGCGCGCACTGGTTGCCTGCGATTGCTCAACGGCTGTCACCGCGGATTCGCTTGTATTACACCTGTGGTTTGGCCGCCAAAAAACCCTTGCCTATGGCCGATAATCTCTTGCCCATCGCGCCTGTGGCGCACGATGACATGCCCGCGCTGTATCAAAATGCTGATATTTTGTTGTTTCCGACGGTGCGCGAAGGCTTTGGTTTGGCGGCGGCAGAAGCCATGGCTTGCGGTTTGCCTGTGGTGGCCAGCGATTGTTCGGCTTTGCCCGAATTGATTGACCATGGCCGTGGTGGTTTTTTATGTCCTGTCGGGGATGTTGTTTGTTTTGCGAAGAAAATCAATCAATTGGCTGACGATGCCCGTTTGCGTGCCAGCATGGGGGCGTATAACCGCGCCAAAGTTGAACGCCAATTTACGTTGGCGCGGATGTTGGCAGGTTATCAGCAATTGTTCGCGTCTTTAATATGAGGGATACTTTGTATCTTGGTCACAGCGCAGATGAGTCAGGCTATCAAGATTGGAAAGCCTTGCAACTTTTTAATTTTTACCGGTTATTTCTGGCCACGTTGTTTGTCAGCTTTTTTATCGCCGATGTGGGACCGATTTTTTTTGGCCAAATTTATCCCGATGTGTTTTTTGTGGTGTCGCTGGCGTATCTGTGTTTTGCTTTCGCCTGTTTGTTGGTCATTCACCGCCGTTGGTTGACGTTCAACAGCCAAGTGTTGTCGCAAACCAGCGTGGATATTTTGGCCATCACCTGTTTGATGTATGCCAGCGGCGGAGTTAACACGGGGTTGGGGGTGTTGTTGGTGGTCAGCATTGCAGGCGGCAGCATTTTGACCGAAGGGCGCACGGCGTTGTTTTTTGCCGCATTGGCCACGGTGGCGGTGTTGGTGTCAACGGTGTTTATCAACATCATCGGCGTGTTGATTTATACCCATTACACTCAAGCAGGTATTTTAGGGGCAAGTTTTTTTGCCACCGCTTTGCTGGCTCATGCACTGGCGCAACGCATCCGTGCCAACGAATTGTTGGCCAAACAACGCGGCTTGCATTTGCAGTATTTATCACACTTGAATGCGCAGATTGTGCAAAGTATGCAATCGGGGTTGATGGTGATTGATGAACGCGGTTATATTCGCCAAGTCAACACCGCCGCCCAACAATTGTTACAACGCAAACTCAGCATCAACGGCTTGTTGTTAAAAACCGCTTGTCCCGAATTGGCGCATTATTTAACGCAGTGGGTGCAAAATCCTGAAAACAACAGCCCCTTGTATAGACCTAAAATGGCTGATGTGGATATTTTATTAAATTTCAATCGGTTGCAACATGCTGGCGCGATGACGGTGTTGATCAGTTTGGAAGATGCCACTTTAACCGCACAACGGGCGCAACAATTGAAATTGGCTTCGTTGGGACGGCTGACCGCCAGCATTGCCCATGAAATTCGCAATCCTTTGGGCGCGATTTCCCACGCCAGCCAGTTGTTGGCGGAGTCTTTGCATTTGTCTGAAGCGGATAAACGCTTGCTCAATATTGTCAACAAGCAATGTTTAAGGGTTAATAATATTGTTGAAAGTGTGTTGCAACTCAGCCGCCAACAAGCGGCGCAAACCATTTTATTGGATTTAGACGCATGGTTGTTGGAGTTTATCAAAGAGTTGAGCGAACACCGCCATTTAACGGCAGATCAAATCGTCTGTCATTTGGATGCAGGGGTGAAAGTGGTGTTTGACCCCATCCATTTGCATCAAGTGTTGTCGAATTTAGCCGACAACGGCTTGCGTTATGCTAAAACCAACCCCTTGTTGCAATTTTGTATGGGGTTTAACGCCAGCACTTGTCGGGTTTATTTGGACATCAAAGACAGCGGCACGGGCATCAGTGAAACCATCAGCCAGCAATTGTTTGAACCGTTTTCCACGTCAGAAACCAAAGGCACAGGTTTGGGACTCTATCTTGCGCGTGAAATTTGTACCGCCAACAAAGCCGCGTTGCATTTGGTGGAAAACAGCCCACAAGGCTGTTGTTTTCGCCTGTATTTTAGCTCACAATGAGCGAGCATCGTCGTTTTTAGTCTGACGGCAATCAAGAGGAAGGTATATGAGTTATCTTGATGAACTGAAACAAAAAGCAGAAATCACCCGCTTAAAAGAACAAGAACAGCAACAGCAACAACAAGCCAAACAAGCGAAATTTAACCAGCTTGCGCGCCCCTCTTTAGAAAAACTCTATCAATATATCCGTGAATTTGTGTTGCACATGGAAACAATAAAACCCAATATCCATGTGGTTTTTAGTTTGGCCGGCCTGTTCAACAATGTTCAATTCAAACAACATGAATATGTGCTGGATAGACTGAACGAATCAACGCAATATTTTTCTTTGCGCATTTTTAACCGTTGCAAGCACAAAGTTAGGATAGAATCACAATCTTATGCTGATTTGCAAAAGAAAATAGACATTCTCAATCGAAGCAATATTTCTTATGATTATCAGCAGGTTAATAATAAGCGTGAGCAATTTACCCATGGTTTGATTGAACTAAAAGGTGACATCATTGCTGAATTTAAATTTTTCATCAACCACGAAAGTTGGGCGATTGGCATTAATATTCGTAATTTTACTGACATCAACCAACGTTTTTATCATTTGCACCCTGAAGATATTGATGAAAAATTTTTAGACGACTTGGCACATTACATCAACCGCGACAGCGATGATGATTTTATTTCCCATCATCAAATTTCTCCTTTGGCACTCAACAAAGAATTGACCCAACAACAACGCATTCGCCAAAAAGTGGTGAAAAACGTGGTCAAACGCAAACAGAGCGTATTGGAAAAACAACGCGAAGCGGCCAAAGCCTTACAGGAAGCGCGTGAAACCACCCCCAGCCAACCACCCAAGAAAAAAAGTTGGCTTTTGGGATTGTTCAGCCGCGATTGATTCCCCCTAGAAGCGCAAGGACAAAAGCGGATTAAACCAATTGCAGATGTAAAATGCCTTCCATTTTTTCTGCGGTT
The DNA here is from genome assembly GCA_020726335.1 of Thiomargarita sp. Taxonomy (GTDB): domain Bacteria; phylum Pseudomonadota; class Gammaproteobacteria; order Beggiatoales; family Beggiatoaceae; genus DYSU01. Next base: position 24,396 of record DYSU01000020.1, on the reverse strand, counting down.
TCTGATTTGCCCGTGCGGCTGTCGCCAACCAAGGCAACGGTGATGCTCAGTTGGTTGACATTGCCCAACCGCTCGCGTTTGCGCGATGCTTGTTTTTTGATTAAATCAATCAAATCTTCGGCCAAGCGAATCGGTGCAATTTGTTCCACTTCATTGCGATTATTGTAACCACAACGGGTTAAATCTTCATCGCTGTTTTGGCTGTAAACCCCTGCCATTAATTGGCTGTGTGCCACCCCTATCAACATTTCTTTTTTCTCAATCAACGGCAGGGTTTCGCCGATGAACAAGGCTTCATTTTCCAGAAAATGTTCATATAAATCAGGGTGTAACACTTTGTTTTGCGCGTCTTTCAACGTCGGGAAAGGATTCGCCCAATAACTGCTTTCTTTGTCGCCTCGGCTGGTGTGGGTAGAGCCTGCCGCCACCCGTTCACCCAAACGAAAATGCTCAATCGCTTCTTGTTGCGACATCGCAATATCAAGGGTGTTTTTCCCTTGTTCAATCAAATCAAAGTTGTTCATATACAACAAGATATCTAATTCGTGGCCTGTGGTCACTTCATGGGGTTCGCTGACAGGCACGATTTGGCGCGCATTAGTGCCTGTGTTTTTGTTGTAGCCGACTTCGCGCCCTTGCATTTGGATTTTGGCGTGTTCGCTAAAGCCGTCCAAACAAGCAAACGCGCCTGTTTCTGTGCCGTAAAAAATGGGGCGCATTTTGCCTTTGCTGTCTTTTTCCAACACCACTCGCCCCATGTCATCGGCTTTGACCAGCATATCCGCGATATACGGTTCGCCCGTGCTTTCGCCAAAGCGCATCAAATAGCGCGTGCAACCGCAGTGCAACGGCATTTCGCCTTTTTTAATCGCCAACACGTTGTGCAAGGTCAAAATTGGTTTTTTGGCATAGCCAAAGTATTTGAGCCGATCACGGTTCGGTACGGTGCCGACCAAAATTTGATTGGTTTCATCCCAATAAAAACCCAAATCATCATCGCTGGCATGGGGGTCGCCAAAAAGGAAAATGCCATCGGGTTTATCGCCTGTTTGGATTTTGTCCATATCCGCAAAGGGAAATAAGTTGAGCAAGCCCGGTTCCATTTCGATACAACCGCGTGATTTGTGGATATAGGCGACAATCAGCCACGCGCCGACTTGCAATGCCATGGACACCCATTGTTCGGGTTCAAAGTTTTCGTGATTAAAGGGGTTGTGTTGCAATTCATAAAACGGCAATGCCCGTTTATTGGACGGCGTGTTGTAATCCACCCCCGTTTGAATATCGGCGGCAATGGTCAAAGGCACATGCGCCAGTTCAACATAATCGGCGGGTAAATTTAAATAATGGCCTGAAATTTCGCCCGCAGTGACATTGGGTAAGGCGGCCATGCCTTGGGTACGGCGCACGCCCAAACCCAAACCCACTTTGTCCAACAACAAACGGCGGGTTTTTTGAATTAAATCATCCAAAGCAATCGCTTTGTTGGTCACTTTGTCTTTAACCGAATCGGCGGTGTCGATTTGGGTGTCGTCAATCACTTCATTTTGCAAGCGCACCAAACGGGAATAACCTTTGCCCCGATAATGGTGAAACATCGCATCTAAAAACCGCACCAATTCACGGTGGTGTTCTATTTGTTCATCGGTTTTGGCGGCATTGCTTTCTAAAATGGCAACAATTTCGTTTAAGCGAATTTTTTTAATGAAATCAATCTTGTGAAAAACATCAGATTGACGATTCAACGGCATTTGGTTCAAATAGTTTTGCAAATAGTCCAATGAAGTGTGTTTGTAAATCTTGATGTAACGCGCAAATGCCAAACTTCTCAACAATTGCACAGGTGTTTGACAGCCGTCACGGATTTCTAAGATTTCTTCCATACATGCCTCATGATTTAAGATTTAAATTTTGGGTAAAGTCACGCCCGTTTGGCCTTGGTATTTGCCGTTGCGCTCTGCATATGATGTTTCACACAGCTCGGATGCACTGATAAAAATCAGTTGCGCCACGCCTTCATTGGCGTAAATTTTGGCAGGCAACGGCGTGGTGTTTGAAAACTCCAAGGTTACATGGCCTTGCCAACAAGGCTCCAGTGGCGTGACATTGACGATAATGCCACAATTGTGGACAAACACACCGCTTTCAAGCGCGAAATTACCCGCTTCAGGCACGGTCAGACAATAAACATCATGCTCACCTGCCAAGGATTTGACCGCAACCACTTTGTGATTACTCGCTTGGCCTCTAAACATGCTGATAATCTCAGGAAAACGCTGAAATACCGAGCGGTCACAATTTAGATGGCGGGCTGCGCCACGAATTGAGCCTGTACGATGTAAGGCAGTTTTCACCGTTTCTGCATCAATATCCGCACGCAAATTAATATGTCGCGTCATTTCTGCTTGCTGTGTCCTACGTTCCGACGATAGATTTGCCACATTACTCATTGCATTGGCATGACGCAAGCGTTCTGCTGCATTTTGATAACGGCGCAACATGGCTTCACGGTGTGCTTGTCGGGTTTGTGCAGAAGGATTTTGTCGCTGTTTATGCTCACTGGCATTGATGCGGGTGATATTCCAAGGATTATTATTTTGGCGATTAATATCCAAATGATGTCTATGGGTATTGGCGGTGTCAGCATAAACACCAAAGCGCAGATTCCATTCATCAGCCAAGCGATGGGTTGGATACAAATGACCGTTAAGCGGTTGATAAACCATTTCATAACCACGTTGCCATTGGCGATACAAAGGCATTAACGACATCTCAGCCCTAAGCTCTGCCGCTGCCAGCCAACGACCATCGCGCAACATGAACGAATGATCAGGGGTGCAACGAATTTTTTTGTTATTATCCAGTGTGATTTCAAGCAAATTATCGCGGCCAATATAGCGCGGCGCATCCAGTAAAGTGACCATCAAGCGGCCATTTTCACCCGTGCTGTAGCCCCAAAACAATTCACCCTCTTCTGCGCGACGCGCCATGTCTTCTAAAGTGGGTGAACTGCCATCCACCAAAGCGACACGGGTATCAGCGCAAAAACAACGGGCATAGGTTGACTTGCCTAAACACAGGGTCAACACATCGCGTGGAATCTTAAAATATTCCACGGTGCGCGCCAGTGCGAAAGAATTGGGGGGAATAATACAAATATCGGCTTCTATATCCACGAAATTGTTTTCATCGAAATTTTTTGGGTCAACAATGCTGGCGTTGATATTGGTGAATATTTTGAACTGATTGGCACAGCGCACATCATAACCATAACTGGAAGTCCCATATGAAACCAACGGTTGTTGTTGGTATTTTTTCACTTGTTGAGCTTCAAATGGTTGAATCATCTGATGATTTTCTGCCATATGCCGTATCCAGCGGTCAGATTTTATTCCCATGCTTGTTCCTTAATCTTTGCAATCTGTCATTGAGTGGGCAAACGACACACAGCTAAAACCCTGTGGCGCGACAATTATACGTTTTTTGGGCAATAACAACAAAATTCAATGCGCCGTGCCAACATGCTTCATAACAGTGCATTGTGGCGTAAAACTGCACTTGTTTGACCCAGTTCAAACGTTTCTTTTTTGCAAAAATGTCAATATCCTCTTGTTTTTAATGACAGTTTTTTTATGGAACAGTTGTTGTTCTGGGCTAAATCAGTTTGGTTTATTTACTAATAAAGAGAGAGAAATGAAAAAACATTTTGCCTTCAGCCAATTGCCCGCATTGTGCTTGGCCAGTTGCGCTTTGTTGCCTGCCATTGCCCATGCTGATTTCAGTGGCAATATCGGTTTAACCTCCAAATATTTGTTTCGCGGTGGGGTGGAAAGCGACCGCATTGCCTTGCAAGGTGGGCTGGATTACAACCATGCCAGCGGTTTTTATGCGGGCTGGTGGGCTTCCACTTTAGACTACAGTTATGATAAAGACGGCAACGACAGCAGCGATGGCATTGAAAATGACTTTTATTTAGGTTTTTCTAATGAAATCAATGGATTTACCTATGACATCACTCTATTGCAATACGCCTATATGCACGTTGATGACTCCAATCAAACCGAACTCAATGCCAGCGTCGGTTATGGTGCGTTTACCGTAGGCCTGTCATATATGTTGAAAGAAGGCTGGTGGGGCAACAAAGGCGACATCTATTACTATCTCGGGGCAGAATTTGCGTTGCCCAAAGATTTCACTTTTGCCGCCAAAGCGGGTTTTTTCAACTATGACCGCGATGACAACAGCAAAATATGTTATCCCGACCCCGCAGGCTGTGGCATCACCGCCAAAAGTGCGGGTTTTCGCCATTTGGACATGACCTTATCGCACCCGATTGGCAAAACAGGCGCAGATATGAGTGTGACTTATGCGGTGGGGGGCGATTTTCGGGATGACAGCAAAGTGGACAACCAATTGCTGTTGGGTTTAACTTATAACTTTGATTTTTAAGGATTTTATTATGAAATTGGTGGTTGCGGTTATTAAACCATTTAAATTAGACGACGTGCGGGAAGCCTTGTCAGAAATCGGCATTCAAGGCATTACCGTCACCGAAGTTAAAGGCTTTGATCGGCAAAAAGGCCACACTGAATTGTACCGAGGTGCGAAATATGTCGTTGATTTTTTACCCAAAATAAAAATCGAAGTGGCGATTTTAGCCGAACAATTGGACAAAGTGCTGGATGTCATCAGTGGCGCGGCCAATACCCATAAAATTGGCGACGGCAAAATTTTTGTTTATGATTTGGAACAAGCCATCCGCATTCGCACGGGTGAAACAGGACGCGAGGCCTTATGATGCAAAAATCACTTTTTTTATTGACATTGCTTTTGCCTTCCCTCAGTTGGGCAGAAGAAGGCTTGAGCGCGGGCAATACCGCATGGATGTTGGTTGCCACCGCATTGGTGTTGTTCATGACCATCCCCGGGTTGGCCTTGTTTTACGGCGGCATGGTGCGCGCCAAATGTGTTATCGGTGCTGATGCAATGTTTTGCCATCACCAGTTTTGACTTTGACCGTAATAGGCGCGGCCATGTTGTGGGTCGGTTGGTTTGGCTTCAACGCAGGCAGTGAATTGGCCGCTGACGGCAAAGCCGCGATGGTCATGGCAGTCACCCAAATCGCCGCCGCCGCTGCCGCGCTGGCTTGGATGTTGGCCGAATGGCTGACGCATGGCAAACCCAGCGTGTTGGGTATTGTCTCGGGCGTGTCGGTGCGTTGCTGGTCGGGGTGTTTGCCGCGCCCGCTTTGGGCGGCAATGGCTTCGGTGGTGAGCATGGCACCATCATGGCACAGTTGAGCGTGCAAGGCATCAGCGTGTTGGCCACCATGGTTTATACGGCATTGGTTTCTTATGCCTTGTTGAAAATGATTGATGTATGGCTGGGTTTGCGGGTCAATGAAGAACAAGAGGTTGAAGGCTTAGACCACGCTTTACACGACGAGCGCGGTTATATTTTATAGCCAAACACAGAGACATTGCCAAAAAAAGTCTCTGTTATCGATTGTTTTTTATAGCGTTTTTAAATTTTTCGCCGTGACCAAAACCACCCCTGTTTCGCTGACATAAAAATGTTGGCGGTCATAATTCAAATCATAGCCGATTTTCATGTACGCAGGGATGTGACAACCTTCATCAATGACCGCATTTTTAATTTGGCAATGTTCACTGATATCGACATTGGGCAACAGCACGCTGTCGGTCACTGAAGAATAGCTGTGTAAATACACATTGGAAAACAGCAGACTGCGTTCAATGCTTGCGCCTGAAATAATGCAACCACCTGACACCATGGAATCAACCGCACGTCCACGCCGTCCCTCGTCATTGAACACAAATTTAGCAGGCGGCAACTGCTCTTGATACGTCCAAATCGGCCATTCTTTGTCATATAAATTCAATTCAGGCTTGATGCCGACCAATTCCAAATTGGTTGTCCAATACGAATCCAGCGTGCCGACATCGCGCCAATACGCTTGTGCTTCGGTTTTTTTATCGATAAAAGGATAAGCGGAAATTTGATAATCTTTGATAATCCGTGGAATGATGTCTTTACCAAAATCATGACTGGAATCAGAGAGTTGCGCATCTTTTTCCAATTGTTCATACAAGAATTTGGTGTTGAACACATAAATGCCCATGGAAGCCAACGCCATTTTAGGATTGTGCGGCGTGGGTGTGGGGTTGTCAGGTTTTTCATTAAAATCAATGATACGCATGTTGTCATCAACGCTCATCACGCCAAAACCTTTGGCTGTTTCTAAATCGACTTTCAAACAAGCGATGGTCATATCGGCGTTTTTGTCCACATGATTGCCAATCATTTTGCCATAGTCCATTTTATAAATGTGATCGCCCGCCAAAATCAAAATATATTCAGCACCTTCGCTGCGGATGATTTCCAAATTTTGCCACACCGCATCGGCAGTGCCGGTATACCATGATTCATTGTCACGTTGTTGTTGGGCGGGAATGATGTTGACAAATTCGCCCAATTCACTGCGCAAAAAACCCCAACCGCGTTGTAAATGCTGAATCAAGGAGTGCGCCTTGTATTGGGTCAAGACGGCGATTTTACGAATGCCTGAATGCAAACAATTGGACAAGGGAAAATCAATGATTTTGAATTTACCGCCAAATGGCACAGCCGGTTTGGTGCGCCAATCGGTTAAACCTTGTAGCCGTGAGCCACGGCCACCCGCCAAAACCAAAGCCAAGGTTTTTTTCGTGATTCTACTGTGAAAACGTTCATGTTGTTGTGCCGCCATAGGGTACTCACTTTATAAACAGAATTATTAAGGTTAAAGGATTATACAACAACCCAAACCATTGTGTTTTATTTTCCCCATGGGTAACGCATGATAATCTGTTATGGCTACCAAAAATATTTCACTTCTACCGCAACATTGGGCAACAGTTGGGGATAAATGGCTTGTTCAGCGGTGTAACGTTTGATTTGGGTATAACCTTGTGCGGCCGGAACGCGGCCAACATCAACAAAACTTTGGGTAAAATCAACCAGCCATACTTCGCTGATGCCGTGACGGGCATAAAGCGGCATTTTAACTTTGCGTAAATAATTGTCGCTGGCTGGGTCAACCCATTCAATCACCAGCAATAAATCGTCCGCCTTGGGTGCATTTTGCTGGTAATAGCGGTTGTTTAAGGTCAGCAAACACAAATCGGGTTCGGTTTCAGAATAGCGTCCCAATTGAATGCTGTTGTGCATGTTGACCATGGTTTTGCCATTGATACAAGCGGTTAAATGATGGAGAATTTTCAGCACACCGCCCGCTTGCGCGCCACTGGGCAAAGGTTTGGCAATGATTTCACCTTCCACCAACTCAAAGCGTTGATTTTCAGGTAAAAAACCTAAATTTTGAATTTGATGAAAAGTTTCTACGCTGAAACGGTGTTTGCAAGGCGCGCCCAGTTCGTTCATGACCCTATTCACTGACACTGCGGGTGACACGCAACAATTCCTCTTGACTGGTGTGACCCTGTTTGAGCAAGCGAATACCGTCTTGATACAGGCTGACATGGTGTTGGTGGGCGTATTGGCTGATTTTTTGTTCACTTTCGCCCTCATGAATCATGCGGGTCAAATGGGCATCTATTTGAATAATTTCATAAATACCGCAACGGCCTTTATAACCGCTCTGATTGCAGTTTGGGCAACCCACTGCGTGATACAACGGCGGCGTGCTTTCTGGTTTGAGTTTAAGCGTCATGGCATCCCTGTCATTCAATGGCTGGGCTTGTTTGCATTGCGGGCATAAAGTGCGCACCAAGCGTTGCGACAGCACGGCAATCAAACTGGACGACAACAAATAACTTTCAATGCCCATGTCCAGCAAGCGGGTGATTGCGCCGACAGCGGTGTTGGTGTGCAACGTGGATAACACCAAATGGCCTGTCAAACTGGCTTGAATCGCAATGCGGGCGGTTTCACTGTCGCGGATTTCGCCGACCATCACCACATCAGGGTCTTGGCGCAAAATGGCGCGCAAACCACGGGAAAATGTCATGTCCACTTTGGGATTGACTTGGGTTTGGCCGATGCCGTCAATATAATATTCAATCGGGTCTTCCACCGTCATGATGTTGCGGCTGTGGTTGTTGAGTTCGCCCAACATCGCATACAAACTGGTGGTTTTGCCTGAGCCTGTCGGGCCTGTGACCAAAATAATACCGTGCGGTTTGTGCAGTTGCTGGCGCAACAAATCCAATGCGTTGTGGTGCAAACCCAGTTGGGACAAATTCATTTGCCGCGCTTGTTTGTCCAATAAACGCAACACCACCCGTTCACCTTGGGTACTGGGGATGGTGGACACGCGCACATCCACCGCCCGCCCCGCGATACGCAATGAAATTCGCCCATCTTGCGGCAAGCGTTTTTCCGCAATGTCCAGTTTGGCCATCACTTTGATGCGTGAAGCCAGCAACGGCGCAAGCCCGCGTTGCGGTTGCAACACTTCGCGCAACACACCATCGACACGAAAGCGCACCAACAGCCGCGTTTCAAACGGTTCGATGTGAATATCTGACGCATTTTCTTTGATCGCTTCGGCCAGCAACGCATTGATTAATCGAATGATTGGCGCGTCGTCAATGTTTTCCAGCAAGTCTTTTGGCTCTTGCAGGTGTTTGGCCACTTGGAATAAATCCAGTTCTTCTTCGATGCCCGCCATCATTTGTTGTGACGGGTTGTTGACTTTGGCTTCATAATGCAAACGCAACAACGCAGCAAATTTATCTTGGCTCAGTGATTGCAGTTTCAAGCCCCGCCCCAAATAACGGCGGATTTCAGTTAAAATGGCCGGCGGCGTTTGTTCGGTGTAATAGAGGTGGGCAAGAGGGTCATCGCTGTCGTTAAGCAACACTTGATGACGCTTGGCAAAGCCAAAAGGAATTGAGGCCGTATTCATAACATTTTGTTTTTAAAGTAAAATAATGGAAATATAGCGCAAACCATGGCGTATACTCAATTTTATAAAGTGGCTTGTCTATTTTTCTTGGCGCAATATCTGGCCTTTATTTTACGCCAATTATGGCGGTTGTTTGTATTTATTTTCCTGTTGTGGCTGTTTTTGCTGGTTTTGTTGACCACTTTGTTTTTGCGCTTGCCCGATTTAGCCGACGATGCCAGCGTGTATTTAAGCCAATGGCTGGGGCAAACGGTGTCTGTTGGCCGTCTTGATGGCTATTGGCAACACGGTTTGCCCATTTTATTGCTGACGGATGTCAAAGTCTTCAGCCCTGAGCAAACGCCTTGGTTGTCGTTAAGCCAAGCAGAAATCACAATAGATTTAATCACTTCCCTTCAACAACAGCAAGTCATCACCGAAAAAATCAGCTTGACCGATGGCGTGCTTCATTGGCAACAAGCCGCCGCTGAAAGCAAACCCGCTGTATGGCATTGGTTGTTGCAACAAAAGCATTTTGCATTGCACTCTTCGCAATTAATCTGGCCCACCGCTGCGGGCAGAGGTTTCAATTTAAGCGACATCCATGCGCATATTTATCAAGAAAATCAACAACACATCATCAAAGCATCTGTCTATTTACCGCAGACCACCACTGATTTGCCGTGGTTGTCGCCCATGCAAATCAAAGGGGGGGGGGTGCATTTTTCAGGGGTCAGCGTTTGGCAAACGCAATCGTTGCAACAAGTCGATGGCACATTGCAATGGGACAGTTTGCAATTCAAACAACAACAGCACCGCTTTGTTTTACCCGCCAAAACCATTGGCTTGCACTTGCAACGCACTCAAGCGGAGAAATTGCACCTGCGGTTATTGGACATGGATGAACGCAAGAACAACATTGATTTTCATTTGCTCGCCAACACGCTTGAACAACTGGATTTGTATTGGCAAGACATTTCGCTACAATCCATTGTTTCTGCTGACGTTTTTAGCGCGCACATGCCTGCCACGTTGGCCAAAATATTCAAACAGTTGAAAATCAAAGCCGATTTGCGCAACATCCGTGTCCAATATTCACCCAAAAGCGATTGGACTTTAGCCGCCGACATCCACAATGCTCAACAACAAGCTTGGAAAAATATTCCAAAAATCAATAATTTATCAGGAAAATTGCAGTTAAAAGCCGACAGCGGTTTGTTGATTCTCAACAGCCCAGACCTGCGCTTGGGTTTGCCGAATTTATACCGCCGTGATTTTTTGTTGCAACAATTGACAGGCCGCATCACATGGCAACGACAAGGCAAACAATGGCAGGTTCAGGCTGAAAATTGCCAACTGCAATGGGATAATCACCGTCTAAGCCTCAACAGCCAATGGCAAATAAAACCACAGCAACCCATTGAAATTAAAGAATTTAATGTTGAAGTCAAGCATCTGGACTTGCGCCAATGGCATGATTTTTTGCCTGACAAATGGTTGAACGCCAAACAATACGCTTATTATCAACAGTTGTTCAGCCAAGGCACGGCCACAGGTTTTTTTCAGTTTCAAGGTTCATTGCCGTGGTCAAAAGCCCATCGATGGCAAGCGCAATTGAACCTCGACCAAGCCACTTTGCGTTATGACGAAAAATGGCCAAAAATCAGCCACATCCAAGCGCAACTTCATTTAAACCAAACAAAAGTCACCGCCCAATTACAACAAGTTGACGTTGAAGGGCAAACCATCCACAACACTGATTTGACCGTGGCCGATGTCAGCCATGTATCGCCACGGTTGAAAATCAATATTCACGATAAAATTCAAGCCGATAAAGGCTTGCGCTTTGTCCATAACAGCCCGTTGCATGACAGGCTGGATTTTGACCGTTATGGCTTGGCGTTGGGCGGTTTGTTGGATTTGCGCTTGAATTTGGATATTCCCTTGTCGCATCAACCCAACAAGGTCAAGGGCAAAATTCAATTTTTGGACAACACGCTGACCCATCAGGCCACAGGTCTGTTGGTGACGGCGATTGATGGCTCATTGCGTTTTACGGAACAAGATTTTATCGCTGACCATTTAACCGCCCGCTTTGGACAACAACCCGTTGAATTTTCAATCAAAACCGAACAGGACAACCCCGTGTTGTTGTTTTCTTCTGTGCTGAATAAAACTTTATTTAATCAATTAAATCAACAGTTTAGCTTGAAATTGGATGATGCGCTGTTGCATCGCTTGCGTGGCCAAGCGGCATTCAATGGACGTTTGGCTCTTAAACAGGACAGCCCAGCGATGCAATTGAAATTGTACAGCGATTTGCGTGGCTTGGCTTTGGATTTGCCGCAACCTTTGGGCAAAACTACGCACCCAATGCAAGATTTGAACTTAACCGCTGATTTTGGCAACGCCCCATCGTGGCGGCTGTCGTATGGCGATAAACTGCAAGCCCGCTTTCAGCCCAACACGGCGGGCGTGTGGCACAAACAGCTTCATTTTGGGCGAAACCCCATGCCCGCGCCCCATGATAAAAATTGGTCGATTTCAGGGCAAATTCCCTATGTGTTTGTGAACGATTGGTTGCCTTTATTGCCCCGCCAAATGACTGCCCAACCGCACGGCGAAGCGGTCAGTTGGCAACTCAATTTGAACATTCCCGTCTTGGATGCAGGCAGTTATCGGCTGCAACAACTGCGCTTGCGTGCGTATAGCCAAGATAATGATGAAAATCAATGGCATGTTCATTTAAACAGCCGCGATGTGGTCGGCAATATTGAATACCATCCGGCCAGCAACCGTTTGTGGATTGACTTGGATAAGCTGTGGTTATTGCATAAAAATCCGCGCAAGAAAAAATCGCCTCAGCCAAAAATCAGCCATACACAGCCGCCGTTCGATTTGCGTTTATTGCCTGACACCACTTTTCAAGCCGCTTCAGTGAAAATTAATCGGCTGAATTTGGGGCAAGTGTCTATCGAACAAAACAGCAACAGCCAAGCGGTGCAGTTTAAAACCATCGAAAGCCACAGCCCCGCTTTGCAATTGCAAGCGCAAGGCCAGTGGCGGCAAAAAGATGGCTTGTGGTACAGTCAATTTGAGGGTCGTATTTTCAGCAACGACATTCAAGCCGCGTTGGCTGATTGGGGTTATCAAAACCAAGGCATTCAAAGCCAACAAACCCAAATTGATTTTGACCTGATGTGGCCGCATCATGTGCATCAATTTTCGCTGGCCGATATGGAAGCGTCATTGACGTTGGCGGTGGGAAAAGGGCAGTTGTTGCAAGTCAATCCGGGGCTGGGGCGGTTATTGGGTTTGTTTGATTGGCAAACCATTCCGCGCCGTTTAATCTTAGATTTCAGTGACTTATTCAGTCAAGGTTTGCAGTTTGATGCGATTGACGGCAAAGTATTCATCAAACAGGGCAAAGCCTATACCGATGCCCTTCAATTGCGCAGTCCGTTGGCGCAGGTGGTGATTGCAGGTCGCACGGGCTTGCTGGACAAAACTTACCAGCAAAAAATGAGCATCACGCCGCATTTGACCCGCAGTTTGCCGATGGCGGCGGCTTTGTTCGGCGGGGTTGGTTTGGGTGCCGCCGTTTTGGTTGCGCAACAGGCGTTAAAAAATCCACTGGAACAAACCTTCAGTCGTCAATATAAAATCACGGGCAGTTGGCAAAACCCACAGGTGGATAACATCCCCTTGCAAACCGACAAACCACTTTATCAATGGAATGACCAATGACACAACCTGACCTCCATTATGAACAACTTTTGTGGCAACAAGGCAAACAACACATTGCGGGGGTGGATGAAGTGGGCTGTGGTTGTTTGGCAGGGCCTGTGATTGCGGTCGCGCTGGTCATGCCGCCGCATTGTACCCTGATTCACGGGGTCAGAGATTCCAAACAATTGTCTGCCAGACAACGCAATCAATTGTATTCGTTGATTTTAAATCAAGCATTGGCGGTGGGCGTGGGCGCGGGCGGTGTTAAAGAAATCGACCGCATCAATATTTTCAACAGCCGTTATTTGGCCATGTTACGCGCATTAAAGCGTTTGCCTGTTTGTGACCATGTGTTGCTGGATGGCCGCGACAACAAAAAAGTGGATTTTGGCGCGCACACGGCAATTATTCGCGGTGATGAACACTGCTACAGCATCGCTTGTGCGTCGATTGTCGCCAAAGTCATTCGTGACCGCATGATGCAAGCGTTGGCGCGCCATTATCCTGCGTATGCTTGGGAAAAAAACAAAGGCTATGGCACGCGCACCCATGTGCAAAGCTTGGCACAACACGGGGTCAGTCCGCACCATCGGCGCAGTTACGCGCCTGTCAAAGCGTGCTTAACGCACCATTGGCTTGATATCACGCGGGGTGTGTTCCAGCGGGGTTAATTTAGGCGGTTGTTTTGTTAAATCAAACACTTGGATCGCATCGCCTGTGGCAGCGTTGCAAATTAAAAATTCCACCGCTTTGAAATGCAAGGTTGAACGCAATCCATTGTCTTTGTTCTGTTTTTTCTGGTCAAAACTTTGGCCAATGTCGCGTGCTTTGATGCGAATCAAATGGTCTAAGTTCAATTGCGCCAATTCGCCTTGGGCTTGGCTTGAATCAATGATTTCACAATACACGGGGCTGGCACTGACATCAATCAGCGGCAAGCCGCTGGTTTTGTCGATATAAATTTCATCGGCGTTTTGGTCGGTTTCCACTGCAAACACCGCCTCATCACGGCCTTGGGCTTGTTCAGCCACCATGCCTACAATCGCCACATCAGCATCGCCATGGCCGCCATCAAAATAATCGTTGCCGTCGCCAAAACTCCATAACATCACATCGTTGTCATCGCCGCCCAGCAAGCGGTCTTGGTTGTCACTGAAAAAATCTTCTGTGCCGCCGATTAAAATATCTCGACCGCCATTGCCCAACAACACGTCAACGCCCAAGCCGCCGATTAAAATATCATCGCCTGCGCCGCCCACCAACACATCCCCTGCGTTGAGGGTTTGACTGCGGTTTTTGCCTGATAACGCCGCATCTTGGGGTTGAATGAACCCGTTCAAACTGTTGTTGCGGTCGTGGCCGTTGAGGCGTTGAGAGCGGTTATTTTCAGATGGGTCAACTTTGACACTGTTTTCAACCATCACGGGGATTTCAAGCAACTGGGTCAAAGTAAAATCATAGGTTGGTTTGTCTGATACCTGTTGCAACTGCGCTTTAAAAGGGCCTAAAGTGCGCGCACCCTCTTCCAAGGTGAAGGTGATATAAGGAATCTGTAAAGTGCCTTTGTCCATGTCGTAAACCGCGGGTTGTGCGTGGACAAAACCCCCTGCGACAAACCAGCATAAACCGATGATTTTATTCATAATAGTTAGTTGTTGAGTATGCTCAAACCTTTGAGTAAATTTAATGCCTCATATACGGCGTAATCCCGTTTGACCAAGGGCAATTCTTCTTTTTTGTCGCTGGCTTTTGGGTCTGGGCTTTTGGGTTGTTCAGCGTCTTTGCCCGCTTCTGGTGCAACGGGCTTTTCTGCTGGACTGTCATCACCTTGTGCTTTGCCATCACCGTTTTCCAAATGGCGCAATAAATCAGCCTCAGAAATCTGGGCGGCTTTGTCTTCGTTGTTTTCTTGGCCTAATTTGCTCAAGTCAATTTTGTTGAGTTCTATATCAGGCACAATGCCTTCCGCTTGAATTGAACGGCCTGACGGGGTGTAATAACGTGCGGTGGTGATTTTCAATGCCGATGCTTCGTTTTGATTTTGGTTGAGTGGAATCACCGTTTGCACCGAACCTTTGCCAAAGGTTTTACTGCCCATGATCACCGCCCGTTTGTGGTCTTGTAATGCGCCAGCAACGATTTCTGATGCAGAAGCAGAGCCGCCGTTGACCAATACCACAATCGGCGCGCCATTGAGCAAATCTTTGGGGGTCGCTTTGAATTTTAAATCAGAATCATCAATGCGGCCTTTGGTATAGACGATTAAACCCGATTTCAAAAAAGCATCCGACACTTCAACCGCGCCTGTCAACACGCCACCGGGGTTGTTGCGTAAATCCAACACCAAACCTTTCATTGGTCCTGCTTTCTCTGTTTGTAAACTGTCGATCGCGGCGGTTAAATCTTCTGCCGTGCTGGCTTGAAATTGACTGATGCGCACATAACCGTATTTTGGTTCAAGTGATTGACTTTTAACGCTTTTAACCTGAATAATGTCGCGGACAATGCGCAGCACCAAGGGTTTGGTTTCGCCTTCGCGGACAATGGTCAATTCAATCGCTTCCCCTGGGTTGCCACGCATTAATTTAACCGCTTCGCTCAGTTCCATGCCTTTAACGGCTTTTTTGTCCAAACGAACGATTAAATCCCCTGCTTGCACGCCTGCCCGTTGCGCGGGCGTGTCGTCAATGGGGGCAACCACTTTGACAAAACCGTTTTCCATGCTCACTTCAATGCCCAGCCCACCAAAACGCCCGCTGGTACCCACTTTAAGTTCTTGATAATCATCTGGTTTTAAATAAGCTGAATGGGGGTCTAAACCGTTCAACATGCCGTCTATGGCATAGTTCAATAGTTTTTCATCATCCACTTCTTCAACATAGTTTTGTTTGACGCGGGCAAAGACTTCGGTGAAAGTTTGCAGGGCTTGCAACGGCAAGGCGTTATCAGGGGTTTCTTTTTCAGCCAATACACTGTGGCCGATGACGACCAACACGCCAAGCACAAAGCCAATCAACACACTGGAAAAACGCGGGGATATTTTATACATGATAGGGGTTCCATTCACACGGGTAAGCCATAAACCAATAGCGGCTTTAAAAACGGACACTATAGCAAATTGCTGTGGTTTTTTGAATGCCAAGATTTCAATCGTATTGAGTTGTCAAGAATCACGGCAGTCTCCTTTGATGACGGCTGTTAACGTTCTTTTATAATCCCTTTAACCCGCAGTTTACTGCGCAAGATGTCCAATTGTTGTTTGACTTCTTCGCGGCTATTTTGTGGCTCAAGACGCACGATATAATAACTGCCGCTTTGAATGATTTTGCCTTTCAGGCGAACACCCGCCAATTGCTCGACAAAAATATCTGCCCGATTTTTTTCTTTAAAACTGGCCGCTTGCACATACCAACGGCCTTGATACAAATCCCAATCATCCAGCGGCGCGTTTTCCTGCACCGTTTTGCTGTCCACAGGTTGGCCATTTAAGCCCAGAAACTCAAATTGGGTGATTTTTGCCAATGGCTGTTGTTTGTCGTCAGCGGTTGTTGTGGGATGTTCGGTGTTTAAAATCATCTGCCCCAATTGTGGGCGATTCAGTTCATCGGGCAAAGCCTCACTCAATGCGTAATCTGCCCCTGTGGTGGAAATTCCCAACACCGCTTTGAGCAAATAATACAGCAACATCATCAACAAAAACAAAACGATACCGCCGACCAAACGTTGTTTGGGGTCATACGAATCCGCAGGTAATGTTCGCCGCGAAGGACGCATCATCATGTCCATAGCCAACCTTAAAGTTCATCAATGGGGGTTGCCAATGAGTATAACACAGTCATAACCCAGAATGAGACGTTTGAAGTTATCTAAATAAAAATCAACGTGTTATATCTTAAAAACCCCTTAAAAAACTACGGTGCATACCACGTTTGCCAGCCTTGTTCGTAATAATCCAGCAAGGCATGATTCATTAACGTATTGATTTTAACAGGTATTTTCTGCATATCAGGCGGAAATTGCTGCATGGTTTGCGAGCTGTCAGCGGTGAGATAGCGCAACTTGGCGGGTAATTTCTGCGCTGACCACTCTATTTTCTGCCGACTGGCGAGAACAAAACCCCATTCCCCAAAACTGGGGACATGGCTGTGATAAGCGTGGGTGATGAGGTCTGGCACAGCGGCCAAGGTCTGCTCTATACACCAAAACGCTTGGCGGGCAAAATAGGGGGACGTTGCTTGGCTGACCAATGCGCCTGCAAAACTCAAATGGTCGATGGCGTGTTGATAAAAGGCGCGTGAATAAAGTTTGCTCAAACTGGGGTTGTGCGGGTCGGGTAAATCAATGATGATGACATCAAAAATCTGTGTGCTTTGGCGCAGAAATGTCCACGCATCGGCATTGATGATGTTCACTTTGGGATGGTTCAAACTGTCTTGATTGAGTGAGCGCAACAGCGCATTGCTTTGAAATAACCGCGTTATTTCAGGGTCTAAATCCACCACGGTGATGTGTTGCACTTGCGGGTGTTTGAGAATTTCGCGCACCGCCATGCCATCGCCGCCACCCAAAACCAACACGTTTTCAATGTATTTGGCCTGCAACATCGCAGGGTGTACCAACGCTTCGTGATAGCGGTATTCGTCCAAGCTGTCAAATTGCAAGCCGTTGTTGAGGTATAAACGCACATGCTGGGCTTGGCGGCTGATGACAATGCGTTGATAGGGTGTGGTTTTGGCAAAAATGATGTCGCCGCCATAAAGCCGTTGCTCAAATTGGCTGATTAAATTTTCGCTCTGGTATAAAGCCAGCAACAACGCGCTGGCAACGCTGAACAACACCGCCAATAAAGCATAAGGCTTCTCTATTTCTTTGAAAAATAAGTAAAAAGCCAAGCCAGCGACCGCTAAATTGAGCAAGCCAAAAATCAAACCTGTGCTGAGCAAACCCAGTTGTGGCACCAACACCATGGGAAACAACAACGCGGCCAACAATGCGCCTATATAATCGGCGGTCAATACATTGGAAATATTGCTTTTAAGCTCTTGATATTGTTGTAAAATACGGGTAATCAATGGGATTTCCAAACCGACTAAACTGCCGATTAACACGCAAATCAACAACAAAAACGCAGAATAATTGTCTAAATAAACAAAGGCATAGAACAACACCAACGCGCTAAAACCGCCAACGACCGCCAAAGTGATTTGAATGAACACAAAGCTTTGTGCCAGTTTTTGCTGAAAAAAACGGGATAAATACGCGCCTATGCCCATCGCGCTCATGAACAAGCCGATGACCAAGGAAAATTGATACACCGAATCACCCAGCAGATAGCTGGACAAGGTACCCAGCAACAGTTCATAAATCAAACCGCTGATGGCAATGATTAATGTGGCGACCAACAGCCAAAAATGGCGTGCAGACATGAGGGGCTTCCTGTGGTTTTGGCTGTTAATCGGCGGCGTTTTCTTGGAAAATCAACCGCCATTGATTGGATTTAAGCCGTTGCTGACCCAAAGACAAATAACCGCTTGCACCGTTTAATGGGGTGATGTGAAGCGTGTAATTGCCTACGGGCAAATCTTCTTGCAATGGAATCACAAAAAAATGGCCTGCATCCAGTTGAATATGTTGGTTATTTAACACCAAACTGGCGGGTTGTTTAGGGCGAATAAAACGGTGATAACGTTCGGTGAATGTCCATGAATGCGCCAATGGCGCGTTGTTTTTTGGATTGTTGGCGATGATGTTGACTTTGAGTTCCGCAGGTTTGTTGCCCACCAAAGGCCAATACACCCGCGCCGACAGCACCGCCGCTTGGGTTTTGCTTTTGTGGTAGCTAAAACGCAAACCCTGTGGGTTGAGTGGATAAATCAAGCGTTTCAAATACATAGACCCCGCTTGCGGCGGGGTTTGGTTTAAATAAAATTGCACTGGGGTTGCTTGGGCTTTGCCTGATATTTTGCATTGGATTTGGTGCGCACCCGTGAGCATTTCAGGCAATTCAATTTCCCCTTGGCGGCTGTAAATGGTTGATTTTAATACATTTTTTCCATCGATAACCACTTGTAAATCAACGCTTTGTTTGTCTTTTTTATAAAAAACCAACCGTGGTTGCACCGTTGGCCGCATGTCGTCAAGGCGAACATTGATCGTTTGATTGGCGTTAAATTGGCGATAATAGACGGTTAACGCGCTTTTATCCACGGCTTGGCCCTTGTCTTCGCGTGCAGTCAAAATATAGCGGGCAGGGGGCGGATTGAGTGGGGTGAAACTCTCCCATTCTTGTTGCACGGGCGCGGCTTCTTCAGCCGTCAACGGCGGGGTTTGTACGGCAATCATCAGGCTGGGCGCGTTGTCGGCGTTTTCGGGCAATAAGCGAAACCACAACAGGTCTTGGTTGAGCAACACCTTGTCGTTGTCATGCACAAACCATTGTGCCAGAGACGGCGGACGGTTGTAAACGCTGAGCAACACGGGACAATCGGCGGAAAACTGTATTTTTGTTTGATTAACAGGCACTTGAAGATAATAACGTTGGACTTGGCTTAAACGGTGGCTTTCAGTCATATCGCCCGTGGTGCGGTCATAAGCCGAAAGCGTGGCATCTAAATCCAAGTTTTGCCCTTGATAATGCAGTTGGCAAGTCGTCGGATTATCGGCTTGTCGGTTCAACAGCCGCCGCACCAACAAACGCAATGGCAGGCTTTGCGGTGCTTGGACAGGGTGTTGAATTTTATAGTTTAATGTTTGACCCGCCTCAATGAGATACACTTTGCTTTGCAATAATTCGGGGGTGATGTTTTGCTGGCCATTGACCGCGATGATGCGCAACCACGCGGGTTGGGTGCTGGACAAATCCAGCAAGCCTTCATCAAACAAGCCGACAATCGCTTGTTCACTGTGTTGCTCGTGGTGCGCGTTGTCCACATCATAATGGCGCAAAAATAACACAGGTTTTTGTTCTGCATTCAACGGGGTCAATGATGCGTTAAGTTTGCTGGCAGTGGCGATGGGTAAAGTGACATGCTGTTGTGCATCGATGTATAAACCCTGCGGCAATGCGGCCATCGTTTCTTGGGTTTCTTCGTTGTTGTTGTCGTCCCATTCATCGTTGCTGAGCTGGTATAAATGGCGGCTGAAATAATCTTGGTTGAAAATACCCGCAGGCCCCAACACGGTCCAATGTTGCCGCAATAAATGGTTTTTTTCTTGTGGATGCAATAAATCAGGCGGATACAAGGTTTTCTCGGCCAAGGCTTGGCGTTGCTTTTCGCTCAAGCGTTGCCATGAGTAACCTAAACGTTGTAATTCAGCATTTTCCAGTGAATATACCCGTGCGATGACATTCACCATCTTGGGGTCATCACTGTGATAACGCAGACGCAAACGCGCACCCAATAAATCTTGGGCGGTAAGCTGTTGTAAATTCAACAATAAAAAACGCCCTTGGGTGGGCCAATCGGTTTGCTCCAAATAAAACAACGGGCGCAAGCTGTTGGCGGCCACCACATCCAAGCGACTGCGTTGGTGATAATCCTGCGCCAATAAAATTTTTCCTTTGGCATCAACGATTTGGTATTGCAACACATAATGCAAACTGGCGGCATCGTCAAGCAAAGTGTCGGCTTTGATGTTGGCATTGCTGACGATTTTGATCAAAAAAGCGTTGGGCAACAGCGGGAAATCAGTCCAATGTTGCGCTTGTAATTCATAGACAATGCTGGCAGTGGTTTTGGCAAGTTGTTGTTTAATCGACAATTCTTGGCTTTCAAGGTGGCGATTGGCTTGGCTGTCACTGTGTTGTTCCAATGTGGCAGGAATCCACACAGGGGCTTGCCACAGTGTCCAGCCTAAAATTGCGGTCAACCACAAAATACGCACATTAGCCTGCCCAAGCGAACAACAAGCCGCCTAACACCAAACGATACAACATGAAGGGCAACATGCCGATGCGGTTGATAAGCTGTAAAAACAAATAGATACATGTATAGGCAGTGAGAGCCGACAACAGCACCGCCAACGCCAGCATGTCCCACAACACGGGCGTGGGGTTTTGTATCAGTTCCAGCGTTTGTAAACCACCTGCCAAAATAATCACAGGAATCGACAACAAAAAGGAATACTGTGCCGCGCTGTCACGGCTAAAACCCAAGGCCAAAGCGGCGGTGATGGTGATGCCTGAGCGCGAGACACCGGGAATTAACGCCACAGCTTGCGCCAAACCAATGAACAACACCGCCTGCCAGTTGAGTTTTTCAAGGCCATGGGTTTTTGCACCTTTCCAATCAGCCCACCACAACAACACACCAAACACAAGGGTGGTCGTGGCCATCACAGAGACAGAGCGCAAAGCGGTCTCAACACTGTGGCTGAACAGCAAACCCGCCAAGCCGACAGGAACAGTGCCAAACAAAATCGCCCACGCCAGATGACTGTGCGGCGTTTGTTGGCGTGTTTTGAGGCTGGTCAACCAACCCGTAATCAATTGTGCCAAAGTCTGGCGAAAATAAACCACCACCGCCAACAGGCTACCAACATGCACGGCCACATCAAAAGCCAAGCCTTGGTCTTGCCAACCCGTGAGCATCGGCACTAAAATGAGGTGCGCTGAACTTGAAATGGGCAAAAATTCGGTAAACCCTTGCAATAAAGCCAAAGTAATTATTTGAAAAACATCCATATTGTATTTGATACTCAATTTTGTTAGACTGACATGCTGTTTTTAAACCACCAACACCCGCTATTTTAGCCTCTAGCGGCGTTAAAACCCAGTAGGATTTATTATAAATGAAGGCTCAATACCCTGTTGCACGACATAAAAATCCCGCCAAAAAAAACAACTCCATTTACTGTCATTATGTGCATGGCGAAAGTGTTTCTTCTCAGCATCAATCCCCCGTCGGTTTTTATTATCTCACACTGTTCATTTTAGCCACAGGCTTGTTTGTGGTCTGGTTATACCAAAATGAAAACGAAGGGCTTAACCGCTTGTTGGCCACATTTGAACCTCTTTGGCCTGATGTGGCATGGGTTGAACCACAAGGCCAGCCCCAAGTTTCTGCGTTGGTAAAACAAGAAACGGTGGTGGTGTTGCCGTCCACTTTACCGAAACCCGCCGAATTGCCGCCCGTTGTTCACGAACCTTTGCCCGTCGTGTTTATACAAAATGCAAGCCAAGCTGTTACGCCACCGCCAACCGAACCGCCTGCAACAACGCCAAAAACTGAACCCGCCAAAGCGGTTGAACCAAAACCGACAGAACCCCCTGTCATTGCACAACAACCCGCGCCAACCCCTGAAACAACAGCGATAAAACCCGCCAAACCCGAAGTCAAACCTGTTGAAACCACGGTTGCAGAAACCAGCGCGCCAAAAGCCGTTGCAAAATCTGAGACTGAAGCAGAAAAAATAGCAAAGCCCAAAACCAAAGAAATCACTTGGGTGGTGCGCAAAAGCCAAAATTTGGCGGGTTTATTCAAAGCCCACGGCTTAAATCACCAAGATTTATTGAAAATTTTAGCCATCAAAAAATTTTTCCGTTCACTTATCCAGTTAAAAATAGGCCAAAAAATCAACGTCCAAGCGGATAAAAAAACGGGTGACCTGTTGTCATTGACCACCGAGACGGCGGAAGGCAAGCAATTACAGGTCGAGCGACAAGCCGATGGTGAATTTAAAGGAAAATTAACCTTAAGTCCAGCCAGTCCATCCGCTGAAAAAAACAAGGCCATCACAGGTAAAATTCGCGGTTCATTGTCGATTGATGGGCAGCGTGCGGGCCTGACCCGTGATGAAATTCAACAATTGATTCAAATATTTAAACCAAAATTAAAATTTTCACGCGACTTAAAACGCGGTGATGAATTCACGGTTCAATTGGATGAAATTGAAAATGAAACGGGGCAAGTGGAACGCATTATTGTGGCCGCCGAAATCAGCACCCAAGGCAAAATTTATCAGGCTAAACGCAAAGTCAATCGCCGTGGTGTGGTCAGCTATAAAATCACAGTGAACGAACAAAATCAATAGGTTATGAGATGATGGCCGCGATTTTGGCCGCATCGGGTTGTAAAATCACCCCGCGTTCGCTGACCATCGCATCAATCAACGCGGCGGGCGTGAGATCAAACACCGGATTAAAACTGTCTGCGCCTTGGGCGGCCACGGTTTGGTTTTGAAAACACAACAGTTCACGGCCATCGCGCTGTTCCAATGGCATGGCCGCACCCGAAGCCAAGCTTAAATCAAACGTCGAGCGGGGCGCGACCACCATAAACTTCACCCCGTGATAACGCGCCAACACCGCCAAGCCGTAAGTGCCGATTTTATTGGCCACATCACCGTTGGCCGCAATGCGGTCAGCACCGACAATCACCCAATCCAGCTTGCCTTGTTGCATCAACATTGCCGCCGCGCTGTCGGCCAGCAAAGTCACGGGCAAACCGTCTCGCAACAATTCCCATGCGGTCAAGCGCGCACCTTGCCACCATGGACGGGTTTCGTCCGCATAAATTTGGCTGATTTTACCTTGGGCAAA
Source organism: Thiomargarita sp. (assembly GCA_020726335.1). Taxonomy (GTDB): domain Bacteria; phylum Pseudomonadota; class Gammaproteobacteria; order Beggiatoales; family Beggiatoaceae; genus DYSU01. The sequence continues at coordinate 1,219 of DYSU01000020.1, read as the reverse complement.
ACCTGAACGAATCACGCCCAACGCCGTGCCGTAGCCGCCCGTAGCCAACGCACCCGCATTGCAATGGGTCAACACCTTGGCTTGTTGGGGCAATAATTGCGCGCCCAATGCCCCCATGGTTTGGTTGGCATGGATGTCGTCTTGATGAATGCGCTGGGCCTGTGCCAATAACGCAGGCTCTGGATGGCCGATGACAGCGGCAAAATGGGTCTGCATGGTGTTAATCGCCCAACACAGATTGACCGCCGTTGGCCGTGCTTGTGCCAATTGACGCAACAGCGCAGGCATGGCTTCTCGCCAATGTTCAGCGTGTTGGGCATAACATTGGCGGGCGGCCAACACCACGCCATAAGCGGCGGTGATGCCGATGGCGGGCGCGCCCCGCACCACCATGTCGCTGATGGCTTGACTGCATTGTTGCACCGTGTCAATGGCCAACCATGTTTCTTGTTTCGGCAGTTGGCGTTGATCCAGCAATTGCAGTTGGCCAGCGCGCCAAATAATCGGCGAAAACATCGGCTTATAATTCATTCAATTTGTTGGTGATTTGACCCACACACGCCAAATCTTTATTTTTTTGTGGGGCTTTGGCCCAAAAAGTTTTCACCCCTGCACTGCGGCCTTGGGTGTAGATTTGATATTGAATACTGCCATTGTTGAAGCTCAAACCTGCGGCATCGTATTGAAATTGTTTGCGACTGTTTGGCTCAGTTTTTGGAAAAACCATGTCAATATTGTTGTTATCGAGGCCATAACGGTATTGCAGATAACTGCCGTCGCTGGCGGCGCAAACTGAAACGGTTTTGTTTTCACTGCCAATCAAACAATTGAACACGGTTTTTTCAGCCGTTTGGCATAAACTGGGGCTTAAGCTTTCGGTGGTTTCTGTGACCACGGGCGGCGTGACCACGGTTGGCGCGACCTCGGGTTTTTCGGCTGGGCCACTGCATGCGGACAACAACACAACGCTTAAAATCAATGGATAATGTTTCATACGGTTTTCCCTTTAAAATAAAAGACAAGGCATACGTTATCACCTCGGTGCCATGAGCGTCAATTGCACCCAGTCTTTTTGGTTATCCACGCCACATCGGCTATAATCACTTTTTTCATTTCTATCGTCACGCTTATGACTGAACAGACCTTGTTGATCAACGCCTGCATTTATTTATCCGCTGCTGTGGTGATGGTGCCTTTGGCCAAATATTTGGGTTTGGGG
>DYSU01000019.1:24418-37480 GCA_020726335.1 Thiomargarita sp. | reverse complement strand
CGCTTGCCGTTGCATGAACGGGTGTTGATCACCACGCTGACCAAACGCATGGCCGTGGTGGATATTTTGAACGTGGCGCAAACAGCCCATGAACCGCAATGGCAAAAAGTGGCCGAGCCGCGCACTGTTTATGCGTCGCCCAAAGAACGGGCGAAAAAGATTCAGACCTTGGAAAAACAAATGTATGCCAAAGCCCAACAATTGGAATTTGAACAGGCCGCACAGTTGCGCGACCAAATTCAGCAATTAAAACAAGAATATAAATACAGTGCTTAATCGGCCACGATTTTAATCGTGGGGAAGCGTTTGGAATAATCTTTGGCTTGCAACGACAGTTTGGCCGCCACGCGCAAGGCGATCTCGCGGTAGATTTCACTGATTCGGCTGTTGGGGTCAGCAACCACGGTGGGATGGCCGTCGTCGGCATTTTCCCGAATCGCCTTATCCAACGGCAACGCACCGAGAAATTCCACATCTTCTTCTTTGGCCATGCGCACCCCACCCCCTTGACCAAAAATATATTCCTCATGGCCGCAATGACTGCAAATGTGAATGCTCATGTTTTCAATCACGCCCAAAACGGGAACTTGCACTTTTGTGAACATTTTCAAGCCTTTGCGCGCATCCAACAAGGAAATGTCTTGCGGTGTGGTGATGATAACCGCACCGCTGACAGGAATTTTCTGCGCCAAAGTCAATTGGGTGTCACCCGTGCCGGGGGGCAAATCGACCACCAAATAATCCAATTCGCCCCAATTGGTGTCTTTCAACAACTGCTCTAAGGCTTGAGTGACCATGGGGCCGCGCCAAATCATCGGCGTTTCTTCATCAATCAAATAGCCGATGGACATGGATTTGATCCCGTGGCTGACCAGCGGGTTCAAGCTTTTGCCATCGGGTGATTCAGGCTGACCTTTTGCGCCCAACATCCGTGGTTGGCTGGGGCCATAAATATCGGCATCCAACATCCCCACTTTTGCGCCTTCTGCGGCCAAAGCCAATGCCAAATTGGCCGCTGTGGTCGATTTGCCCACGCCGCCTTTGCCCGAAGCCACCGCAACGATGTTTTTGACACCTGCGATTAAATCCACCCCTTTTTGTGCGGCACGGGCGATGATGTCGTTGCTGATGTCGATTTTGACCTCTGCCACGCCATCAATTTTGGCCACCGCTTGGCTCAACGCGGCGGTCAACACTGCATTGTGAGTTTTGGAGGGAAAACCCAAACTCAAGCTCACCGCCACGTTTGCCCCATCAATTTGAATTGATTTCACTGCTTTTGCGCTGACCACATCTTTTTGCAAAAAAGGGTCGATGTGGGTTTTAAGCGCGTCTTTAATGTGCTGTTCTGTCAATACCGCCATGGTGATGCTCCTGTTTTAACCAATGAGCGCATTTAATGTGGGCTTTATCACCAAAAATCAAGTCACCGCCGTCAGACCTTGGCTTTCGGTTGGCGCGCTTGCGTGACGGCGTTTTTAATCAACACCACCATGATACTGAAAAATAAACCCAATACAAAACTGATGACAACAATCAGTGGGCGTTTGGGTTTGATTGGCTCGGCAGGGATTTGTGCCGGTTGTTCGATAGACACCACTTGGATTTTATTTTTATCTATGTTCAAACGGTTGGCCAAAAATTTCAATTGCTCTTGTAAATCACGCAACCCATTGATAAAAGGGTCATTGGATTTGCGGTTTTTCAGGCTGGCAATTTCTGCGGTCAACGCTTTTGTGCCACGGGTGTAGTCGGGCAAGTTTTGGGTGTTGACCGAAATACTGTTGGTTTGGTTTTGCCAAACAACCCGTTCTTCAACGATGTTCAATTGCTGTGCAACAGCCAAGGCCTCAGTCAATTGCGCCCTGCGGTCATCAACTTCTTCTTGCGCCGATGCACGTTTGGCGGTGATTTTGTCATTAATCTCATTAATTTTAAATTGGGTATTGGCTTTCACCCCATTGACCAATTCATCCAAGGTGTGTTGCTGGACAAAAGCGACAAAGCCATTCAAGCCATCTCGAATCCGTTCTTTATCGCCGCCTTCATAAGCAATACTGGCACTGTTGGCCTCTTTTTTATCTTCTTGTACCCGCAATAATTCATTAAATTGTTGTTCAAAAAATTGATTTTGCTGTACTTCCAAAGGCATTTTATCATCCAAGGGCTTATCCGCCGTCAAGGCTTTAAATAACTGTTGTTGTTCAAAAAATTGCCGGCGCAAAGCGCGTGATTTTAAGTTTTTAATGAATTTCGCATAAGCAACACTGGTATCAATACCTTGCAATTCAGCCACTTGCTCGGCTTTGGGTGGATAAAAATAGGCGGTGACTTGATAAGTTGACGGCATCCACAAAACCGCGACAACCGTCAAAACGGTTGTCAACGTGGTGATGGCCACAATCCAGCCTTTGTTCTGCCACAGGGTTTGCCACAATTCCAGCAAATTGATTTCGTCCTCAGGCGGATAAGCAGGCACATAGGACAGGGGTTGTTGGTTAGGTATTTGATTCATATCAATAATTGTCGCATTTGTTGTAGAAAAAATGTTGTGGTAAATTTTTGTGCGCGTTGTTCGCAATAAGGACGCAATTGTTGGGCGGTATTTTTGTCCAACTGTCGTACCGCTGTCATGATTTGCACCACCAACGCATCATCGTCACTGGGTTTCAACAAGATTCCCGTTTCTTGATGGCGCAAGGTTTCCAGCAAACCGCCTTCGGCGATGCCAATCACAGGCTTGCCTGCGGCCATGGATTCGACGGGCGAAATGCCAAAATCCTCTTGCCGTGGCAAATACAGCGTGGCGATACAATGGCCCACCCATTGTTTTAATTGTTTGTCATCCAGCCAGCCTGTGAATTGAATGTTGTCGCAACCAGCGGCAAGGGTTTGCAGTCTGCGCGCTTCTTGCCCGCCTGACGCGACCACCAGTTTTTTGTCGGGCATTTGGACAAAGGCTTTGATAATCTGCTCCACCCGCTTCAAACCATCCAGCCGTGCGGTGGACAAATAATAATCGCCTTGCCCTAAATAGCGAAAACCTTGGGTATCACACGGCGGATAAATCACTTGGCTGTCACGGCCTAAATAATGTTGAATGCGCTGTTGCACATGCTGGGAATTGGCGATGACCACATCCATCTGCGCCACCGCTTGTTCATAGCGCGGCTGAAAATAGCCCATGAGCCTTGTCAGGCAAGGGCGGGCAAGGGGCGAACTGTGGCGCAAAAAATAGGCTTTTTGGTCATAAACAAACCGTGGCGGCGTGTGGCAATAAAGAATATGGCGTTGCGCTTGACTGCACCCAATCGCCAGCGGGGCATAAACGCCGCTGTAAATGCGCTGTTTGGCATTGGATTGATAATGTGACCAACGATGAACCAAGCTGAAAAACTGCCACGGCAGGGTTTGCCAAGCATTTAAACTTTTGATTTTCAAGTTAAAATCATCAAACTGAACTTGGGAATTGACAAAACCGCCGATGACAGGCAATTGCAATTCTTCACCCAAAGTCAGCACCAATTTTTCACCACCACCTTTGATGGCAAAATAATCGTGTAAAATTTCAGTGGGCAAAGACCACGGTTTTTTTGTCATGGATAATCCAAAAACTCAATAAAAACAACAAAATAATCTCGCGTCCCCAATAAGCCAATACCGCGCCGACGCTTTGCCACAGCGGAATCGCCCATAAATCAATGGCGAAACTGCACAGCAAAGCCAACAGCAAACTGTGCATAAACCGCTGTTGTTGTCCCACAGCGATCAAGACTTGACCAAACAAAGCGGTTAAAAATAGCATGGGTAAGGCAGGCAGCAAATAGCGCAACAACGCGGCTGCACTCTGGTATTGCGCGCCATAAGTGATTTGAATCAACCACGGTGCCAACACATAACCCAGCAACGCCAGCAACAGCGCAATGCTGGACATCACCATGATAGCGTGACGCAACAAAATATAAAAATGTGCTTGTTGTTGATGGGCGACCAATTTGGGAAACAGCGTGGCAATATACGCAGTGCTGATGATGACCAAACCATCCATCAAACGAATCACCGCGCTGTACAACGCCACTTGGGTTTCGCCGTGAAAATAGTTCAGCAAAAAAATTTCCAGCCGCACCGATAACACAGTCAACAAGGCCACACTGAACAGCGGCCCGCTTTGCTTCATCAGCACGGAAAATGGCAACGATTGGCTTTTAATCTGCAACCAATGTTGCTTCAACAACAGGCTTAAGGTCAATAAAAAAGCAAGCAAATGACTGATTACATAGCAAAAAGCCACCCACAACAACCCTTGGGCAAACCACACCACGCCGCCGATTGCACTCAAACTGAACAACAGTTTTTGCAATAAACCGATTTTGGCTTCCCAATCCAAGCGTTCCAAGCCACGCAACACGCCGTTCAATAAGGTTGTGAATGATAACAATAACATACCCGCAGCCAACAACAACACCACCGTCAGCGGCCAATCGGCATACAGGGCAGACAATAAAAACACCAGCCACACCAAACCATTGAACAAAATTTTTAACCACAACAGATTGCGCGCCAAAATTGCAGGCCGTTGTTGGGCTTGGGCAACCGCACGAATCAGCCACACATCCCAGCCAAAATCGCAAAACACCCCGCCGACCGCAATCAAAGCGAACAAAAAACTGAATTGACCAAATTCGGCCACCGACCAAAAGCGCGCCAACAACAACCACAACAATAAATACAATGTGCCGCCGCCCGCCAAATGGGCAGTTTGCCATGCGACATTGCGCCAAATCACCATGATTTTAGCCCAAAATACTGTAACGTATTTAAAAATGGCCATAAATCCCAAACATACACCACATAACCCCAACAAAGAACGGCCAACAACAAACCCAATTGCTGTTCACGCGGTTTGAAACAGGGATGGATGAACACCGCCGTGCCTGCCAGCATCACGGTTTCAGCGGCCAAGCGGCCATATTGCCACACCACCGCCGCCAACGGGCTTAAGGCTTTGCCTTGGGCCAAATCCATCACCGTTTGCACCACACCTTGGGCGATTTGCCGCGTTTCATTCGGCCAAAGGTAATCCCACCACGGCCACAGCCATGGAATATAGACAAAATCACCGATTAAATGGCCGAGCAAACCCAGCATCCATGACAGCGCGATTTCCAGCCGTTCAAACCACGCATACAACAACAAACCGCCGAGTAAAACCGCCGTTAAATTGTGCAAATAATTGCGGCCATAAGGCATCCAATGTAAATAATCGGTCACCACTTTATCGGTGATATCGGGTAAAATGGCCGCCAGCAACGCAGGCCACAGCGGCAGTTTAATGTGCGCTTTCGCATAACGATTAACCCCGCCCACTAAAATCAGATTGATGGCAAAATGGCCTGTAGGATACATAATGAAGCAACTTTGGTTAAAATACCGCATTATAGCGAAAAAACCAACAATTAGAAGTGTAGTCGAGTTCAAACAAATAGGGATGTCAACCGTGTTCCAGCAACTTAAATTCAATGGCCATGCGTGGTTTGTGCTGTTTTTTTTCTTGGCCGTAATTAAACCCTTCAATTATCCCAACATCAACCGCTATATCGGCATGGGTGTTTTTGTTTTGGTGGCAGTTGTTTTTCTTCAAACTTTAATACAACTTATTGGAAAACAACGGGTTTATCAGCATGTCTGGCAATATTATTATTGGGAAATCATCGCTATTTTGTTGTTTTTAACGGTCAATGTTTGGAGTTTAAGCCTTAATTTAAGCCGTTTTCCAAGCCGTGGCAGTTTGATTTTTTATGGGTTTGCCTCGTTTGCGGTGTGGCTGTTGCTCCCGATGAGCTGGCTTATTTTTCATTACCGCCAACAACCGCGCACAACGTGGTTGGGCTGGTTGGTGATCTGGTTTTTGCTGTGGGTGGCGTTGTGGCAAATCCTCGACAAACCCAGCTCACAATTATTGACCCAGTATTTTGTCGCCGCTGATGCGCCTTATGTGATCAATTCAGTCACCCATTGGCACACGATTTACGGGGCAATGGCCGCCATCATTGCGCTGGTCAGTGTTACGCGCTTGTTATCGCCTGTTGCGGTTGAATCCAAAATTTTATGGGTTATTTTGCTGATTTTAGCGATTTATACGGGTGTTTTAGGTGAATCGCGCAATTTTTTCTTTACTTTATGGGTGGGCTTGTTGTTGTTGGGGTTTCGTTTTGGATTGCGACAACCCAAAACGGTTTTGGCTTTGTTGCTGATGATGTTGGTTGCGGTGCATGTGCTGGTGATTAAAAATGCGGGTGTGGCACAAAATTACGGCTCCGCTTTGCCTTATTTGTTGAAATTACACCAAAATCAACCACTTGAAGCCAAAGATTTTATCCCGCAGTGGAACAGCGGCAGTTTAAGCGGTCGAGACCAGATTTGGCAACGCGGCCTTGCTCTGTGGCAAGAAAACCGCTGGTTGGGTATAGGCGCGGGGGCGTTTCGTGCCAGCTCTGATCAAACGTATTTCAATTTGCACAATTATTATTTGCAAGTGCTTGTTGATGCAGGGGTTTTGGGTTTTTTGAGTTTGGGTTTGTTGTTGGCTTTGCTGATGCGCCGCTGTTATCAAGCGGGTAATATATTGATTTTTATCTCGATTTTAGCCAGTTTGTTGTTTGATAATTATTTGGATTATTCTATGGCGTGGGTGTTGGTAATGGTCTGGTTGTTGAAGATAACCCCGTTGCAAATGACCAAGCCATAGTGAGCTTATCATACTTTTGTCACAATGAGCAATTAAACCGGACACGTTCTCATTATTAAAATAAGGATTTTTCATGAAAATCAATAAATTGTTGTTAAGCACTTTGTTGGCTTCCGTCGCTTTGCCGTTGAACAGCGCGGCGCGCACGGTGTTGCAAAATAAAGGCTCTGATACTTTGGTCAATGTCGCCCAAGCTTGGGCAGAAAAATACCAAACCATTAAACCCGATGTGGCGGTGGCGGTTTCAGGTGGCGGATCGGGTACAGGCATTGCGGCGGTCATCAATGGCACGGTGGACATTGCCAACAGTTCGCGCCAAATGAAAGACAAAGAAATCGAAAAAGCCAAAGCGGCAGGCATTAACCCTGTGGAACACGTTGTGGGCTATGATGCGTTGGCGGTGTATGTCCATCCCAATAACCCCGCTAATTCGCTGTCTTTTGCGCAATTGGGTGAAATTTATGGTCGTGGCGGCAAAGCGGAAAAATGGACAGACCTTGGCATCACGGTGCCTGAATGTAAAGACCAAAAAATTGTCATGGTCAGTCGGCAAAACAATTCAGGTACTTATGAATATTTTCGCAAAACAGCCATTGGCGATGAATATAAAAACAAGTTCAAAATGGGGACTTTAGATTTACACGGCTCTAAAGATGTGGTTGATTTGGTTGAAAAAACCCCTTGCGCCATCGGCTACAGCGGTTTGGCTTATGCCACTGACCATGTGAAAAAAGTGTGCATCAGCAAAAAAGAAGGGGAAGCCTGCGTGATGCCTTCAGAAACCACTGCAGCCGATAGCAGTTATCCGATTGCACGACCCTTGTTTATGTACACCAAAGGCCAGCCTGAAGGTGAAATTAAAGCCTATTTGGACTGGATTTTGAGCAATGAAGGCCAGTGTTTGATTAAAGCCAAAGGTTATGCGCCTGCCAAAAATATTGACTGCCCATCGCTTTGATTAAATACCTCGGTGGTGTTTTTTTCATCGGCTTTGGGTTATCCTAAGTCGATGAATTATTTTAAGCCACCAAGGGGTTTTTATGTCACATCTTGAACAACGTTTGCAACAGGATTTAACCCAAATCAGCACCACCGTTGCCAGCATGGCAGAAAAAGTGGAAACAGTGTTAAATAACGCGGTTCATGCTTTATTAACCCACAATGCGCAATTGGCCTATGCCACCGTGTTGGCCGACCACGCCATCAACCGTAAAATGCGCAAAATTGATCATTTATGCCACCGCTTTATTGCCACCCATGACTTGTTGGCGGGGCGTTTGCGGCTGATTTCCTCCATTATCCGCATCAATATTGAATTAGAGCGCGTTGGCGATTATGCAGTCACCATTTGCCGCGAAAGCTTAAGCCTGTCTCAGCCACCGACAGGTTTATTGGGCGGGGAATTGGAAACCATTGCCGCTGATTCGATCAAAATGTTGCATCAAGCCATCAAAGCTTTTAAGGCAGAAAATGCGGATCAAGCCAAAACCACCATGTTGATGTCACAAAATTTAGAATACAGCTTAAATACGGTGTATGAAACATTAATTGATGAGCAAAATCAATTGGATATTACCCGTAAAGACCGTTTTGCCCTGTTTGTGGTGTTCAACATGCTCAAACGGGTGGCTGACCAAGCAAAAAACGTTTGTGAAGAAGTGGTGTTTGCGGTCACAGGGGAATCAAAACCGAAAAAACGCTATAAAATCTTATTCTTAGATCAAGATAATCAATGCCTTGCGCCGCTGGCCGTGGCCATTGCTCAACAACACTTTCCCCACAGCGGGGTTTATCACGCGGCTTGCCAACAAGCGGCGCGCACGCATCATCCCGCATTGGCTGAATTCATTGCCCAGCATGGGATTGACCAACCTTTGCCCCCATTGCAAACTTTAAATTTAACCGCCAAACAACAAGCCGACTATTATTTAATCATCAGTTTACAAGGTGCGGTCAAGCAATACATTGAAAAACCAGCGTTTCATACCGTGTTGCAACAATGGGATTTAACCGCCCCCAGTGCCGATTTAGATGAAAGCCAAAATCAACAGCTTTTAGAAGAAGCTTATCGCGCTTTGTCCTTGAATATTCGAGATTTAATGGAAACTTTACATGGCAAAGGGGCAAAATAATGGCCAGCACGCCCGATTTTAACCGACGTAACGTTGATTGGTTTTGGGACAAACTTGTTGAATGGCTGGTGTTTTTGGCAGGCATTTCCGCCATCGTGTTCATCATCGGCATTTTCGTGTTCATCACCCGCGAAGGTTTTCAATTCATTTGGGAAACCATGGATGTCAAAGAATTTTTAACCACGCCATGGTGGGAACCGACCGATGAAGATGAACCCAGCTATGGCATTTTGGCGATGATCGCAGGCACAGCTTCGGTCACGGGTTTGGCCATGTTGATCGCCATCCCTTTTTCATTGGGGGCGGCGGTATATATTGCCGAGTTTGCCACGGGCAAAACCCGCGAATATTTAAAAATTTTAGTGGAATTATTGGCCGCCATCCCTTCCGTGGTTTGGGGTTTTATCGGCTTGAGCATCATGAATCCTTTGATTATTCAAACCTTTGATGTATCAGTGGGATTGAACATCCTCAATGCAGGGCTGATTTTAAGCTTGATGGCCGCGCCGATCATGACTTCCATTGCAGAAGACGCGCTTAAAGCCGTGCCTGATCGCTACCGCGAAGCCGCCGAAGCGATGGGCGCGACGCGCTGGCAAACCACCTATAAAGTGGTCTTGCCTGCCGCTAAAAACGGTTTATTGGGGGCGGTGTTATTGGGCGTTGGGCGCGGTTTTGGCGAAACCATGGCGGTATTGATGGCCACAGGTCATTCCATCAAAATGCCCAGCAGTGTTTTTGATTCAGTGCGCGCACTGACCGCCACCGTTGCCGCTGAATTGGGTGAAACCGCTGTCGGTTCGCACCATTATCAAGTTTTGTTTGCCATCGGTATTTTCTTGTTTTTAATCACTTTTATCATCAACTTGGCTGCGGATTTGATCGTGCGCGGTATTGGCAAAAGTTAAGCATCAAACAGGCGGCCAAGCTGTCTGTTTTCCCCCGTTTGGATTTAAGCCAACAGAGGCTCGTAAATTTGTTATAATTGCGCGGTCTTTTTCTTAAAAAATCCAAACCTAAATATGAGCAATTCCAGCTACGATTCAAGCAGTATTAAAGTTTTAAAAGGACTGGACGCGGTTAGAAAACGCCCCGGCATGTATATTGGCGATACTGATGATGGCAGCGGTTTACACCATATGGTGTTTGAAGTGGTGGACAACGCCATTGATGAAGCGTTGGCGGGCCATTGCCATGAAATCGGGGTGATTATTCACGAAGACAATTCTGTGAGTGTCAGCGATGATGGCCGGGGAATTCCTGTCGATATTCATGAAGAAGAAGGCCGTTCAGCAGCCGAAGTCATCATGACCGTCTTGCACGCAGGCGGTAAATTTGATGACAATTCCTATAAAGTGTCAGGCGGTTTGCACGGCGTAGGGGTTTCCGTGGTCAATGCGTTATCGGCTGAATTAACCTTGACCATTTACCGCGAAGGCCACGTTCATCGACAAGAATACCGCTTGGGCGACCCCGTTGCACCGTTGGCGGTGGTGGGTGAAAGCGACAAAACAGGCACGTTGTTGCGTTTTAAACCCAGCGACACAATTTTTACCCATATCGAATTTCATTACGACATTTTAGCCAAACGCCTGCGAGAATTGAGTTTTTTAAACTCAGGTGTGTTGATTAAATTATTGGATGAGCGCACGGGCAAACAAGACGTGTTTGAATATGAAGGCGGTATTCGTTCGTTTGTCGCGCATTTAAACCGCAAAAAAACCGCGTTGCATGAAACCGTCTTTTATTTGAACAAAGAAAAAGACCGCGTTCAGGTGGAAGCGGCCTTTCAATGGAATGATTCTTATCAAGAAAATATTTTTTGCTTCACCAACAACATTCCGCAACGCGATGGCGGCACGCATTTGGCGGGCTTGCGCACGGCATTGACCCGCACTTTGAATCAATATGTAGAACAAAACGGTTTTTTAAAAAAAATCAAAGTCTTACCCCAAGGCGAAGACATCCGCGAAGGCATGACAGCGGTGTTGTCTGTCAAAGTGCCTGACCCTAAATTTTCCTCCCAAACCAAAGATAAACTGGTGTCCAGCGAAGTGCGTGCGGCGGTCGATTCTTTGGTGTCGGAAACGTTGTCCAATTTTTTATTGGAAAATCCGCAACAAGCCAAACAAATCGTGGATAAAATCATCGAAGCTTGCCGCGCCCGCGAAGCTGCCCGCAAAGCACGGGAAATGACGCGGCGTAAAACGGCATTGGATATTGCTGATTTACCCGGTAAATTGGCCGATTGTCAGGAAAAAGACCCCGCGTCATCCGAACTTTTTATTGTCGAAGGTGATTCAGCAGGTGGCTCGGCCAAACAAGGGCGTGACCGCCGCAATCAAGCGATTCTACCCCTAAAAGGAAAGATTTTAAACGTTGAACGCGCACGGTTTGACCGCATGTTGACTTCGGTCGAAGTCGGCACTTTAATCACCGCCTTGGGTTGTGGCATCGGCAAAGATGAATATGACCCCAGCAAACTGCGTTATCACCGCATTGTGTTGATGGTGGATGCCGATGTCGATGGCAGTCATATTCGCACCTTATTGCTGACTTTTTTTTATCGCCACATGCCTGAACTGATTGAAGGTAAACACATTTATATCGCTCAACCGCCGTTGTATAAAGTCAAAAGAGGCAAACAAGAGCGGTATGTTAAAGACGATAAAGAATTGGACGATTATTTATTGGAGCTGGCCTTGCAAGAAGCCGATGTGTTGCTTGATGGTGTGCAGGCCATGCCACGCGAACATTTGCAGGCGTTGGCGCAACAGTATTTAGCGGTGTTGGCTCTGATTAAACGCATGGCGCGGCGCATTCCTGAGCCGTTGTTGTTGGCGATGATTGACACGCCGTTGTTGAGCGAACACGATTTGAACGATGAAAGCCACACGCACCGATGGTGCGAGACCTTATTAAGCCATATTCCCATGGGTTCTTTGTTGCAAGTTCACAGCCAAGTATATGAAAATTCAATGAGTTTTCAATTAAATCAAAAAGGCAAACAACGTTTTTGTTCTTTGGGGGCGGTGTTTTTTAATTCGCCTGAATACAAAAAAATCCGCGCTTTGGGCGATAAATTACACGGTTTATTGGCGCAAGGGGCGGTTGTACAACGGCTGGATAAAACGGTGCCGATTGAGCATTTTTCCCAAGCGGTGGATTGGTTGCTGGCACAGGCCAAGCGCGGTTTGAGCATTCAACGCTATAAGGGTTTGGGGGAAATGAACCCACAGCAATTATGGGAAACCACCATGGATGCCAAAACCCGTTCGTTATTGCGGGTCAGAATTGAAGATGTGGTGGCTGCCGATGAGATTTTCACCACGTTGATGGGCGATCAAGTGGAACCACGGCGCGAATTCATTGAGAAAAACGCGCTGTCTGTGATGAATTTGGATGCGTGATGGGTTTGCCAAAAGTTGAAGCGTTTACCGATGGCGCATGTAAAGGCAACCCCGGCGCGGGTGGTTGGGGCGTGTTGTTGCGTTATGGCGTGCATGAAAAAAAACTCTACGGCGGCCAAGCCCATGCCACCAACAATCAAATGGAATTGATGGCGGCGATTCAAGCCTTGGAAGCGTTGACCAAACCATGTGAAGTGCATATCACCACGGATTCGGTTTATGTCAAACAAGGCATCACCGAATGGATTCATCGTTGGCTAACAAGCGGTTGGCGAACTGCACAAAAAAAGCCTGTTAAAAATCAAGCCTTGTGGCAACGCCTGTATCAAGCCACGCAAAAACATGAGGTTATCTGGCATTGGATTAAAGGCCATGCAGGTCATCAGGACAACGAAACAGCCGATGCCTTGGCCTGCCAAGGGGCATTGGAAAATAAATTTTAAAAAAAACTATACAGCCTAAAAAAACAGTGGTACACTGCTTGCCGAAGTCGAGAAGCTTCTTAAGTAAAGACGCACCTGAGAGTGTGAAAGCCCGCCTTGAACAAGACTACAGCTAACATTCAAAATCGTCGTTTTCATTTATTCAGAAGCTCAGATGGATTTGTTTGTTGTTTTACCTTTAAACAATATGGAGAGATTTTCCAATGAAATACATTACAACAATTTTGGCTATCAGTTCTTTAACCTTTGCATTGGGTACAACCGCTGTTTACGCTGAAGAAGAAGCTGCCGCTACTGCAACTGATGCCGCCGCTGCACCAGCCGCTGAA
>DYSU01000019.1:0-24318 GCA_020726335.1 Thiomargarita sp. | reverse complement strand
GGCGAAGCCGCTGCACCAGCCGCTGAAGGCGAAGCCGCTGCACCAGCCGCTGAAGGCGAAGCCGCTGCACCAGCCGCTGAAGAATAAGCCTTACTGAAAAGTAATGTTCTGTAGTGTCCCATAAAATTAAAAATTTTATGGGATGCGAACCCCGAATCTAAATTCCCACCAAATATCAAAACGACATCTCTTTATTGGCTACACAAGCAAAGGGCGGCTGGTTAGCAACTGCTTGATAACCCACGCATTATCACCATCGCAGTAATGCCCCATCACAAATTATTTCAACTTCATCGCAGATAAACGGGTTTTGGCGCGGGCAATGGCGGCTTTGACCTGTACAGGTGCTGTGCCGCCAAAATGATTGCGTGCGGCCACTGAACCTTCTAAACTCAAAACCTGATAAACATCCTCATCAATCAGGGGCGAAAATTGGCGCAACACAGTCAACGCCAACGCATCTAAAGCACACGGCTGTGCAATGCAGTGGCGCACCGCTTTGCCCACCACTTCATGGGCATCACGAAAAGCCACGCCTTTTCTGACCAAATAATCCGCCAAATCGGTGGCCGTGGTGAAGCCTTGGCGCGCAGCGTTGCGCATGTTATCACGCTTAACCGTCATCGCGGCCAACATGTCAGCATAAACCTTGAGCGCGCCTTTTAAAGTGTCGACAGTGTCAAACAACGGCTCTTTGTCTTCTTGATTGTCTTTGTTGTAGGCCAACGGCTGGGCTTTCATCAAAGTCAGCAAAGCGAACAAATGACCGTACACCCGTCCCGTTTTGCCGCGCACCAGTTCAGGCACATCGGGATTTTTCTTTTGCGGCATGATGGATGAACCCGTGCAAAACGCATCGCCCAAATCAATGAAATCAAATTGCGCCGCTGACCATAAAATCAGCTCTTCAGAAAAACGCGACAAGTGCATCATGATCAACGCCGCCGCGCTGGCGAATTCAATGATAAAATCACGGTCGCTGACCGCATCCAGCGAATTTTCCGCCACGGCGGCAAAGCCCAGAAGTTCAGCGGTGTAATGGCGGTCAAGCGGGTAACTGGTGCCTGCCAATGCCGCTGCACCCAAGGGCAACACGTTGACCCGTTTTTGCGCATCATTCAAACGTTGCCAATCACGTTGAAGCATTTCAAACCACGCCAACAAATGGTGGCCAAAAGTGATCGGTTGCGCGCTTTGCAAATGAGTAAAACCCGGTAAAATGCTGTCATATTCGCGCTCAGCCACCTGCAATAAAGTGTGCATTAAGCACATAAGTGATTGTTGAATCTCAATAATTTCAGCGCGCAAATACAGGCGCACATCGGTGGCCACTTGGTCGTTGCGTGAACGACCCGTGTGTAATTTTTTGCCCACCGCGCCGATGTCAGCCGTCAATGCCGCTTCGATGTTCATATGCACGTCTTCCAGCGCAATTGACCAGACGAATTCACCCCTGTTGATTTTTTGTTCAATGCGTTGCAAACCAGCAATGATGGTTTCAGCCTCGGTTGCTGTTAAAACCTTTGTTTTGGCTAACATTTTTGCATGGGCGATAGACCCTGTAATATCATGGTGATACAATCGTTGGTCAAATTCAACCGAAGCGGTGAACGCTTCAACAAAAGCGTCCGTGGGCGCGTTAAAACGGCCTGTCCAAGGTTTTTCTACAGTCATATACTTTCCCCAAAATAACGCGCAGTATAACAGCAATCCATGATAACCACGACCCCCGATTTATCTGCCCCTGTGTTGACCCTTGATGGCCCAAGCGGTGTGGGTAAAGGCACAACCGCTTTGTTGTTGGCTGAACATTTGGCATGGCAGGTGCTGGACAGCGGTGCAATTTATCGGCTGTTGGCTTATGCGGCCAAAGCGCAACACATCCGTTTGGACGATGAAGCGGCATTGGCGGCTTTGATACCAAAATTATCGGTGCGTTTTGTGCCTTTGTTTGACCAGCACACAGTGGCGGTTTATTGGGCAGGCGAAGACATCAGCGCGCAAGTGCGCAGTCGCAACACGGGGGAATGGGCTTCACAAGTGGCGGTTTGGCCGCAAGTGCGCCACGCTTTGTTGGCTTGGCAAC
The DNA here is from genome assembly GCA_020726335.1 of Thiomargarita sp. Classification (GTDB taxonomy): domain Bacteria; phylum Pseudomonadota; class Gammaproteobacteria; order Beggiatoales; family Beggiatoaceae; genus DYSU01. Next base: position 22,232 of record DYSU01000019.1, on the reverse strand, counting down.
GGCAATTTCAACAGCAACCCGGCCTGATTGCCGATGGTCGCGATATGGGAACCATGGTGTTTCCCTGCGCCAAGGTGAAGATTTTTTTAACCGCACAGCCTGAAGAACGGGCAAAAAGACGTTATAAACAGTTGAAAGAAAAGGGAATAGATGCTAATATGCCCGCCATTTTGCAGGAACTGAATCTGCGGGATGCGCGTGACCAAAATCGACAAGTCGCGCCTTTGTTGCCCGCTGAGGATGCCTTAGTGATTGATACTTCTAATTTATCTGTCAGTGATGTGGTGTCTGTTATTCTTGCTCACAAAAAAAATAAGCGAATTTAGAAGGTTGATTTCTAATTTCATCGGCGGTTGTTGACCACGGAAGGTAAAACAACCAAAATTCATTTAACCCGTGTGACACGGTTTTTTCTGGGTAAAACGCCATGATGATTGTTTTATCAAGATATTATATAGGTATTTGAGGTTTAAGAATGAGCGAGAGCTTTGCTGAGTTATTTGAACAAAGTCTAGCCAATGAAAATGTGATGCGTGCGGGCAGCATCATTCACGGTACAGTGGTTGAAATACGTTCTGACATCGTAATAGTCAATGCAGGGTTAAAATCTGAAGGCGTGATTCCCGCAGAGCAGTTTTTTAATGCAGCGGGTGAATTAGAAGTCAAAATTGGTGATGTGGTTGAAGTCGCATTGGACGCGATAGAAGATGGGTTTGGTGAAACCAAATTATCGCGTGAAAAAGCCAAACGCGCCGCCGCTTGGACTCGTTTAGAAGATGCGTTTGAAAAAGCCGCCACCATCATGGGCGTGATTACCGATAAAGTCAAAGGCGGTTTCACTGTCAGCATGAATGACATCCGCGCTTTTTTACCCGGTTCGTTGGTTGATGTACGCCCCATTCGTGACACCAGCCATTTGGAAGGCAAAGAATTAGAATTCAAAGTCATAAAATTGGACCGCCGCCGCAATAACGTGGTGGTTTCACGCCGTGCCGTGGTTGAAACTGAAAACGATGCCGAACGCGAAGCTTTATTAGAGCGTATGGAAGAAGGCATGTTGTTGCGCGGCGTGGTCAAAAACTTGACCGATTACGGTGCATTTGTCGATTTAGGCGGTGTGGATGGTTTGTTGCATATCACCGACATGGCTTGGCGCAGAGTCAAACACCCCGGTGAAATCGTCAATGTAGGCGATGAAATCGAGGTTAAAGTGTTGAAATTTGACCGCGATCGCACCCGTGTGTCGTTAGGTTTGAAACAAATGGGTGAAGACCCATGGCAAAACATCGCCGCCCGTTATCCCGAAGGCGCGCGCTTGCATGGCAAAGTCACCAATTTGGCTGATTACGGTTGTTTCGTTGAAATCGAAGAAGGCGTAGAAGGCTTGGTGCATGTGTCGGAAATGGATTGGACGAATAAAAATGTCCATCCTTCCAAAGTGGTGCAAGTCGGCGATGAAGTCGAAGTTATGGTATTGGACATTGATGAAGAACGCCGCCGCATTTCTTTGGGCATTAAACAATGCCACGCCAATCCTTGGGATGAATTTGCGGCCACCCATAATAAAGGGGATCGCGTTTCGGGTAAAATCAAATCCATCACCGATTTTGGTATTTTCATCGGTTTGGATGGCAATATCGATGGTTTGGTGCATTTGTCTGACATTTCTTGGAATGACTCAGGCGAAGAAATCATTCGCAATTACAAACGCGGTGATGAATTGGAAGCTGTTGTGCTGGCCGTTGATGCCGAACGTGAACGCATTTCGTTGGGTATCAAGCAGTTAGATGATGACCCTTTTTCCAATTATTTGGCCATGAATCCCAAAGGTTCGATTGTCAAAGGTGTGGTCAAAGAAGTGGATGCCAAGGGCGCGGTGATTGCGTTGGCCGATAGCGTAGAAGGTTATGTGCGTGTGGCTGAATTGTCTCGGGAACGGATTGATGATGCACGCAACCTATTGAAGGAAGGCGAAGAAATCGAAGCCAAATTCATTGGTGTTGATCGTAAAAAACGCAGTATTTCTTTGTCAATTAAAGCCAAAGACAACGAAGAAGAAGCCACCGCAATTGAAAGCTATTCCGCCAGCAATACCGCTTTAAGCGGCACTTTTGCTGACTTGATGAAAGAGCAGTTCGATAAATAATGTTTGGCTGCCATTGCCTGTCATAGGCAATGGTCATGTGATCAATGTTTTGAAAGGGATGCAAGATGACAAAATCTGAATTAATTGATGCCATTGATAACAAGCAAAGCTTGTTAATGTATAAAGATGTGGATGCAACTGTTAAAATGATTTTAGACCACATGTCTGAATCTTTAGCACAAGGGCATCGCATAGAGATTCGTGGTTTTGGTAGTTTTTCCCTGCATTATCGACCTGCACGGGTGGGACGAAATCCAAAAACAGGCGAAGCGGTAGAATTATCAGGCAAATATGTACCCCATTTCAAACCCGGCAAAGAATTGCGTCAGCGAGTGAATAATACTTAACTTGGTTTTTTCATCTGCGGTTTTAGTTGATCAATCAAGCCCTTCTCGTCAGAGACGTTGCTTGGCAACGTCTCTGCTTCTTTGCCTACCACAATAAAACCCATGGTTTCTTCTGATTTACGCCGTTTGGCGGTTATTCTGCATGATTTATGTATGGTGGCTGTGGCGTGGCTGGTGGTGGTCTGGTTGGTTGATGACCATACAACGCAGGCCATGATCAAAATCACGGTTTTATCAACATTGCCATGGATTTTACTGGCACAAAGCCTGTTTTTTAGCCTTTATGGGTTATATCGCGGTTTATGGCGGTTTGCCAGTTTGCCTGATTTATCCCACATCATTCAAGCCAGCGTCATGGGTTGTTTGACTTTGATGCTGTTGCTTTATTTCAAACCCGACTTGATCCATCTTAACGTAACTGATTTAATTTATTATCCTTTTATCTTAACTTTTCTGCTGGGTACGCCGCGCTTATTTTACCGATTATTGCGCGAACATTCGTTTCATTTTCTGTTGCCGTCCAAACAAGAACAGCGGGTATTGATTTTGGGCGCAGGCCAAGCGGGGGAAATGCTGGCGCGTGATATTGTCCGCAATCGGCAATACATTCCCATCGGTTTTTTAGACGACAACCGCCGTTTGCGCGGGGCAAAAGTGCGCGGTCTGCCTGTGTTAGGGCAGTTGCAACAGCTCAATGACATCATCGACAAACACATGGTTGATTTATTGTTCATCGCCATGCCCTCGGCGCAAGATGAACAAATTCAACGGGTGATAGAAGCCTGTGAAAACAGCAAGTTACCGTTTAAAATCCTCTCCGACCCCCATTTGCACGCAGGCAAAGACAGCCTCATCCAATTGCGCCAAGTGTCGATTGATGATTTATTGGGGCGGGAAAAAATCCAACTCAATTGGCAATTAATCAGTGCGGGTTTAGCCAACAAGACCATTCTCATCACGGGTGCAGGCGGCTCAATTGGCGCAGAGCTGTGTTATCAAATCGCCCGTTTACAGCCCCAAAGTTTAATTGCATTTGAACGCTGTGAATTTAATTTATACCAAATTGAGCGGTGGTTGCGCCAAAGTTTTCCCGATTTGCGTTTACATATTTTTCTGGGCGATGTGTGCGACCCGCAAGCGGTGAACCATGTGATTGAATATTATCAACCACAAGTGGTTTTCCATGCCGCCGCTTATAAACATGTGCCGCTGTTGCAAGGACAAATTCGTGCCGCTGTACGCAACAACATTTTGGGCAGTAAAATTTTAGCCGATGCCGCCATCAACCGTTGCGAATCGTTTGTGTTGATTTCCACTGACAAAGCCGTCAACCCAACCAACATCATGGGCGCGTGTAAACGCAGTGCCGAGCTGTATATCCAAAGCCTGACAGGCAAAAGCTCCACCCGTTTTACCACGGTGCGTTTTGGCAATGTGTTGGGGTCAGCGGGCAGTGTAATCCCGTTGTTTCAAGAGCAAATCCAACACGGCGGCCCTGTCACCGTCACCCACCCCGACATTTGTCGTTATTTCATGACCATTCCCGAAGCCTGTCAATTGATTTTACAAGCGGGGTCAATGGGGCAAGGCGGCGAAATTTTTGTACTCGACATGGGAACGCCCGTTAAAATTCGCTACTTGGCGGAACAATTGATCAAGCTGTCTGGCAAAGAACCCGAAAAAGACATTAAAATCATCTACACCGGTTTGCGCTCAGGTGAAAAACTGTATGAAGAATTGTTTCATCCCGATGAAGAAACCTTCAGCCGCACCAGCCACAGCAAAATCATGCAAGCGATTCATCGCCCGCACGACAGCAGGGAACTTATAGAAAAAATTGAACAATTACAACACCATTGCGCTGTTTATGATGAAGCGGCCATCACCGCTTGGTTGCAAACCGTGGTGCCTGAATTTCATAACATGACCACTTGATATGTCCAGCGCACCCAATAATTTTCAACATCAAACTGATTTAATTGGTATTTTTGCCCAACACAAAGTGGCGGCCAATCTGTTCATGTTCATTTTAGTCTTGGCGGGCTTTTGGGGATTGAGCAAACTCAACACCCAATTTTTGCCCACGTTTGCCTTGGACATGATCAGCGTGCGCGTGGTGTGGAGCGGCGCGAGTGCCGAAGACATTGAACGCGCCATCACCCGCCCGATAGAGCAAGAATTGCGCAATTTGGACAGTGTCAAAAAAATTTCCTCCACAGCCACCAACGGCATCGCGGCGATTACTTTGGAGTATTACGAAGGCACCGACATGATGCTGGCCTTAGACCAAGCCAAGCAACAAATCACCTTGATGCGCAACCTGCCCAGCGATGCAGAAAAACCCGAAGTCAGCCGCATCATTCGTTATGAAGCCATCAGTTCTTTGTTGTTGTCGGGCGATTTGGATGGGCGGGAACTGCGCCATCTGGCGCGCAAAATGGAACGGGAATTGTTGCAACGCGGCATTGCCAAAGTTGACATCAAGGGCTTGCCCGACGAAGAAATTGCGGTGATGCTCCCGCCGTCAAGCTTGGCGCAATTAAACCTCAACTTGAACCAAGTTGGGCAAAAAATCAAGCAGTACAGCCAAGATTTGCCCGTGGGCTATATCGGAAAAGACAGTGTCAGCCGCCAATTGCGAACCGAAGAACAACGTGAAAGCGTGCATGACTTTGCACAACTGCCGTTGCTGACCGATGCCAACGGCCAATATGTGCGTTTAGGCGATGTGGCTGAAATTGAACGCCGCGCCAAACCCGAACAAATGCAGTTGTCTTATCAAAATCGCAATACGCTGGAATTGGTGATTTACCGTGCCGAAAATGGCAACACTTTGCAAGCGACTAAAACCTTAAAAACTTGGTTGGCCGATACCCGTCCCACTTTGCCAAAAACGGTTGAATTGCGCGAATTTAATGAAACATGGAAAGTGTTGCAAGGGCGGATTGATTTGTTGATTGACAATGGCATCATGGGTTTGCTGTTGGTGGTGGTCATTTTATATTTGTTTCTCAATGGCCGTGTTGCCTGGTGGGTGGCTTTGGGCATTCCCATTTCTTTGCTGGCAACCCAAGCGGCGTTGTATCTGTTGGGCGGCAGTATCAACATGATCAGTTTGTTTGCGATGATCATGGCGTTGGGGATTGTAGTCGATGATGCGATTGTGGTCGGCGAAGACGCGCTGACCCATTATCAAATCGGCGAACGCTCGCTGATGGCGGCAGAAGGCGGTGCGCGGCGGATGTTCACCCCCGTGATGGCTTCTTCATTGACCACCATCGCCGTGTTTTTGCCGTTGATGCTCATCAGTGGCACCATGGGGCAGATTTTGTCGGACATCCCGCTGGTGATGGTGTGCGTCATTTTGGCTTCTACGGTTGAATGCTTTTTGATTTTGCCCGGCCATTTGCGCCACAGTTTTCACGCCATGCACTTGAATCCGCCCAAACCCTCAAAATTGCGCCAAATTTTAGACCAAAGCTTTGAAAATTTTAAAGAAAAATTCTTTCGTCCGATTGCCACTTGGGCAGTGCATCACCACAGTGTGATGATCAGCCTCATCCTCAGCCTGTTTATCGTCACGGTCGGCCTGTTGGCGGGCGGACGGCTGAATTTTACGTTTTTCCCCAGCCCTGATGGGACTTTGCTCGATGCCAACATCAGTTTTGTCGCAGGCACACCCGCCAAACAAGTGCGCGCTTTTGTTGCCCAAGTGGAACAAGCTCTTTATGCCACTGAAAAATCGGTTGGTGAAAAAGTGATTATTTTACATACAGTTAAATATAATCAAGCCGGTTCAGCCGATGGCTTAACCGTGCGTCGTGGTGAACAATTTGCCCAAATTATGGTGGAATTGCACGAGCCTGACAGCCGCAAAATTCTCAATGACACGTTTATTCAATTGTGGCGCACACAAATTCCCGACGTTGCAGGCTTGGAAAATTTAACCATCGCCAGCCAGCGCAGTGGTCCACCGGGCAGAGACATTGACATTCGTTTAAGCGGCGCAACCAGCATTCAATTAAAACAAGCCGCGTTGGCATTGAGCGAAAAGCTCAAAACATTTGACGGGGTCAGCGGCATTGAAGATGACATGCCGTTTGGTCGAGAACAGGTGATTTATCGGCTCAAACCGCTGGCCGTGGCTTTGGGTTTGACTTTGGACGAGGTTAATCAACAGTTGCGCGCCGCGTTTGAAGGCCAGTTGGTGCAGATTTTTTTAGACCAGCAAGATGAAGTTGAAGTGCGGGTGATGTTGAGCGATGACAGCCGCTATCAACTCAATCAATTGAACAGCTTGCCTTTGCGTCTGCCCAATGGTGACACCACTGCGTTGGAAAACTTGCTTGATTTTCATTATCAACGCGGTTTTGAAGCGTTGCGCCATTTTCAAGGTGAATTGACGGTGCAAGTGTCGGCTTCAGTGGATAAAAATCAAAACAACAGCAATAAAATTATCAGTGAACTGAATGCCGATTATTTGCCGCTTTTGGCCAGCGAATACGGGATTAAATATCAATATGAAGGCCGTTCGGCGGAACAAAAAGAAACGTTGGGCGACATGAAGCTGGGCGTGGCTTATGCGTTGGCTTTGATTTATTTGGTGTTGGCCTGGGTGTTTTCTTCGTATGGCTGGCCGCTGTTGGTGATGCTCATCATTCCTTTGGGTTTGGTGGGCGCGCTGTGGGGGCATTGGTGGTTGCACATGGATTTAACCATTTTATCGCTGTTTGGCATTTTCGCGTTGTCGGGCATTGTGGTCAACGATGCCATTGTTTTGGTTAGCTTTTACCAAGAATTGCGTCAACAAGGCATGGCGGTTAAAGCCGCGTTGATTGAAGCTTCTTGCCAACGCTTGCGCGCCGTGTTATTGACTTCGCTGACCACCATCGGCGGTTTGATGCCTTTGGTGTTTGAAACCTCATTGCAAGCGCAATTTCTCATTCCCATGGCGGTGTCATTGTCGTTTGGTTTGATGTTTTCCACGGTGTTGGTGCTGTTAATGGTGCCTGCGCTGTTGGCCGCTTATGAACGGCACGAACCCATTAAAGGAGACTGACCATGTCACAAGAAAAACAACAAACCCCTTGCACTTATGTGATTTTTGGCGCAACGGGTAATTTAGCGCGGCTTAAACTGATTCCCGCGCTGTATCATTTGGAAGTGTCGGGACATTTACCCGAAGGCACGCGAATCGTCGGCATCGGGCGGCGCGATTGGTCATTGGATTTTTGGTTAAGCCAAGTGCGCGAAATGGTGCAACACAAAGCGCGCAACGGGTTGGATGAAGCCGTGTTTCAACGTTTTGCCCAGCGGTTGCATTATTTCCAAGGCAATTTGGAAAATCCTGATATGTACCGCAATTTACAGCATTATTTGGAAACACAGCAATGCCCCACCCACCATGCCTATTATTTATCGGTCAGTCCCGCATTGTTTGGCACGACGGTTCAATTGCTGGGTCAAACGGGGGCGTTTAATCAAGATTTGGGCTGGCGGCGGGTGGTGATTGAAAAACCGTTTGGCTATGATTTGCAAAGTGCCAAAGCGTTGCATCACCGCATTTCCCACTATTTGCAGGAAGATCAAATTTATCGCATTGACCATTATTTGGGCAAAGGCACGATTCGCAATTTATTGGTGTTTCGCTTTGCCAACGTGATGCTCGAGCCGCTGTGGAATCGCAATTACATTGATCATGTGCAAATCACCCATTCAGAAACGTTGACGGTCGGCAGTCGCGCCGCGTATTACGACACCGCAGGCGCGTTGCGTGACATGATTCAAAGCCATTTGTTGCAGGTGTTGACATTGGTGGCAATGGAAGCACCCGCTTCGATGGAGGCCGAAGCCTTGCGCGATGAAAAAGTTAAAGTGTTGCGTTCAATTCGTAAAATTCCACTCAGCGCGGTACATGGCCAAGCTTATCGCGCACAATATGGCGGCGGGGTGATTAACGGCAAAGCGGTCAAAGCGTATTTGGATGAAGACAATGTGCCAAGCGACAGCGTGACTGAAACCTATGCCGCGCTTAAGTTGTATATCGACAATTGGCGGTGGGCGGGGGTGCCGTTTTATTTGCGCACGGGCAAGGCGTTGGCCAAAGGGCAATCCATGGTGTCCATTTGTTTTAAAAATCCGCCCAAGCAGTTTTTTCACAGCCAACAATTGCAACAAATGCACCCCAATTGGGTGTTGATTGGCATTCAACCCAGCGATTGTTTGAAAATGGAAATCACCGTGAAACAAGCGGGTTTGCAAATGTTCACCCGCCAAACCAGTTTGGATGCCAGCTTGCACGCCGATAATGAAGCCAAAATTGATGCCTATGAAGAATTGTTGCTTGACATCATCGAAGGCGACCGTTCGTTGTTTTTGCGCTATGACGAAGTGGAAAACGCATGGCGGGTGATTGAACCTGTGTTGCACACATGGGCGATTGAACGCGATTATATTCCCAGTTATCCTGCGGGCAGTTGGGGGCCTAAAGGCAGTTCGCGTTTGTTTGAACAAGAAACCCAATTTTGGCGGCATTCCATGCAACCTGAATATCGCCAAGACTGATTGCAGATTTTATGAAAATTTGGCTTGAAATTGCGTCAAAACTCCCACATTACTGAAGAACTTTTTATCATTCTTGGAGAAATAGATTAAATGAGCGTATTAGTTGGTCGTCAAGCCCCTGATTTTACTGCAAATGCCGTGTTAGCCGATGGCACGATCGTGCCTGATTTTAATTTGGCTAAAACCATTGCAGGCAAAGCCGCTGTGGTGTTTTTTTATCCATTGGACTTCACTTTTGTTTGCCCAACTGAATTAATTGCCTTTTCCAAACGGATGGATGCGTTTACCAAACGGGCTGTGGAAGTGATTGGTGTGTCAATTGATTCCCATTATACCCACAACGCTTGGCGCAATACCCCTGTTGAAGAAGGGGGTATCGGTGCGGTGCGTTATCCTTTGGTGGCTGACATCACCCATGCGATCGCCAAAGCCTATGGCATTGAAACCCCTAATGGTGCAGTGGCTTATCGCGCCACTTTCTTGATTAACCAAGCAGGCAAAGTGGTGCATCAAGTGGTCAATGAATTGGGCTTGGGTCGTAATATTGATGAATTGTTGCGTATGGTGGATGCAATGCAATTTAATGAAAAATATGGCGAAGTTTGCCCCGCAGGCTGGAAAGAAGGCGATGAAGGCATGAAAGGCACGCCCGATGGTGTGGCTCATTATTTAGCCGACCACGCCAACGATTTGTAAACCCCGCAAGGACACTTGGTTTCTTCCAAGTGTCTGCCCCTCCCTTATCTTTTGCTTGAAACTTCAGAAAAATCTCGTTACCCTGACATTATAATTATAATCAATCTTTTCATCACCGAAAGCAGGAGGGCTTCATGTCATCTATTTTGATGTATTCCACCACGGTTTGCCCCTATTGCACCCGTGCAGAATTTTTACTCCAGAAAAAAGGCATCACCCACATCGAAAAAATTTGGGTCGACCATCAACCCGATAAAATGCAACATATGATTAAAATCACAGGCAGACGCACCGTGCCACAAATTTTTATCAATGATGTTCATGTGGGTGGCTATGATGATTTGGCACGCTTGGATAGGATGGGTCGTTTGGATGAAATGTTGCAGGCTTAGCCTTGTCTCTTTTAGCTTTGTTCTTAAGCAAGCGAAATTAGGCAAAAAAACCAACTGTCGCTTTTCAACGACACAATGTTGTACTAAAATATACAAAACCTCTGGACGACGGTGTAATCTTGCTGTTAGAATGATGGCTGGAAGTTTTTTTTACGCAAATGCGGCAGTGAATTATTGACAGTTACGATTGTGTTGGAAAAATACAACACGCGGGTCATTGAGATACTGGCTACAACGTATTAATAAGGAATGACTGGTAATAAAAATCACAGATGGTTTCTATTGTCAATGATGGTTTATCGTGGTTTTATTCCTGCGTGAAGTTTTAACAAAAATTTGAAATAAGGAAGGGTATAAGTAATGAAAAGAAATCGGAATGTTTTTATGGGTCTGATTGCGGGTGCTTTGTTAGCCTCTGCCACCAGCGTTTGGGCTGAAACTGTAGAAGGACCGGCCTATGTGCTAGACAGCAGTGGCCAGCCTGTACTCGCCGCCTTTGACAAATGCGTCAATGTACCCAATCAAACCAAAGACAAGCGTTTTGAAGTTTGCGGTGACGTGAATGATTCTGATGGCGATGGTGTGCCAGATGACAAAGACAAATGCCCCGATACGCCTGCTGGGGTTAAAGTTGATGAAAACGGTTGTCCAATCGACAGCGATGGTGATGGCGTGCCAGATTACAAAGACAAATGTCCAAATAACACCGCAGAAGAAATTTCTAAAGGTGTCAATGCAGACGGTTGTCCTAAAGACACAGATGGCGATGGCATTCCAGATTACAAAGATGCTTGTCCCAATGAAGCAGGTCCTGCTGAAAACAACGGTTGTCCTTTAGTTGAATCTAAAGTGACCATGACAGACAAAATGGTCAACTTTGCATTTGATAAATACAACTTAACAGCCGATGGCTTGAATGTGGTCAATCAAATGGTTGACTTTATCAACCACAACAGCTTGAAAGACATCGTCATCACGGGTCACACCGACGGCATCGGTATCAATGCCTACAACCAAAGATTGTCTGAAAAACGTGCGAGAACCGTGGGCGACGCATTGCGTGCCAGTGGTGTTACTGCCGATAAAATTGTTGAAAAAGGCATGGGTGAAACCCAACCGATTGACAACAACAAAACCAGCGCAGGTCGTGCAAAAAACCGTCGGGTAGAAATCAACATTCATACCTTAGGTTCTCAATAAACGCCAGACAGTGATTAACACAGTCTGCTAAAAGACACGGCACTTTCAATAGAAAGTGCCGTTTTACGTTTGAATCCCATGAAAAAATTATTTGTCGTTATCTTCATTTTAGCCGCAGGTATTGCGACCACTTTCTATTTGATTAAAACCAAACCACAAAAGGCCAACAAGCCCAGTCAACAACAAGTGTGGACAGTGGCCAGCCAAACCGTTCAACTACAAACTTTAACCCCACAACTGCGCCTGTATGCACGGGTAGAATCCCCCTCTTATGCCCATTTAAGCACAGGCTTAACCGCCAATGTTCAACAAATTTTGGTCAAAGAAGGCCAACAAGTGAACAAAGGCCAATTATTATTGGTTTTGGATGATGCTGAAATTCAAATTAAAATTCAACAATATAATGCCAATTTAGCCGAAATTGCCGCCAACATCGCATTGGAAAACAACCAACACCAACACAACAAAACCGCCTTAACCCAAGAAAAAAATCTGTTGGCTTTGGCTGAACAAGCGCAAAAACGCGCCCAAAATTTATACCAACAAAAAATAGGCAGTGAAGCCGAGTTGGATAAAACACGCCAAAATACAGAAACTTATCGCTTAACGGTCAACAAACGGCAATTAGACCTTAACAACCATGAACAACGCCTCAAGCAATTGACGGCCAATCAACAACAGATTATCGCTTTGCAAAAATTAGCAAAATTGGATGCCATGCGCTGTCAATTATCCGCACCATTCACGGGCATGGTCACTGAGATCAATACCGCTGTGGGTGAGCGCGTCAATGTCAGTGCGGTGTTAATCAGCTTGTATGACAACCAACATTTGGAATTACGCGCCCAAGTCCCTGACCGTTATGTGGTTGCGTTCAATCCACATCTGAATATCCATGCGGATGTTGCAGTCAAATTTTCGAGGTTAGCGGGCAGTGTGCAGGCACAAAAAGGCGGTTTGGATGTGTTGTTTCAATTGATTGAAGCAAAAACCCCGTTGCGTCTGGGGCAATTTGTGCCGTTGGTGGTGGATTTGCCTGCGATAAAAAACGCGGTGGCCGTTCCGTATGACGCATTGTATGGCAAAAATACGGTGTATAAATTGGTTGCTGAAGCAGGCAACGGCCAACAATTGGCACGGCTGACCGTGAATATCATCGGTGAACGCTTTTTAGGCTCGCAAAAACACCTGTTGATTCAATCGGCACAGTTATACCAAAATGATGTGTTGCTGACCACTCAATTACCCAATGCAATCAATGGGTTAATTGTTAAATCGGTTGAAGATTAAGGCAATAACAAGCGTTGAACAATACGGTTGTTGATTAAATGTTGTTCAATGATTTCATCAATATCGGCTTTATCCACCCATGTGTACCACACGGCTTCAGGATAAATCACCATCACAGGGCCAAATTCACAACGATTGAAGCAACCCGCTTGGTTGATGCGTGCCTTGCCCTGACCGACAAGGTCAAGTTCTTTGCAACGTTGTTTCATATATTTTTGCATTTTCGCGCTGTGATGCTGATTACAACAAGGGCCGTCATAGTCATTGACACAGATAAACACATGTTTTTGATAAAAAGAATCCATGGCTTGACCTATTGACAACACAGGCCAAAGCCCATGTTGTGTACTGATTATTTTTGAGGTTTTTCTGTGGGTTCAACAACTTTTGGTTGTGGAAAATGGTAATAGGTTTGGTTCAAATAAGCCACCACATCCATAATTTCATCGTCAAACCAGCCGATTTTTAAATTAGAATCACACATTCTGACCATGGATTCTAATCCTGCAAAATCTTTAACCCGCCGATTTTCACGGGTATAGAGTGTGCTGTGGTCGCCGTCCTCAACTCGGGGACTGTGACATTCCAAGCAGGTTTCTTGGTGCAATGATTCGCCGTTGTCAATATTAACCGCATAGGCAGGTGGACAAAGCAAAGCCATGCACAATAACTTACGAATTTTTATCATATTATTTTCCTGATGTGTGATAGTTAAGTTGGGTTAAGTGTTCGATGCGCACAGGTGCAGAGGGGTGCGAATCGTAAAATGCGGAATACAACGGGTCAGGCGTTAAGGTGCTGGCATTTTCTTGGTACATTTTAACCAAGGCTTGAATCAAAAACTGGGCATCGGTTTGTTGGGCGGCAAATGCGTCGGCTTCAAATTCGTGCTTGCGCGACAACAAAGCCATCAACGGCGACAAGAAAACACTGAATACGGGCAAAACAAACATAAACAATAACAACGCGGTATAAGTGGCTTGGGTGTTGATATTTAACCCCTGATAAAACCAAGGTTGTCGCATCAACCACGCCAATAAGGCCAAGCCCGCTAAACTAAACACGGCCATAAAAACGAGCATTTTATGGTTGTGTTTGCGTTTGAAATGACCGACTTCATGCGCCAACACTGCTTCAATTTCTGCTTCGGCTAAACCCGCCAACAACGTATCATAAAACACAATGCGTTTGTTGTGGCCAAAGCCCGTGAAATAAGCGTTGCCATGGCCTGAGCGTTTAGAGCCGTCCATGACAAAAATACCTTGGCTGGAAAAGCCATTGTGCTGCAATAAAGCTTCAATCCGTGTTTTTAAACTGCCTTCGGCCAAGGGGGTGAATTGATTAAACAACGGCGCGATGAACACAGGGTAAGCCCACATCATCAACAAACTGAAGCCCATCCAAACCAACCAAACCCACAGCCACCAAAACACGCCTGCGTTTTGCATCAACCACAACACCAACGCCAAAAAGGGCACGCCCAACGCCAAAGACAAGCCCAAGCTTTTAATGATGTCCAGCACAAACGTTTTCAAATCCATGCGATTAAAACCAAAACGCGCTTCCAAATTAAAGGTGCGGTAATAATTGAGTGGCAATTCCAGCACGCTGTTGAGCAATGACACGCTGAGCATTACCGCCACACCCATCCACAGAACAGGCCCATGGGTTTGCAACCAAAAACCATCAATGACGTTAAGCAAACCGCCAAATGTCCACACCAGCAATAAAAACGCTTCCGCCAGCAATAATTTTTGGTTTAAGCTGACTTTAGCCGTGGTGTACTGCGCCGCTTTTTGATGGTCGGCTAAACTGATTTTAGCTTGAAACGCATGGGGAACTGCGCCTGTGTGGTGTTTTACGGCATTGATTTGCCGTTGTGCCAACCACCATTGCACGGTCACGCTGAGAGTCAGCGCGCTTAAAAAAATGAAACTGAAAGTGTTTAATTCATCCATCATCCTATCCCTTGCGCGCCAACACAGATTTTATTCACAAGCGTCCATGTTTTCGCTGATGCTAAAACCACCGCGTAAATCGCCGATATTAAAACCGCGTGCCGCGTCTTCGGGGTATAATTTATCCAGTTTTTCCAGCAATTCAGGTTTAATTTGCCCGCCATGGCAACTGGTGCAAACCGTGTCAGTGCCAATCGCTTTCATATAACGGATTTGGTGCTTGCCTTGCTCGTTAATCACTTGGGCATAATCCATGTTTTCCACTGGCTCGCCTGCGGCTTTGCGTTGTTCAAATTGTTGTAAAACTTGGCTTTCCCAATCATCCGCTATGTTACTGATATTGCGCACTTTTAAGCTGGGGCGACCCAAATAAAAATTATTTTTTTTCGCATGGCGGGCAGTGATTTCTTCAGCCCGTTGATTGCAAACATCAATCGCTTGTTCTAAACCCCCTGTTTGAATGGCTTGTTGCAGTTCTTGTTTTAAATTGCCCCCGAAGCTTTTAATCGCCTGTTTATATTGGGCAATTTTTTCATCGGGTACAGTATCAGGACATTTTTCAACCGCCAAAACCAGGGCATTAAAACCGAAGGTTGCGATTAATACAGAAATTTGAATTTTTTTCATTGTTTAACCTAACGTTGAGATAAAATAAAAAGCCAGTTTACCAGACGGCTAGATTTTAACAAAATTACCGCCAAGACAACATACGCTTGACACCATCAGGGCTTTTCTCTATAATTTCGCGGCTTCTTATAGCATACTGATATTCTTTTATTTAAGCCTAGAATATCGTCACTAAGCTAATGCTTTTTATGTTTTTTTTAATTTTGGGAATGTGGCTCTGCTGCTATAAGTAGCGCATCCCCGTAAAATAATAGTCACAGTGGAGTCATCATGGCTACGATTAATCAATTGGTGCGTCATCCGCGCAAACGTCATTTAGCAAAAAGTTCAGTTCCTGCCCTGGACGGCTGTCCACAAAAACGCGGGGTTTGCACCCGTGTTTATACCACCACCCCGAAAAAACCCAACTCTGCGATGCGTAAAGTGGCGCGGGTGCGTTTGACCAACGGCATGGAAGTGACCACGTATATCGGTGGTGAAGGTCACAATTTACAAGAACACTCTGTGGTGTTAATTCGTGGTGGACGGGTTAAAGACTTACCTGGGGTACGTTATCACACCGTGCGCGGTAGCTTAGACACTTCAGGTGTGAATGCACGTCGTCAAGGCCGTTCCAAATACGGTGCTAAACGCCCTAAATCTTAATTTAATCAGTCACCAGAGTAGTTTTTATGCCAAGAAGAAGAGTTGTTGCCAAACGCGATATTTTACCCGACCCTAAATATCATAACCAAATTTTAGCCAAATTCATCAACATGGTCATGGTTGATGGTAAAAAATCAGTGGCGGAAAGAATTGTCTACGGCGCATTGGATGTCACCGATGAAAAAATCAAAGACAAAGAAGAAAACGACGATGTTTTAGCGATATTTAACAAAGCGTTAGACCATATCCGTCCGATGGTTGAAGTCAAATCCCGCCGCGTGGGTGGTTCAAACTATCAAGTGCCTGTTGAAGTTCGGCCTAACCGTCGCACCACTTTGGCCATGCGTTGGTTGGTGGATGCTGCGCGTAAACGCAGCGAAAAATCCATGGGTTTGCGTTTGGCAGGCGAATTGATTGATGCCTATCACAACAAAGGCAATGCAATTAAAAAACGTGAAGATGTTCACCGTATGGCAGAAGCCAACAAAGCATTCGCACATTTCCGTTGGTAATCACACGAATAAAAAAGAGGGATCACTGTGGCTCGTAAGACCCCGATTGACCGGTACCGTAACGTCGGTATCATGGCACATATTGATGCAGGTAAAACCACCACCACTGAGCGCGTATTGTATTATACGGGCGTATCACACAAAATTGGTGAAGTGCATGATGGCGCGGCAACCATGGATTGGATGGAACAAGAACAAGAGCGCGGCATCACCATCACGTCTGCGGCCACCACCTGTTTTTGGAAAGGCATGGGCAACCAATACCCAGAACACCGCATCAACATCATCGACACCCCCGGCCACGTTGATTTCACCATTGAAGTTGAACGTTCATTGCGGGTATTGGATGGCGCGTGCGCGGTGTTCTGTGCAGTCGGCGGGGTCGAACCACAGTCAGAAACTGTTTGGCGACAAGCCAACAAATACAAAGTGCCACGCATCGCTTTCGTCAACAAAATGGATCGCCAAGGGGCTGACTTCTTGCGGGTGATCAAACAAATCAAAACCCGTTTGGCCGCCAATCCTGTGCCTATGCAAATCGCCATCGGTGCCGAAGAAAAATTTGAAGGCGTGGTTGACCTGATCAAAATGAAAGCCATTTATTGGGACGATTCCACCCAAGGCATGAAATACGAAGAACGCGACGTTCCCGCCGAATTGCTTGATTTGGCTCAAGAATGGCGCGACCACATGGTGGAAGCGGCGGCTGAAGCCAATGAAGAGCTGATGGACAAATATCTGGAAGAAGGCGATTTAACCTCAGAAGAAATTCGCGCAGGCATTCGCCAACGTTGCATTGCCAATGAAATCATTCCCGCTTTTTGTGGATCAGCCTTTAAAAACAAAGGCGTACAAGCGATGTTGGATGCGTTCATCGAATACATGCCCTCCCCTTTGGATGTGCCTGCCATCGAAGGCATTTTAGACGATGCCACTGAATCCAAAGGCGAACGCCATGCCAGTGATGCAGAACCTTTTTCCGCCTTGGCCTTCAAAATTGCCACCGACCCTTTTGTTGGCACATTAACCTTCTTCCGCGTTTATTCAGGGGTGTTAAGCTCGGGTGACAGCGTGTTTAACCCTGTGAAAGGCAAAAAAGAACGCATTGGCCGTATCGTGCAAATGCACGCCAATTCACGCGAAGAAATCAGAGAAGTATGCGCGGGCGATATCGCCGCTGCGGTGGGTTTAAAAGACGTGACCACAGGCGACACCTTATGCGACAAAGACAAAATCATCACCTTGGAACGGATGGAATTCCCCGAACCTGTGATTGCGGTTGCCGTTGAACCCAAAACCAAAGCCGACCAAGAAAAAATGGGTATCGCCTTATCCAAACTGGCGGCAGAAGACCCTTCTTTTCGGGTGTCCACCGATGAAGAATCAGGGCAAACCATCATCGCGGGCATGGGCGAATTGCACTTGGACATCATCGTTGACCGCATGAGACGTGAATTCAAAGTGGAAGCCAACGTGGGTGCGCCGCAAGTGGCCTATCGTGAAACCATTCGCAAAGTGGTTGAAGCTGAAGGCAAATTTATCCGTCAATCAGGTGGACGCGGCCAATACGGCCATGTTTGGTTGCGGGTTGAACCCAAAGAATCAGGCACAGGCTATGAGTTTTCAAATGAAATCGTTGGCGGTGTGGTGCCTAAAGAATACATCAATGCGGTGGACAAAGGCATTCAAGAGCAAATGGAAAATGGCGTGATTGCGGGCTTCCCTGTGGTCGATGTCAAAGTTGCCTTATATGACGGCTCTTATCACGATGTGGACTCCAGTGAGATGGCCTTCAAAATCGCAGGCTCTATGGGCTTTAAAGCCGCTGCGTTGAAAGCATCCCCTGTGTTGCTGGAACCCATCATGGATGTCGAAGTGGTCACGCCAGAAGACTACATGGGCGATGTGATGGGTGATTTGAACCGCCGCCGTGGTATTTTGCAAGGCATGGATGAAATCCCCACAGGCAAAACCATCAAAGCCGAAGTGCCTTTGGCTGAAATGTTTGGCTATGCCACCTCGTTGCGCTCTTTAAGCCAAGGCCGCGCCAACTACACCATGCAGTTTACCAAATACGGCGAAGCCCCTGCCAACATCGCTGATGCAGTGATTAAAAAAGCCCGAGGTTAACCCCAAGAGATGCAGTTTTACTGCATCTCTGCACCCCTTATGTTGCATAAAAAATTGCATTTTATGCAGTCTTAGCCCTAAATACCGCTTGACAATAAAAAGTCAACAGTTTAATTTTATCTCATGAACATTCTGTTGCAAAAAATGGCTGTGTTATTCCTGATAGGTATTCGCTTTGCCTTGGTTGTCGATTATGCTGAAGCTTGCACCGCTTGGCACATGCCTGATCAAACAATGCACATCCACATGGTGGAACACCACACTTCTTGCGATCATTGCCCCTCAACCGAGCAAAAACACGAATGTGGTGCATCGTGTGATCATGCTTGTCATGGGTACGGTTGGGCTTTGTTTGCGTTTTTCGTCCCTGATTTTTCTTTGCCCAAACAACAACCACACAGTTTGCTTCATCTGCTTAATTCCTCACGTTCCACTTCTTTGCTGTTTCGTCCGCCCAAAGTTTAAGTTTTCCCTGCTGATTTTTTTCTAAAACTTAAAATTTGAACAAGGAAATTGTGCCTTGTTTTTTTGGAGCGTATGATGAAAACATTGATTATTTTTTATTTACTATTAATAAGTTACCACAGTGATGCCCACGAAGGACATGACCATGGAACAACTAAACCCCCTGCTACTTTTCAACTGGAGCCGCGAATAGAACTCAGCTCCAAGCAAGTTGAGTTATTGGCTGTGGTTCAGGCAAACGAAGTTAAAATTTATTTAGACGACTTTAAAAGCAATTTACCGATCAATGCCGCTAAAATTGAAGTTGAGGTCGATAATAAAACAGTAAAAGCGGAAGCTGTCGGTGAGGGCGAATATTCTTTCTTCAGTGAACCCTTACAGAAAACAGGCGAACATGAACTCATTTTTAGTTTAGAATTTAATGGGTTGAATGATTTGCTGATTGGCAATTTAACCATTCCCGCCCCGCCTGAAGCCAAACCACAAAAAAATGCGTTGGACTTAACTGCTGTGCTGACCGATAAAAAAACCATGCTATTTTGGTCAGGCTGGTTGACGGCTTTTTTATTGCTGTTGTTGTTTATTTTCACCCGCAAAGAGTCGAAACAAGCCATGGTGTTGGCCTTTGCCAGCCTATTGTTTTTAGTGGGCTTATACAGTCCGTTGGTTGTTGCGCAAACACCCAGCCGTTTGAGCGATGGCCGTGTATTTTTGCCTAAATCAATCCAACATGAATTGAACATGACCACGCACTTGATCAGCCTCACCGACCATGAAAAATGGGTGGAATTAACAGGACATGTCATGGCCGATCCCAATTACAGTGGTCAAATTCAAGCGACACAAACAGGCAGAATTGAACGTGGCGATCATGATTTTCCTCATTTGGGTAAAAAAATAAGGGCGGGGGAAGTATTGGCTTGGCTTGATCCCATTTTGTCCAATTTGGACAATGCTGAACAAGCGGCAATATTGGTGGAGATTGAAGGCGAGATTCAACTGGCACAACAAAAATATGACCGACTGAAACAAATCAAAGGCGTTACCCCCCAAGCTACGTTAGATGAACTGTTGTCAACCTTGAAATCTTTGCGGCAAAAAAAAGCGACTTTGAGCCAAAAACTGCAACAGCGCACCGTACTGAAAGCCCCTGTGACGGGCATCATTCGCTCGGTCAGTGCCAATGTAGGGCAAATTGTCGAAGCACGGGACGTGTTATTTGAATTGTTCAATCCTGACAAATTATGGGTCAACGCCATCACCTTTGATTCAAATCTTGCCCGCAAAATCAAAGCGGCTCGCGCCATCACTGCCGAAGGACAAAACGTCCCGCTAAAATTTTTAGGCTCAGGCCATCAATTACAAGGACACGGTGTGCCATTACAATTTCAGGCTTTGCCACCGCTGCCCGCCCTCAGCATTGAGCAACCGCTCAAAGTTTTGGTTGCTATGGATGAAAAAACAAGGGGTTACACCCTTTCCCGCAAAGCGTTAAGCCGCAACATTAACGGCGAAACCGTGGTGTGGGTGCATCGCAGTGCAGAATATTTTGCCCCACATCGAATTGAATATTTTGATTTGGATGCTGAGCATATTGTTGTGACCAAAGGGCTTGAAACAGGCCACAGGGTGGTGATCAGCAGTGCCTATTTATTGGGACAGGTGCAATAATGTTTCAATTTCTCATTCGCTTCAGTTTGCACCAACGCTTATTGGTGTTGGCCATCGCTGTGTTATTGATGATTTACGGCGCGTTGACCATAGAGCATTTGCCCATTGACGTATTTCCCGATTTGAACCGCCCCACGGTCACATTAATGACCGAATCTTTGGGCATGGCACCCGAAGAAGTCGAACAATTGGTGACCTTCCCCATTGAAACAGCAATGAATGGTTTGGCGGGCGTGATGCGGGTGCGCTCGGTTTCAGGCATTGGCTTGTCGGTTATTTTTGTAGAATTTGATTGGAATACCGATATTTACATCAATCGGCAACAAGTGGCTGAACGCTTGGCGGTGGTCAGAGAACAATTGCCCGCCCATGTTGTGCCGCAAATGGCTTCCGTCAGCTCTATTATGGGCGAAATCATGTTGATTGCACTGCAAGGCAAAGACATGGAACCCATGCACTTACGCGAATTGGCTGATTGGGTGATTCGTCCGCGTTTGTTGACACTGGCAGGCGTTGCCCAAGTGATCCCCATTGGCGGCGAAATTCGCCAATACCGCATCATACCTGATCCAGCCATGATGGCGGATTTGGGCATTTCTTTGAATCAATTGGAAAATGCGATCAAAGATTTTGCCAGCAATACCAGCGGGGGTTTTTTGGAATACGGCGGTCAAGAAATTTTGATTCGCAACATTGGACGCACCACAAAAATCAGCGATTTAAATCAATTGGTGGTGGGTTTTAATGGCTCTCAACCGATTCTATTGCAACAAGTGGCTGCCGTTGCATTTGTAGCCCAAGTCAAACGCGGCG
This sequence comes from Thiomargarita sp., assembly GCA_020726335.1. Classification (GTDB taxonomy): domain Bacteria; phylum Pseudomonadota; class Gammaproteobacteria; order Beggiatoales; family Beggiatoaceae; genus DYSU01. The sequence goes on along the minus strand of DYSU01000019.1, from coordinate 776 downwards.
ATGCCAGTTTCAATGCCGCGCCTGCGGTGATTTTATCCGTACAAAAACAACCCAATACCGACACCGTGCGTTTAACTCATGAAGTGGAAGCGGCTTTGGTTGAATTGGAAAAAACCTTGCCCAAAGCCGTCAAAGCCACGATTTTATTCAAACAAGCGCGTTTTATTGAAAATTCAGTACACAATGTCGAAGAAGCGTTGCGCGATGGGGCTATCATGGTTGCCATTATTTTATTCATGTTTTTGCTCAATTTACGCACCACGTTCATTTCTTTGACCGCGATTCCCTTGTCGCTGTTGACTGCAGCCTTGATTTTTGCTTGGTTTGATTTGTCCATCAATACCATGACCTTGGGCGGTTTGGCCATCGCCATTGGGGAATTGGTGGATGATGCGGTGGTGGGGGTGGAAAATGTATTTCGCCGTTTGCGTCAACAACGGCAAAATAAACGCCCCATTATCGACGTGATCGCTGATGCCACTTTGGAAGTACGCTCTGCGATTGTCTATGCCACGTTGATCATCGTGCTGGTGTTTGTGCCGTTGTTCGCCTTGTCGGGGATTGAAGGACGGTTGTTCATGCCGCTGGGTATCGCTTATATCGTTTCTATTCTCGCCAGCATGGTGGTGTCGATTACCGTCACGCCTGTGTTGTGTTATTATTTGATACCTCGTATGAAATTAGACCATGACGACAGCCTGTTGGTGCGCGGTTTGAAATGGCTGGATGAGCGCATTTTGCGCTGGTCATTTGGACAGGCCAAAACTTTGATGGCG
>DYSU01000018.1 GCA_020726335.1 Thiomargarita sp. | reverse complement strand
AATATTGTCGGGGGCTGTTGTCACAAGAAAAAAATGTTATTCTAAACCACTTTTTATCTTGGTTATGAGGCGGAGCATGACATGAACAAAATATATTACAGTTGATTTTTTATCCCAAAAATATGAATTATATTTTGTTGATTGCTCGGCTATTCGTGCAATTTACAGGAAACCAGTGTGAAATCTGGCATCGTCCCACACAAGCTGTACTAATTTCTGGTGATAAATATGGATACTAAAAGTAAAGCATATAAAAAACATTTGGAGAAAAAATATTTGCCAGGTAGAGATTTGTTTCTACACTACATTATTTACCCTAAATATATGCAATCATTTAATAAAAATAAAATTTATGATTTAGGCTGTGGCATGGGAGAATTTTTAATATTTTGTAGAAAAAAGAATATTGATGCTTTTGGTATAGACTCAAACCCATCTTTTGTTACATTTTGTAAAAACAAAGAACTCAATGTTCAAGAAGGAAATATTATAAATCTTTACAATATAAAAATTGATAATGCAATTTGTGATAATGTATTAGAGCATTTAAATCTAAATCAAATTGATTCTTTTTTCAAAAATATAAAGGAAATAATACAGCCAAAAGGCATTTTACTGATTATCGTTCCATGCGAAAAAGGTTATCAATGTGATCCAACACATCAAACTTTTATTGATGAATCAATTATTTTTGAATTCTGTCAAAAGTATCAATTAATAATAAATAAGCAGTATTATCACCCAATAAATAGAAAATTTATAGGGAAGTATTTCTATTTAAACATGTCGATTTTTGAAATTTTTGTACCAGAATAATGTTTATGTAATTAAAATTTAGGATAGTATGTTCAAATGACAACACCTATTGTTTCCGTTTGTATTCCAAGTTATAACAGTGAAAAATATATATATTTTGCAATAGATTCAGTATTGCAACAACAATATCAAAATTTTGAATTAATTATCATAGACGATTGTTCTACTGATAATACGGTAAAAATTATACTAAGTTATAATGATGAGCGTATCAAATTTTATCAGAATAAAGTTAATTTAGGTCCTGAAAAAAATTGGAATAGCTTGTTAAATAAGGCAAAAGGAAAATATATTAAGTTGCTCTGTGATGATGATGTACTTTATCCTGATTGCTTGATAAAGCAAATAAATGTATTAGAACATCCTGATAATAGTACCATTATTATGGTAAGCTGTAGCCGAGATATTATAAATGAAAAGGGCAAAAAAATTTTAGTACGGCAGTTTCCAAACGTTATTGGAGAATTACAAGGTGCTTATGCTATTAAAAAGAATATTAGGGCAGGCACAAATTTGATAGGAGAACCCACGGCTGTTTTATTTAGAAAAGAAGTTATTAAGAAAATTGGATTTTTTGATATGACCATGCCTTATGTAATTGATTTAGAATATTGGAGTAGAATTTTATTAACAGGTAACCTTTACGTCATTCCAGAACCATTATGTGCTTTTAGGGTGTCTAACAAGTCCTGTAGTATCAATCTTGCCAATAGCCAGCATGTTGACATGAAGTTATTAATTAATAAACTCTATAAGAATAAAGCATATTCCATTACAACATTCGATCGCTATTGTGGAATTACTATGAGTCATCTCAATAATATATTGAGAAAACTGTTTTATCAATTTTTCTTACCCTATAAAAAATGAAAAAGATTTCCTTTGTTGTCCCTGTTTACAATGAAATGCACAATATTCCATTATTATATGAAAAAATAGTGCATTTGATGCAACAATTTGAAGAAAACTGGACATTGTTGTTTGTTAATGACGGCAGTTGTGATGATAGTTTGAATGTGATAAAAAGTCATGCAAATAATGACAACAAGCATATTCAATACATTAATTTAAGTAGAAATTTTGGCCATCAAGCGGCACTCACTGCGGGCTTAAATGCAGTTAAAGACGCTGATGCGGTCATTTCTATGGATTGTGATTTACAAGACCCGCCCGAAGTGATTGCTGAAATGATTAAAAAGTGGCACTTGGGCTATGATATTGTTTATGCTCGAAGAAAAACACGGCAAGATAACTTTTTTAAAAAATACACTGCAATTTTTTATTATAAACTTTTAGATAGATTTTCTGATGTTAAAATTCCGCGTAATGTGGGGGATTTTCGTTTAATTGATAAAAAAGTGCTTAAAAGTTTAAGTGGAATGGAAGAAAAATCAAGGTATTTGCGGGGAATGATTGCATGGTTGGGATATAAACATACTTTTGTTGATTTTGATAGACCTGAACGCATACATGGTGAAACAGGTTATTCTTATCAGAAAATGTTTAAGTTGGCAATGGATGGCGTGCTGAGTTTTTCTTTTTTGCCCTTGCGCATTGGCTTGGCTCTAGGCATTATCAGCATTGCGTTGGGATCATTGATGTTATCATATATGTTTGTTGATGCGTTAGTATATGATGTACCTTATCCATTATTTAAATGGTTGGTTGTTGTTTTGTTTATTTTCGTTGGATTTTTATTTATGTTAATGTGGATACTGGGTGAATATATTGGCCGCATCTATGATGAAACGCGAAAAAGACCCTTATACATCATAGATGATGACAATAATTTTAAATAGAATCGTATCATTGCTACATAAATATCAACAAAAAACCCTCTATTTATTTGTCGGTGGCTGGAATACCTTATTTGGCTTTATAACTTATTCGTTGTTTTATTATTTTCTTTCTGATACTGTTCACTATTTGATTTTACTTATTCCTGTCAATATAATTTCTATTACCAATGCCTATATTTGCTATAAATTATGGGTATTTAAAACAGTAGGTAATTATTTGCGTGAATATTTACGTTTTTATTTTGTTTATGGCATCGGTTTTATTACCAATCTTCTTTTAATGGCTGTTTTAGTTGAACTGATTTATCTCAATCCAATTGCCGCACAGGCTATCACTGCAATTGTCACTGTCATTATCAGCTATTTAGGCCATAAAAATTACTCATTTAAATCATGAAAAACAATTTTCTATCTTTTTTAAAATCAAAAACAGGCTTGTTGATTATTTTTTTGTCATTATTGCTGGTTTATGCACTGATATTTGCAGATTTTTTTCCCAATAATCGAGGGTATGTTGGACATGATTATTCTGGTTTAATGCCCCGTTTTTTGGCAACTTATTATTGGTTCTTAAATAACGGCTTATTTTCCATTCCATGGTTCAGTCCTTCAATGTGTGGCGGCACATTGCTGTTTGCCCATCCACAAGATATGTATTTTTCAATACCGCAGTTTTTAAGTTTTTTATTTGACCCATTGACCGCCACTTGGTTGAGTTTTCTGGTCTTTGCAATCATGGGTTTTTGGGGGTTTTACTTTTTATTGCGCAAGCTGTTCGCTTGTTCTTATTGGGTGGCTTTGTTGGGCGCAACTTTGTTTTTGTTCAATGGTTTTTATGCGTATCGCATGGTTGTCGGCCATGTTAATTTTCAAGGTTTTGCTTTGTTGCCTTTATTGGCTGTGCTTTTGGTTTGGCAACAAACAAAACCCTTTAATATTAAACATGATTTTCCATTGTTGTTGACTGCCGCGTTGTTATTTTCTTCTGTTTTTTATGCCGCAGGTGCGCATTTGTTATTGCCCATGGGTTTAACCTTGCTGGCCATTGGTTTAATTCATGCGATTAAATATGGATATTTCTCGATTTATTTACTGCGATTGTCTGTTTTTTTAGGCATTGTTTTATTGTTGAGTGCGGCCAAATTGTCAGTGGCTTTTGCAACTTTGGGTCATTTATCTCGAGAAGCCTACCCTTTACCCGGGTTTGCCCATTTATTTGACGCATTTTGGGTGCCGTTTAAAGCGTTGTTTATCGACACTTGGACGTGGGAGGTATCTAAACCCCTGTTTGCTAACAGCCGTTGGCGCATAGACCAACATGAAATGGAATTTGGTATCACTTTCATTCCATTGATTTTTTTATTGATTGGCCTGCGTTATTTGTGGATATTAAAAGGCAAGCAATGGCTGTATTTTGCAGGGTTAATCGGCATTTTGTTGATTCCCGTCATGGTCAATTTTTATACCCCTGAATGGAATCATGTTTTAAAACAAATACCTATCATCAAAAACAGCTCTAATTTGGTGCGTTGGTATTTGATTTATATCCCTGTTTTTATTGTGATGGCGATGATTGTATTTGACCGTTTAAAATTGGATGTTGAAGTCAAAGCCATCGCCAGTTTGGTTTTTATTACGTGGGTGATTGCGATTAATGTGGGCAAAGACAAAAGCTTTTATCAAAACCAATCTTATGACCCCAAACCAATACAACAAGCGTATGAACAAGCCAAACAAACAGGTGAAGTGCCGTTTATTCGCTATGTGGCGGCGCAAGTGACCAACAGCCCGTTGCACGGCGATGATTTAATGGCCATTGGCGTGTCGCAAATTAATTGTTATGAACCCTTGTTTGGTTATCGGCTTGAGTTTTTTCCGCAAAAAGACAAGCTGTTTGGTGGCTTGGTGACAGACAACCAAGGTAATGATTTTAATATGAAAAATCCTGCTTGTTATACTTTTCCCAAAGAAAACTCGTGCCAAGCGGGCGATCATTTTAAACTGTCGCAAAAAAATGAATTACAACGTTTTACCCAATATTTACCCTACGATTTTAACATGCCTTTGTCACAAAAAGTGGCCAATTGGGTCAGTTTGGTCAGTTGGTTTTTAGCCTCGTTGCTGTTGCTTTTTCGCACACTTTACATTATTTCAGCCAAATTTAACCCTTTATTCAACAAATAAAGTGCGTTAGAATTGGTTCGCATTGCAAAATGCAATGCGACCTGATGGCGTGTTTTGCAATTGTTTCAGCCTGAAATAGGCTATTATTTTAAATAAAATCAATCAGTTATTTAAAATAAAGCACTAAAATATCTTGGTGTGCAATTTGCTTTGTTACAAACTGCCATACTGGTTAATCCAGATAATAACTAAAAAAACCTAAACAACCAAAAATTAATGTCTACTCATAGCCCCCAGCGTTCCAAGCCCATAATACACTTGGTTTTTTTCTGTGCAAAAAATTGAACCCAAGTTGTGTTTTGGGTTTGCATTCATTGGGTAAATGGGTGTTTATGTTTTGTTTGGGTTTTATATTTCAAGACTACTTACATAAGGGAATACCCATGAAAGCTGTTAAATTTTTAACCCCTGTTTCTTCTGCGTTGCTTGTTGGCATCGGGTTGTTCGGTTCGGCAGTTGCCTTGGCCGAAGATTGTCAACCCACCCATTTTACACCAGAAGACTTGTCATTGTACGTCTCTTGCGCGGAATACAAAGGGGTGCGTTATCAAGCGACTTTAAAAAGTGACATCCGCCAAGCCAAACACGGTTGGAATTTATCCACCATTGCCAACGGTGCTTGTTGGACGCAAGAACAAAACTGCGTCATCATCGGCGATGATTTGCGATTGGTCTTGTCCGATATCAGCAATTTTGACCTCAACAGAGATGGCCGTCAAAATTTACATCCAGAAGAAAACGGACATAAAAATACGTTGGTTTTAGAATTTAAACCCGATGTTTTGGGCGAAGTGCGTTGGGGTTATGTCAACCACCACCGCAGTGTGGCCAACAAAAAAATTAATGCCATGGGCGCAATTCCCCAATGGTTTCGAGATGACATGACTGAACGCGAAGTGGATGTCGAATTGGCCAACCATGGCATTAATCAATAACACCTAAAAAAACCTGCAACCGCAGGTTTTTTTAGGGCTTAATGCACCAATTTTTTATATTTGAGGCGATGGGGATTGTCCGCATCCGTTCCCAAACGGCGGTGCTTATCCGCTTCATAATCGGCGTAATTGCCTTCAAACCAGACCACTTGGCTGTCGCCTTCAAACGCCAGCATGTGGGTGGCGATGCGATCTAAAAACCAACGGTCATGGGAAATCACCACCGCACAACCGGGGAAAGCCAACAACGCCTCTTCCAAAGCGCGCAAGGTTTCGACATCCAAATCGTTGGTCGGTTCATCCAGCATTAATAGATTTGCGCCACTTTTCAATAGCTTGGCCAGATGCACCCGATTGCGTTCCCCGCCTGACAAATCTTTGACCCATTTTTGTTGGTCTGAGCCTTTGAAATTGAAACGGCTGGCATAAGCCCGTGAGGGGGTTTCATATTTGCCCACCACAATAATGTCTCGCTCATCAGAAATTTCTTGCCACACGGTTTTATCGTCTGCCAGTGCATCGCGGCTTTGGTCAACATAAGCAGTGACCACAGTCGAACCCACGCGAATTTCGCCGCCGCTGGGGGCTTCCGCCCCTGCCAGCATTTTGAACAAAGTCGATTTACCCGCGCCATTTGCGCCAATCACGCCAACAATCCCGCCTTTGGGCAGATTAAAGCTTAAATTTTCAATCAACAGCCGTTCGCCAAAATTTTTGCGCAACTGTTCGGCTTCAATCACCAAATCACCCAACCGAGGGCCGGGCGGAATATAAATTTCTTGGGTGGCGTTGCGTTGTTGGGTTTCTTCGGCCAGCAATTCATCAAACCGTGCCAAGCGGGCTTTGCTTTTGGCGTGGCGGCCTTTGGGATTGGCACGCACCCATTCTAATTCTGCTTTCATTGCCCGTTGCCGCGCAGATTGTTGTTTTTCTTCAATTTCTAAGCGTTTTTCTTTTTGTTCCAGCCAAGAAGAATAATTGCCTTCCCATGGGATGCCGTGGCCTCTGTCCAATTCTAAAATCCAGCCCGCGACATTGTCCAAAAAGTAGCGGTCATGGGTCACGGCCACCACCGTGCCTTTATAATCGGCTAAAAACCGCTCCAGCCAAGCGACGGATTCGGCATCCAAATGGTTGGTCGGTTCGTCCAGCAACAGCATATCAGGTTTGGACAACAACAGAGAACACAACGCCACCCGCCGTTTTTCACCGCCCGACAACGTGGCAATGGCCGCATCCCACGGGGGCAAGCGCAAGGCATCGGCAGCGATGTCCAAACTGCGTTGCAATTCCCAGCCATTGACCGCATCAATTTTATCTTGCAACTTGCCTTGTTTTTCCAGCAATGCCGTCATTTCGTCATCGCTCATCGGCTCGGCAAAACGCATACTGATGGCATCAAATTCATCCAGCAAGGCTTTGGTTGTGGCCACCGCTTGTTCAACATTGCCGCGCACGTCTTTGCTGTCGTCCAATTTGGGTTCTTGGGACAAATAACCGACTTTAATCCCCGCTTGTGGCCGCGCTTCGCCATTAAATTCGCTGTCCACGCCTGCCATGATTTTCAGCAACGTGGATTTTCCCGAGCCATTCAAGCCCAAAACGCCGATTTTTGCCCCGGGGAAAAACGACAACGAAATGTTTTTTAAAATTTCCCGCTTGGGTGGCACGATTTTGCTCACCCGATTCATGGTGTAAATGTATTGAGCCACATGATCCTCGCTATAAAATGTACTGCAAAACTACGGGCTTTTTTGGCCAACGACCAAGGTCAAACTGCGCAAAATTTGTTGCGCCACTTCTTGCTTAAGTTCTTGATATAAAATATTTTCTTCAGCATCTTTGGCCAACACCGCTGTGGCATCAAAACTGAAATCACGCAACAAACTGATGTGTTGTTTGTCCAGCAACGCGCCTTTTTGATCCTTAATTTCCAAATCAATGCGGTGATTGAGTTCCACTTCCTCTTGTTTGCCCGACAACGCCGACACGCTCAACACCCGTCTTTCCACCGCTTCTTCGGTCAAATACAGCACCACTTGCGCCTGTTCGCTTTTCTCCACCACCACGATGTTTTGGTCGGCCAAACGCTGTTGAATCAATGCGCCCATATCACTGCTGGCACTGTCCGTTGCAACATAACATTTTAAATGGGCAGGCAAGGTGATTTGACCGCGTAATTGAAAGCCGCAACTGGCCAGCAACAATAAACTGAAAATTAAGATTTTTTTCATCAGGAAACCACTATATTAATCAAACGGTTAGGGATAACAATGGTTTTGCACACGGGGGTATTTTTTACAAAACGTTGCACATTTTCTTCAGCCAAGGCCAAGGTTTCCAGCGTCGTTTTATCGGCATCCAAGGCCACTTCAATTTTGGCGCGTAGCTTGCCGTTGACTTGCACCATCAGCGTCACGGTCTGCGTTTGCAACGCGGTTTTATCCACTTGCGGCCAAGGCGCGTCGATGATTAAACCCTCATGCCCCAAGTCTGTCCACAACGCTTGGCCCATGTGCGGCACAATCGGCGCAAGCATCAAACAAATCGCCTCCAGCCCTTCTTGAATCACCGCAGGTTGGGCGTTTTTTGCTTTGCTCAGGTGGTTCATCAATTCCATATTGGCCGCAATCGCGGTGTTATAGGTGTATCGCTGGTGCATGTCGTGCGTGACTTTATCAATACATTGGTGTATGTGGCGGCGCAGTTCTTTATCGGCTTCGCTATAAGCTTGTTTTTCAATCGTTTGGCCTTGGTGTTGATAAACCAATCGCCACAGCCGTTTTAAAAAGCGAAACGCGCCTTCCACGCCGCTGTCTGACCATTCCAATGATTGTTCGGGCGGGGCGGCAAACATGATGAACAGGCGCACGGTGTCTGCGCCGTATTGGTCAATCAAGGCTTGCGGGTCAACGGTGTTGCCTTTGGATTTGGACATTTTCGCACCGTCTTTCAACACCATGCCTTGGGTCAATAAACGGCTGAACGGTTCATTGCCTTTAACCAAGCCTTCATCGCGCATCAATTTATGGAAAAAACGGGCATAGAGCAAATGCAAAATGGCGTGTTCAATCCCGCCGACATATTGATCCACGGGCAACCAATAATCGGCGCGTTCGTCCAACATGGCCGTATCGCAATCGGGGCAGGTGTAGCGCGCATAATACCAAGACGATTCCATAAACGTGTCAAAGGTGTCGGTTTCGCGTTCGCCGTCTGGCCGTTGATAAAACTCAGGGTCGGTTTTCAGCGGGGAGCTTGTGCCATCCAACACCACATTTTCGGGCAATACAATCGGCAAATCTTCGCCTTTGGCCGCGACAATCTCACCGTTGTGATGCACCATCGGAATCGGACAACCCCAATAGCGTTGGCGCGACACGCCCCAATCGCGCAAGCGGTAATGCACTTGACGTTGGCCTTTGTTTTGGCTGTGCAAATATTCGGCAATCGCCTTGAATGCGCCATCGAAATCCAAGTCATTGAATTTACCTGAATTGACCAACACCCCTTTATCGGTGATGGCCGCTGGCAAGTCATCCACCAAGCCATCAACGCAGATGACTTGTTTAATGGGCAAACCGTATTTTTGCGCAAATTCAAAATCGCGTTGGTCGTGGGCAGGCACAGACATCACCGCACCTGAGCCATAGCCCATTAACACAAAATTGGCCGCCCACACAGGCACTTGTTCGCCCGTAATCGGATGCACTGCGGTCAAACCTGTGTCCATGCCCAATTTTTCTTGGGTTTCCAATGTCGCTTCACTGGTGTCGGTGTGGCGACATTGTTCAATAAAATCAGCCAGATGTGTGTTATATTGCGCTGCTTGTTTGGCCAACGAATGTTCAGCCGCGATGGCGACATAGGTCACGCCCATCAAGGTGTCGGGGCGGGTGGTGAAGACGTTTAATGGCGCGCCGTTGACACTAAATTGAATCTCCAAGCCTTCAGAGCGGCCAATCCAGTTGCGTTGCATGGTGCGCACGGCTTCTGGCCAGCCTGTCAATTCGTCCAAACCGCTGAGCAATTCTTCAGCATAATCAGTGATTTTCAAAAACCATTGCGGAATCTCGCGTTTTTCCACCACTGCGCCCGACCGCCAGCCGCGACCGTCAATCACTTGTTCGTTGGCTAACACGGTGTTGTCCACGGGGTCCCAGTTGACCGTGGCGGTTTTGTTGTAGACCAGCCCTTTTTGATATAAACGGGTGAAAAACCATTGTTCCCAGCGGTAATAGTCGGGTTTGCAGGTGGCGATTTCGCGTTGCCAATCGTAGCCAAAACCCAGCCGTTGGAGCTGAGAGCGCATGTAGTCGATGTTTTGATAGGTCCACTTCGCGGGCGGCACTTGGTTTTGAATGGCCGCATTTTCCGCAGGCAAACCAAACGCATCCCAGCCCATCGGTTGCAAGACGTTTTTGCCCAACATGCGTTGATAACGGCTCATCACATCGGTGATGGTGTAATTGCGCACATGCCCCATGTGTAATTTTCCGCTGGGATAAGGGAACATGGCCAAGCAATAATATTTTTCTTTGTCGGGGTCTTCGGTGACATGGAAAACGTTGGCGTTGTTCCATTGTTGTTGAATCAAAGGTTCAAGCTGTTGTGGGTGATAGTGTTCTTGCATGAGCGATTCTGTTGAGGCCAAAAGAGGGGCTATTGTAGCATTTTTGCCATTGCTGTCGTCAACGGCGAAAAAACCAACGCTCTGCCCAACGCAAAGTCAAAAAAAACGTTTCTTTAACAGGGCGTTGGCGAAAATTAGCATAGGCTTGCGGCACATAGACAGGACGGCTACCCGCTATCACACTGGCCAAAACGCCCGTCAACAGGCGGTCATCCACCAAAGCAATCGCTTGCGCGGGTTGTTGCGTCAACCGCTGAATGGCGTGCAAACCATCGGGATACGGTTTTTTGGCCACGCCTGTGATAAAACGAATACCATGGGTTTGAAAATAAGCCCTGCGTTGCAACATGGGCTTGTTGCTGAGGATAAAAATGTTTTTTGTACCAAACACTTGCACACATTCCCTTAACCAATGTTGCATCACGGGCAAGGGTCGATTCGCACCGTGGTAAGCCAAAATGCCATCAAAATCCAACACCAACACGTTGATGCCTTGCTTTTTCAATTGCTGGGCAGAAATTTGCGCCGCATGACCGTGACGCGCCTGTTGATTGGCCACAGCCAACGCATGACGATGCTTTCGCATTTGGTTCAGGGTATAAATCAATCGTTTTAGCATGGCTACAGGGTTTTGACTGCATTGGGGCTGTCTAAGGCGGCAAAACCTGCGACAATGCCGCCTTCGTGATGATAAGCCAGTTTGGTGCGCAACAAATGGCCTGTGGCTTGGCTGTGATACAGTTGTTGGCCTTGGCTCAAACAAGTGGCGAAAATACCCAATTCACTGATCAACGGTTGTTTGGCGGTGATTTTTTGTTGTTGCACCAAACGGCCCTGATGTACAGGCGCGTGGATTTTTTCCATCAACACCCATGAAGTATAGTCGGCTTTGTCCATCTTTTTGATTTTTTTCGCTAAATCATGGCCATACACATTATTGCCGCCGCCTTCACGTTGCGGTTTTAACACCAAATCATCGGGTTGGGTACAGGCCAATTGGCGGTGGGTTTCATCGTGCAAAGGATAAAATTGGGCAAAACAGGCTTGCATACGCTGGCGTTGCGCACTGTCTGGGATGAATTTTTTGAGCGCATCCACATCGGCGACGCTTTGTTGCACTTGTTTCATCCCCGCCAATTGAAACGCCACGGTCGGCACTTTAATCGCCGCACTGCGTTCCAACAGCAAACGCGCCGCCCAGTGTTGTTTGCTTGGGTAATCGTTGGGGCTATAACCTGCGCGAAAATACACCAGCGCGATTTCGCGTTGGCCGATATACAGCCGTTGTTTTTTTAAGCGACATTGATGATGAACTTGCGCCAATGTCAGGCGCATACTGCGAATACCGTGGTGAAAAAACAGGGCGTGTGCCATCTGTTGTTGGTCAAAACGGTTGCGCTCTGGCTTTTGCACCACAAACAACACCCATGTGTTGCTGCGCTCATACGCTTGCCACGCCAAAGCCAAACCATCGCTGACTTGGGTTAAATTGTCATTGGGCGGCAGGTTGCGGCGCGGATACAAATAACGATGTAAGTCACTGATTTTACTTGATAACGAAACAAAAGCGGCGGCAATGGTGTTGATTTCCACTTGACGTAATTGGTGGGTTGAGCCGCTGGGTTGCAATAAATAATCGGCGCGAAACAGATTAAACGCCACGGTTTGCACAGGTGATTGCTTGAGATAGATTTGCTGATAAATGGCCAACAGCTTTTGGCTGAAATCATCGGCCATGGGCTGAAAAGTTTGGCTGAGGAAATCAGGGTCATGGGCGATATTGACCAATAATTGATTAAAATCAGAAGCCAAATCATAGGCTTGCTTTATGTTTTTCTGTGGAAAGGGCGCGGGTTTGAGACTGAAAGGCGCGTGGTTGATTTGACCATCGTTTTGATACAACACCAAACCATGGCTGAAGGCGAAATCAAGAGCAGTTTGAATTTTGGACATAATATGCCTTTTTTGCAATATGCAAAAATGAGTCGATTTTTATCCATGAAATCTTTATGATAAAGTTTTTAATTCACGGGGGATGTACTTATGAAGAAATATATTATCAGCCTGCTTGGGTTTTGGTGCATTGCACCAAGCGTTTGGGCAGATGTCAGACACCATGTCAGCGCGGGCGAAACGTTGGAGATTATCGCAGGTTATTATTATAACGACAAAAATGCGTGGCCGCGTATTTTTAAAGCCAATCAGCCCTTGGTCAAAAACAAAGACGTTTTAACCGTTGATTGGGTGCTGACCCTTCCCGGGATTGATGCCAAAGATGTCAAAATCATGCCGCTGGAAGAACTCAAGCCTGAAGCGGCCAAACAATAAACCACAGGAATGGCGGCACGCCGCCATTCGGGAATTAAATATAGACGGGCAAACGTTGACACAAAGCCAGCACGTTTTGTTTAACGCGGGCTTGGGTGTCTAAGTTATTGATATCGTCTAAAATATCGCAAATCCAGTGCGCCAAAGTATCGCATTCCGCTTCTTTAAAACCACGGGTGGTGATGGCAGGTGTGCCGATGCGCAAACCGCTGGTGACAAACGGGGATTGCGGGTCGTTGGGTACACTGTTTTTATTGACGGTGATATTGGCCTTGCCCAAAGCGGCATCCGCGTCTTTGCCTGTCAGGCATTTTCTGATTAAACTGACTAAAAACAAATGGTTATCCGTGCCATCGGAGACAATATCATAACCGCGTTGTTGCATCACCGTGGCCATGGTCTGTGCATTTTTGATCACTTGTTGTTGATAGGTTTTAAATTCAGGGGCCAAGGCTTCTTTGAGTGCCACCGCTTTGGCGGCGATGACGTGCATCAAAGGGCCGCCTTGGATGCCCGGGAATACCAAAGAATTGATTTTTTTCTCAATTTCAGGGTTGCTTTTGGCCAAAATCAAACCGCCGCGTGGGCCGCGCAAGGTTTTGTGGGTGGTGGTGGTGGTGACATCGGCACAAGTACAGGGGTTGGGATACAAACCTGCGGCAACCAAACCTGCGACATGCGCCATGTCAACAAACAAATACGCGCCGACTTTATCGGCAATATCGCGCAGTTTTTGCCAATCAACGGTGCGCGAATAGGCACTGAATCCACCGACAATCATTTTGGGCTGATGCGCTGTGGCCAAGCGTTCAATTTCTGCATAATCAATGCGGCCTGTGTGGGGATTCAGCCCATATTGCACTGCGTTGAACAATTTACCCGAAAAATTGACTTTTGCTCCGTGGGTTAAATGGCCGCCGTGCGCCAAACTCATGCCCAAAATGGTGTCATACGGTTGCAACAAGGCCATGTAAACCGCCGCATTGGCTTGCGAACCCGAATGGGGTTGGACGTTGGCATAATCAGCCCCAAACAATTGTTTGGCGCGGTCAATCGCCAGTTGCTCGACCACATCCACATTTTCACAACCACCATAATAGCGTTTTTTTGGATAGCCTTCGGCGTATTTGTTGGTCAACACCGAACCTTGCGCTTGCATCACCGCAGGGCTGGTGTAGTTTTCAGAGGCAATCAATTCCACATGCGTGTGTTGGCGTTCTTCTTCGTGTTGAATGGCTGCCCAAATTTCAGGGTCAAAAGTGGATATGTTCATTTCGCGTGAGAACATGAGGCTTCCTTTTTAATGATTGAAAAATAAACGGTTAAACACGGCTTTAATCGCTTTTGTGCTTGCTCGGTTGTTTGCGCCGATAGTTGGGTCGGCGGTTGTTTCTATAGTCGTTGTTTTTGTTAAAGTTTCGGTTGTCGTAGTTGTTTTTTTTTCTGGGATAAGGGGTGGCGGTTTTGGATTCGTTGATTTCAACTTCACTGCGGCCAAACAACGCTTGCCAGATTTTGCTCAACATGCCATTGGCGGGTGGCGATTCAACGGCTTGGGGCTTGGGTGTTGGTTGAGGGGCAGGCGTTGCAGGGGTGATGCCTTTTACGGTCGGTTCATCCTCCACTTCATCAGTGTGGTAATATAACAACTGCTCATTGACAGGTTCTACAGGGCTGATGTTTTTATAGCTGGGTTTATTGTCGCTTTTGTCATCAGCGCGAATGCGTTGCACTTCAAATTGTGGGCTTTCCAGTTGCGGATTGGGAATCAACATCACTTCAATTTTTTGCCTCGCCTCAATGTCAATCACCGCTTGACGTTTTTCATTGAGTAGAAAAGTGGCTACATTAACAGGCACTTGGGCGATGATTTTCACGGTTTTGCCTTTCATCGCTTCTTCTTCAATCAGGCGCAAAATGGCAAAGGCCAATGATTCAATGCTGCGAATCGAACCTTGCCCACTGCAACGGGGGCAAACGATTTGACTGCTGTCCCCCAGCGAAGGGCGCAAGCGTTGGCGCGACATTTCCAGCAACCCAAAACGCGAAATTCGCCCGATTTGTACCCGCGCTCTGTCCACTTTCAATGCTTCGCGCATCCGATTTTCGATTTCGCGTTGATTGCGGTGGTTGAGCATGTCAATAAAATCAATCACCACCAAGCCGCCCAAGTCGCGCAACCGCAGTTGGCGGGCAATTTCGTCCACCGCTTCTAAATTGGTGTTGAGTGCAGTTTCTTCAATGTCACCGCCTTTGGTGGCACGCGAGGAATTGATGTCAATCGCCAACAACGCTTCGGTGTGGTCAATCACAATCGCGCCGCCTGAAGGCAGACGCACTTCGCGTTGAAACGCTGATTCAATTTGGCTTTCAATTTGATAGCGGGTGAACAATGGCACGATGTCATTGTAAAGTTTGATTTTTTCCATGTGATGCGGCATCACATGTTTCATAAATTCAACGGCATCATGGTGAACGTTGGCTTCGTCGATTAAAATTTCATCAATATCAGCGCGTAAATAATCACGAATGGTGCGTAAAATCACGTTATTTTCTTGATAAATCAACACGGGGGCTTTGCATTCGTTGGCGGATGTGGTGATGGCTTGCCACAATTGCAATAAATATTGTAAATCCCAATCCAGTTCTTCAGGCCCTTTGCCCAAACCTGCGGTGCGCAAAATCACGCCCATGCCTTTGGGAAGGTTGAGTTGACGCATGGCTTCACGCGCATCGGAACGTTCTTCACCTTCAATCCGCCGTGATACCCCGCCTGCGCGTGGGTTGTTGGGCATCAACACCAAATACCGTCCTGCCAAGCTGATGAAGGTATTCAAGGCCGCGCCTTTGTTGGCGCGCTCTTCTTTGTCGATTTGGATGATCAGCTCTTGGCCTTCTTTGATAAGCTCTTTGATGTTTAACCGTGGTTTTTTGCCATTGTTGTTGGTCTCAGGCGTTTCGTTGTCATTTTCTGCCGCTGTTTCGTCGTTCTCGTCGCTTTCGTCGTTGCTGGGTTCATCATTTTGATTTTGAAAATATTGGCGCGAAATGTCTTTCAGCGGTAAAAAACCATGACGTTTGGCACCATAATCAATGAAAGCAGCTTCTAAACTCGGCTCTACTCGGGTGACAATACCCTTGTAAATATTTGATTTTGTTTGTTTTTTTGCGCTACTTTCAATATCAAAATTGTCTAATCGTTGTCCATCAACGATGGCAACACGGACTTCTTCTTCCTGTGTCGCATTAATTAAAATTCTTTTCATTATAATGTTTTGTCCAAAAGTTTATGCAAACGAAGGTTCAGCAGTTTTGGAATTAACCAAGGGTTTTATTGCTGTTTATACTGCCCTCAACCTCTGTTTGCTTTGGGTTATTTTTAAGGATGCCCTTAAGGTTGGGTGTTCTTTAGCTGTAGCGAGTAATAATGCTATGATGGTGTTTTAGTCTGCTAAAACATGAGCCAGCCATTATGCAACATCAGCCAACCACGTTTGTCACCATTGACAGTTTATCTGCCGACCAACGTATTGATAACTTTTTATTACGGCAATTGAAAGGTTTTCCTAAAAGTCACATCTACCGCATCATCCGTAAAGGAGAGGTTCGGGTCAATAAAGGTCGGATTAAACCTTGTTATCGTTTACAAGTTGGGGATGTTGTGCGTATTCCGCCCGCACAGGTTGCCACCAAAGGCGAATGCGTACCACCGTCAAAAAATGTTTTAGACGTTTTGGCTAACAGCGTATTATATCAAGATAACAGCCTGTTGGTCATCAACAAACCAACGGGTTTGGCCGTCCACGGCGGCAGTGGCATCGGTTATGGCGTGATTGAAGGTTTACGCGCCCTTTATCCTGCTGCGCCCTATCTCGAATTGGTGCATCGTTTAGATCGCGAAACCTCAGGTTGCTTGATGATTGCCAAAAAACCCGCCCTGTTGCGTCAATTACACCAACTATTGCGCGACAATCAATTGCACAAACGCTATTTGGCATTGGTCAAAGGCCAATGGCCCACGCGCTTGACCACCATCAACGCCCCGTTGCAAAAAAACATTTGCCAATCAGGCGAACGGGTGGTTAAAGTGGATGCCCAAGGCAAACCGGCACGCAGTCATTTTACCCTCAAACAAGCCTTTAGCCAAACAAACCCGTGTGTATCATTGATTGAAGTCGAATTGGAAACAGGCCGCACCCATCAAATTCGCGTCCATACCGCCTTTGCCCAACATCCGAT
The DNA here is from genome assembly GCA_020726335.1 of Thiomargarita sp. Lineage (GTDB taxonomy): Bacteria > Pseudomonadota > Gammaproteobacteria > Beggiatoales > Beggiatoaceae > DYSU01. Next base: position 21,176 of record DYSU01000018.1, on the reverse strand, counting down.
TGCAGGCGATGGCAAATATGGTGATGAAGCCTTTAATACTCAAATGAAAAATCACGGTTTACAGCGGTTATTTTTACACGCGGCAAGCATCCGTTTGAACATCAACGACAAGCCACTGACAATTGAAGCCCCGTTGCCGATGGAATTGACCCCAGTATTGAAGCGATTGGCTTAATGGTAAAGCATTTGCATCCTAAAATGACTTAACCTAATAAAAACTCAGACATTAAAGAGGATTCTATTATGCGTGTTGCAGCAATCCAAATGGCTTCAGGCCCGAATATCAATGCCAATTTAAATGAAGTGGCGCGTTTGGTCACGCAAGCCGTCAAAACAGGGGCAAAACTCTGTGTTTTGCCCGAAGGCTTCAGTTGTATGGGGATGAAAGTCCATGACCAATTGAATTTCAAAGAAGCCGCCGATGGCTTGGGCATGTTGCAACAATTTCTCGGCCAATTGGCCAAAAACCACGGCATTTGGTTGGTTGGCGGCACGATTCCTTTGGCGATAGACCACAGCGAAAAAGTGCGCGCCAGTTGCTTGCTCTACAACCCCGCAGGCCAGCAAGTGGCGCGTTATGACAAAATTCATCTGTTTGATGTTGATTTAGGCGACAGCAAACAACTGCATTACCGTGAATCAGAAATGATTGAAGCAGGCAATCAAGTGGTGGTGGTACAAACCCCGTTTGGCCGTCTGGGCATGGCCGTGTGTTATGATCTGCGCTTTCCCGAGCTGTTTCGGTGCATGGGCGAACGCCAAGTGGACATCATTGTTGTGCCTTCGGCCTTCACTGCGTTGACGGGCAAACTGCATTGGGAAACCTTGGTGCGCGCCCGTGCGATTGAAAACTTGGCCTATGTCATCGCCGCCAATCAAGGTGGGTTTCATGTCAATGGTCGCGAAACCTATGGCCACAGCATGATTGTTGACCCATGGGGCGTGGTGTTGGCCGAGCAAAACCATGGCGCGGGCGTGATTCATGCCGATTTAGAACCCGCACGCTTGACCCATTTGCGCCAAACATTTCCCGCCATCAAACATCGCCAATTTTTTTGTCAAATCGGTCACGCATCATGAACAAGGCCGTCCGTCAAATCGCCTGTACCCAATGTGGCGCGCCTTTGGCGTTACACGGTGGCCATCGCAGCCGTGGTTTAACCTGCGGTTATTGTGGTGCGTTGATGGACAGCCAACACGATTATCAAATTGTGCAACGCTATAAAAATGAACCCCGCCCCGATGTACCGCTGAAAATCGGGATGCAAGCACAAATCAAAGGCGTGGATTTTACCCTGATCGGTATGGTTGAATATTTAAGCGAAGACATTGATCGTTGGGTGGATTTTTGTCTGTATTCACCGACCCACGGCTATCAATGGTTGACTTACAACAACGGCCATTATGTGTTCAGTCGGCGGGTGCGCACTGTGCCAACCCCCGAAACCGTCCAACATTTTTCCCCAAAAATGCGCATCAACGCCATGGATCGAACATTTTTAGCCTATGAGCAATATGAAGCAAAAATCGTTTATGTCGAAGGCGAACTGACATGGTTGGCCAAACGCGGCGACACCATCCAAGCGACAGAAGCCATTGCGCCGCCTTATATTTTCAGCTATGAAACCAGCGACAACGAACTGGAATACAATTTGGGCGAATATTTACCCGCCAAAGACGTGCATCAAGCCTTTGGCCTTGAACCGCCCGCCCAAACAAAAGACGTTCATCCCGCCCAGCCCTATGTGCCTAACCCCTTGATTCAAAGCAGTTCTCTTGCCGCCAAATACCATTTAATCGTTGCGCTCATCCTTGTTTTGGGCTTGTTGCTGTTTGGCCGTGGCAAGGTTGTGTTTCAGCAATACTTTGATTTCAATGATCATTTAGAAAAAACCTCCCCTGTGTTTCATATTGACAACGGTGGCGATTTACTAGAACTCAAATTGCGCGCCGATGTTCATAACAATTGGGGATTCTATAACGTAGAAATCTACAATAAAAACAACGATGAAGCGGTTTATTCTTTGGCGGAAGAAATCGCCTATTATGCCGGTTATGAAGACGGTGAATCTTGGAGCGAAGGCAGTCACAGTGCCGAAGCCTTGTTCTTTTTGCCTGCGGGCGATTATTATGCCCAAATCAGCGGCGAAGGGGAAAACGCCCCATCGCCCAATGTGACCTTGACTTTGCACGCAGGGGTGATGGTCAGCCGTTATTTTATAGGGCTGGCGGGGTTGATGTTGTTGCTGTGGCTGTGGTTGCCCATACGCCGCCAACTGTATGAACAAAAACGCTGGCAGCCGATTTTGGGCGATGAGGATGACGAATGACCAAAGCAATGTTGATTTTATTCACAGGCTTAACTTTGGGCGCGGCTTATTTAACCTATCACAACGTCGGCGTTGCCGATGCCAGCGCAAGCAACAACCGCAGTGTACGCATCGGCAGTGCAGGGCATTCCATCAACTACAGCGGCGGCAAATGACCCGCATTGATGCCCAATTTGGCCAACAATTGTTGGTCTTGGCTCTCGCTGGGGTTGATGGTGGTCAACAGTTTTTCGCCATAAAAAATCGCATTCGCGCCCGCCAAAAAGCACAAAGCCTGTATTTCTTGTGACATTTCACTGCGCCCTGCGGACAAGCGCACATATGAAGCGGGCATTAAAATCCGCGCCACCGCAATACAACGCACCATGTCAAAACCATCCAACGGCGGTTGGTCAGCCAATTCAGTGGCCAGCGGCGTGCCATCGACTTTAACCCATTGATTAATTGGCACACTTTCAGGATGCTTGGGTAAATTCGCCAGCGTGAGCAACAACTGTGCGCGGTCGCTGATGCTTTCGCCCATGCCGATGATGCCGCCGCTACACACTTTAATATCGCTGTGTTGCAAGCGCGCCAACGTGTCCAAGCGGTCTTGGTATTGGCGGGTGCTGATGATGTGGGGATAAAAATTTTCCGAGGTGTCCAAATTGTGGTTGTAATAATCCAGCCCCACCGCTTGCAATTGTGCCACTTGTTGTTCAGTCAACATGCCCAAGGTTAAACAGGTTTCCAACCCCAAGGCTTTGACTTCTTTAACCATTTTCAAAATTTTAATGAAATCTTGGGCTTTATTTGGTTGTCGCCATGCCGCGCCCATGCACAAGCGTTGACTGCCGTGGGCTTGGGCTTGCTTGGCGGCGGCCAGCACCTCATCCAATGCCATCAACGGTTCAACCGCCAATTGGGTTTTAAAGCGCGCACTTTGTGAACAATAAGCGCAATCTTCGGAACACGCGCCTGATTTGATGTTGAGCAAAGTGCTTAATTGCACTTGGTTGGCATTAAAATGTTGGCGATGCACGCCCTGCGCTTGATAAATCAAGTCATTGAATGGCCAATCAAATAAAGCCAAAACTTCGTCAATGTGCCAATCGTGGCGTAATGTTGGGGTATGGGTCATGATTTCTAGGCCAGCATCTGATGGAAATGTTTAAGCAAAACCCGCAGGCATTTGCACATGCCAATCGGTTTGCTGTTGATAACGATGGGCAATGTTGAGCAAACGGCTTTCAGAAAAATAGTTGCCAATCAATTGCATACCCACGGGCATCTGGTTGATAAAGCCTGCGGGCAATGCCAGCGCGGGCAAACCCGCTAAATTAACCGCAATGGTGTAAATATCGGACAAATACATGGTCACAGGGTCATGTGTTTTTTCACCCATTTTGAATGCGGTGGAAGGCGCGGTGGGGGATAAAATCACATCAACTTGCGTGAACGCCTGTTTAAAATCATCGCTGATAAGCTGGCGCAGTTGTTGGGCTTTGAGGTAATAAGCATCATAATAACCCGCTGACAGCGCGTAAGTACCCATCATAATCCGCCGTTTAACTTCTGCGCCAAAACCTTCGCCACGGCTGCGTTTATACAGGTCTGTCAAATCCACAGGCTTGTCGCAACGGTATCCATAACGCACGCCATCAAAGCGCGATAAATTGGATGAACATTCCGCAGGTGCAACCACATAATAAACCGGCACGGATAAATGGGTGTTGGCCAAATCCACTTCATGCACACTTGCGCCCAATGAAATCAATAGGTTAGTTGCAGCTTCTAATTTTTGCGCCATGCCGCTGTCTAAATCAGCGTTAAAATATTGTTTGGGCAAACCGATTTTCAAACCCGCCAATGATTGGTTTAAATTCACAGTATAATCTTCAACTTCACGGTTCAAGCAGGTGGAATCGCGGGGGTCAAAACCGGCCATCGCATTCAACATCAAGGCCGCATCTTCTGCACTGCGGGTCATGGGGCCACCTTGGTCAAGGCTGGAAGCGAAGGCAACCATGCCAAAGCGCGAGACCACGCCGTAGGTTGGTTTCAAACCTGTCAAACCGCAAAAAGCGGCGGGTTGACGAATAGAGCCGCCTGTGTCCGTGCCTGTGGCCATCGGCGTTAAGCGCGCCGCCACTGCGCTGGCCGAACCGCCTGATGAACCACCCGGCACGGTTTCTAAATCCCATGGGTTTTTGACCACGCCGTAATAGCTGGTTTCACTCGATGACCCCATGGCAAACTCGTCCATGTTGGTTTTGCCCAACATCACCATGCCCGCTTGGTGGTTCATTTTTGCCACAACATGGGCATCATAAGGCGCGATGAAATTGTCCAACATTTTCGAGCCACAACTGGTTTTCACCCCATGGGTACAAAAAATGTCTTTGTGACTCATGGGGATGCCTGTCAATGCGCTGGCTGTGCCTGCGGCAATGGCCGCATCCGCCGCTTTGGCTTGCGCCAACGCCTGTTGTTCTGTCACCGTGACAAAGCAATTTAGCTGTGGATTATGTTGTTGAATCCGTTGCAAAAAATGCTGGGTCAATTCCACGCTGGAAATGTCTTTTTGTTGCAAATGTTGGCTCAATTGGCGGATGGATTTATGGTGCATGGTATGGCTCAATATAAAATGACAAGAAAAAAGCGGTTTTGTTTGGTTATTCAATCACTTTCAAAACCAAATACAAACCCGCTTCCGTTAATGGCGCAATGGATTGATAGAGTTGACGCTGGTCAGTCTCGGTGACCACATCATCACGCATCCGCGCCGCCATGTCTTGGGGATGCGCCATTGGCACAATGCCTGTGGTGTCGATGCTGTTCATTTGTTCAACCAATTCAATGATATTGGATAAATTTTCAGCATAAACGGCCACATCTTGTTCATTGAGTGCAATCCGTGCCAAATGGGCAATTTTTGCAACATCGGTTTGACTAAAAGACATTTTTCTTCCTCATCGGCATCTGTTTGGCGGGAAATTATACAACGCACCACCCAAAACACCAAGCGGCGCAAGCGGTTATTTAACGGGCGTGGTCGATGTAAAGTTGCAACAAACCGGCAACATTGCCATAAAACGGTGGGCTATGGTAGTCATCGCCATCAAATTCAATCCTTGGCAAGCGGATGTGATCACGCAGGGTTGGGTCAACGGCCAGCATGGACACCAAACCAAAAGCCGTGACGAAATCCAGTTGCCAAAGCGTTGCCGCCTGCGGTTGTATATCGGCCAAACGGCCATAGCGGCTTTTGACATAACGCCCGCCCGCCTGTTGTTGCCATTTTGCCATTTGCCCTGCATCGCAACTTAAGCTGATGGCCGCCATTTGCGTGGCGTTGAGCAGTTGTTGTTGTAATTCATATAAACAGCGCAATAAACCTTGGCTGTGGCTGGCGGGCTTGAGTGGATTAAAGTCAATAAATCCAGTAAGTTGCGCCAGTTGTTGCCCACGGCGCGGCTGGATTTGTTGCGGGTGGTTTTGATAAAACCAGCGGTGATATTGTGCAATTAAAGCGGTTTCAGTCTGGGCTGTGCGCATAAATACCAAACTGGGTTTCCCCAGCCAACAAGTTTAAGAGGACGCTTGCCAAGTGCCATCAGGCTGGCGGCAGGCCGTGCCGTAAACGGTTTCTTTTCTGCCGTCGATGATGGCAGTGGTGGAATATTCGCGGCAAGGCGAGCCATCAGAACGGTAATGGGTGCTGCTGGGTGTGACGATGTATTGCGCGTTGCTGTCGGGGTTGCGCCAACTGATGGGCTGACCTGAAGGCGAACTTTCCAACGCTTGTTGGGCGTTCAATCGGTCTGTGGCATCCATTGATTTGCCAATGGCACCGCCCATCATTGCACCCGCCAAAGTGCCTGCGATGATGGCCGCTGTATTGCCACGGCCACCGCCAACGTGTGAGCCAGCAACCCCGCCGATGATCCCACCGACCCCTGCGCCCACTGTTTGTTTGTCAACACCCATACCGCTGCAACCTGTCAATAACAAGCTGGCGGTGATTAATCCTGTCATTAAATATTTCATAGTTGACCTTATCAGGTTAAAAAATTGTAAATACAGTGGTTAGGCAAATTCGATACCAATGGATTTTACATTAAAAAGGGTTGTGCTAGTATTCTAACATGACTATAAATTCACAGCCCACGCCATTATGAAACATTCATTGGCCATTTTTGGCGAAATTTTATTTGACCATTTTCCCGATGGCACGCAAAAATTAGGCGGTGCGCCGTTTAACATTGCATGGCATTTGCAGGCATTCCATATTTTACCTTTATTAATCAGTGGCTTAGGTGATGATGCGCCCGCCTATAAAATCCAAGCCATGATGTCCCACTGGGGTTTGGAAACCACAGGCATCCAAATTCACCCCCAATATCCCACAGGCAAGGTTCAAGTGCTGTTAGAGCAAGGCGAACCGCAATTTAATATTCTGCCAGAGCAAGCCTATGATTTTATTGATGCGCGACAACTGCCTGATATTGCCCATTGCAAAATACTCTATCATGGCAGTTTGGCCTTACGCCACTGCGTTGCCCGCCACGCTTTTAAAAAACTGCTGGATTATCAAAAACCCCTTTTTATTGATGTGAATTTGCGTTCACCATGGTGGGGCAAACGTGAAGTTTTACATTATCTGCAACAAGCGCGTTGGGCAAAACTCAATGAAGAAGAATTGCATTTGCTCTCGCCCATCACTTTGAGCCATGACCTTGCGCAAAAAGCCATCGCTTTATATCAACTGTGTCATTTAGATTGGCTGGTTGTCACCTTGGGCAAAAACGGCGCGCTGGCCATCGGTCATGATAAGCGCATTTATTGGGTCAAACCCAGCAAAAACATCACTGTGGTCGATACCGTGGGTGCAGGTGATGGCTTTTGCGCGCTCTTGCTGTTGGGTTTGCTCAACGATTGGCCGCTGGCAAAAACCCTCAAATATGCCCAACAATTTGCACAAAAAATTGTTCAAATTCATGGCGGTATTTGCGAAGACAAAAGTTTTTATACCCAATTTTACCAACAAATTTTATTGGGCAACAGGGATTTTGTCTAAAAATAAACTGTACAAATCATTTTCGTAGATTGCTAAAAATTTATCTCGCAAAATCAATCACAAACAAAATTTTATGGCCGATTGTTTTTTTGTGCATGAACTTTGCCTTGACCTGTATTATTCAAGCAAAACATGCAATAAGCAATTGAAACATCTACTTAAATTCAAGCGAGAAAGCATATGCGGTTCTTAATTAAAACAATGATTTATGTCTTAATCATGGGCATATTCCCCGCCAATGCGGCCACCGACAATGTCACTGAACAACACCGCCGTGCATTGGCGATGGCGCGTGAAGGCGGGCGGTCACTGCAACAAGCTGTACCCGAATTTAAACGCCTGTTGCAACAAAACCCCGACAACATATTGATTTTATACGATTATATTGCGGTACTCGGTTGGTCTAGCGACGATAAAGCCGTGTTGCAACTTTTGCCCCGCGTGGACATCGGCGAAGCCCCTGTTTATGTGCTGGAAGCCTTGGGACGCTCAGCGCGCAACCAACGCGATTTTGGCAAAGCTGTGTATTTTTATCAACAAGGCATCCGCCGTTTTCCCCAACATTTACCCTTGCAAGTCGGCTTAGGCTTGGCATTTTCGGACAACAAACAACACCAACTGGCGATTAAACACCTGCAAAACGTGTATGAACAACACCATAAAAACATTGAAGTGATGTTTGCACTGGCCTATGCTTACCGCGCAGTGAAACAGCCTGTTGATGCGTTGGGCCTGTATGAAAAAATTTTGGATTTGGAACCCAACAACCGCGACGCATGGCATTTAAAAATTTTAGCCGCCTATGAATTGGGTGCGCCCCATCGCGCTTTAGAATTGGCAAAACAGCACCCCAATTTATTGTCTGAAGCGGAATACCGCAAACTTTTGGCCGACCGTGCCGCCATTCGTACCCGTTGGGGTGCGTATGTGCCTGAAACAGAAGCACAACGCTACGACGAAACCGATTTGGCTTTGAACCGTTTGGACGCTTATGACCAGCATTTGGCACAAGGCGGCGAAAAAGCCGACAGCTTGTTGCGCCATCGGGTGCGTTTTGACAAAATGGTGGCCTTGCGTGACAGGGTTAAAATGACGGAAGTCATTCAAGAATATGAATATTTTATGGGCAAAAAAATCCAAGTGCCTTGTTATGCCCAAATTGCCGCCGCCGATGCCTATTTGTACGTAGAACAACCTGAAACCGCCCGCGATATTTATATTGACGTGTTAAGCCATTGTCAAAAAGAATTTGACACCCATTTGGCGTTATTTTATGCCCATGTCGAAAGCGAACAGTGGGATGAAGCGTTTAAATTAATCGACGCGATGAACCAAGAAGAACCCGCATGGTTAAAAACCTTCAAAGGCAAAACGTTTCGCCAAAATCCCGACAAATTGACTGCCGATGTCACCGCCGCAATGGCGCGCGCTTATGCAGGTTACACCGATCAAGCGCAACAACGCTTAGAACAATTGTTGGCCGTTGCGCCCTTCAACAATGACCAAATTCGCACCAGCTTGGCGCATGTCTATCGTTGGCGCGGTTGGCCTGAAAAAGCCAAAGAACAATATGAATTGGCGTTGGCCACACAACCTGAGAACGTGCAAACCAAAGTCGGTTATGCCCATGCGCTGATGGACAGCCACGAATATAAAAAAGCCGAACCCATGGTTAAAGCATTGAAGGAAAGCCATCCTGAAAACAAATCGGTGCAAGAATTGGCGTGGTTTTGGAAATTACACAACAGTTGGGAGCTGACCATTGATGCGGTGTTTAATTTAACGGGCAGTCAATTTGGCAACAAAGACCACAAAATTGACAGCTATTTATACGCGCCACCGTTGTTGCAACGCTATACCCCCTATGTCCACAGCTTTTATGCCAAAACCAAATTCAGTGAAGGCACAGAAAGTTATCGGCGCGTGGGCGCGGGCTTGCAATACCAAGGTAAACACTTGTTTTTAGCGGGTGAATTGTCGCAAGAAGTGGGCGATGAATGGGGTGATGATTTGGGCAGTTCCGTGTTTGCAAGCTGGCGGTTTGATGATCAATGGCAATTGCATGGCCGTGCAGACAGTTTTGCCACCGACATTCCCTTGCAAGCGCGTTATTATGGCATCGATGGCCGCATGGGCGAAATCAGTTTGGACTACACCGCCCACGACATGCGCAACGCCAATTTAACCGCACAAGTGTTGGATTTCTCTGATGGCAATATGCGCCAAAAACTCAGCGGCCATATTGAGCAACGCTTATTGACCCAGCCTTTGTTTACTTTTGATGGCAAAGTAGAAGCCTATGCATCACAAAACTCATTGAACGACGACCGCCCTTATTTTAACCCTGTCGATGATTTATCGCTGGGTTTGGCCGCCAACGCAGACCACATCATCTATCGTCGTTATGACCGCGTCTTGCGTCATCGCTTGATTCCCGCTTGGGGCAATTATTGGCAACACGGCTATCAAGATGATTGGTATGGCATTTTGCGCTATGAACACGATTGGTTGTTGACTGAAACCTTCAAATTCCTCTACGGTGTCAGCCGCTCGCGCATGGTTTATGACGGCCAACCTGAATACGCCACCTATTGGTATTTGACCGTGGATTGGCGGTTTTAACGTTGAAACAACTGTTGTCTAAGGGTGTTCTGAGACCTTTTTCAACACTATTACTATAGTATGTCCATCTTTTTTTGAATGCAAAGATGAGTATTTAGCTACTCTACTTAGTAGCGAAGAAATTATTTGAATTATTTTACTAAAAAAAGCCCTATTTACTGATTTTGTACTCATCCCAAGTAAACTTCTTATATGGTTAGAAATTTGAGTAGAATAATACCAAGTTTTATGGACATTAGTAACCTTCTCTTTGTAAATATCTACAATATCAAGATGATATTTTTTTGCAATATATTGTAATGATGTCTCATCCCAATGGAGCAAATGGTGCGGTGGCAAGTTTAACAAATTATTTTGAGCGTTTCTTATAAAAGACTTGTTGTTTGGAACAGCAATGATGAATAATCCATCTTGCTTAAGTGTTAAAATGACAGAACAAATAAATTTATCAATATCCGCGATATGTTCAAGTACTTGAAATGTAACTACCACGTCTTGACTGTATTTATTTTCTTTTGAAAAATCCTCTATTGTTTTTTTAACTACATTAATATTTTCTTTTTGAGCAAGCTCCACTGCTTTTGAACTCAATTCAAGCCCTGTATAGACTACTTGTTTATTGATATATTTTACGAAAGCACCACAACCACACCCTATATCCAAAACACGATCACCTTCTTTGATATATTGACTGGAATATACAAACTCTGTTTTATCTTCATGTAAATAGTACAAATCCTCTTTACCTAATTCACTATAAAATTTATTTTCTCCAGAAACAAACGGGTTAAAAAATTCAAGGCCACAAATTTGACACTTATATTTAAATATAAAGTTATTACCTCTAAATAAATTTGAAACATTGATATTTCTTTTTTTCCATAATAAGATTATATCTGTACTTTTTATTATGTCTATCTCTTTTAAATCACTGCCATCACATAATGGACATTTTAATCTTTTAACCATATTAAATCTCTTATGATAGTAAAATAACTCTATTCTGAGCTTGATTGCCCATAGTCTATCCATAATGCTCAAAAAGCCTCTTTCAGAGCAAGTATGAAGCGATACAACTTTCAGTTTGGTGGGATACCCTTGATGACAATCAAATGCCGCGCTGCGACCAAATACGGGACATGCAGTTGTTCGGTTTGATAAGCGATGCGTTGGGCGGTTAAAGCGGCCAGTTCTGCGTGCGGCAACTGCCCTTTCATCGCCAAAATTTGTCCGCCATGGGCCAACAACGGTTGGCTTTGCTGATAAAAGCGCGCCAAATCGGTATAAGCGCGTGACACAATACAATCATAGCCCTGCGCAGGTTTGAATTGCTCAATCCGTTGGTGTATCGGTTGAACATTGACCAACTTGAGTTCCAATTGCACTTGGGTCAAAAACCGCACTTTTTTGCCGTTGCCATCAAGCAAAGTGCAATGTAAATCGGGGCGCACCAACGCCCACAGCAACGCAGGCAAGCCCGCGCCTGTGCCGATGTCCAACACCGTTTGCCCGCGCACATGGGGTAAAACGCTCAAACTGTCCAGCACATGGCGGATGACCCTTTGTTCGGGGTCACGCACTGCCGTTAAGTTATGGATTTTGTTCCACTTTTGTAATAAGTGTAAATAATGCTCGATGTTGTTGCACACATTTTCATCGGCATGGATGGCCAATGCGGCCAAACCTTGGCGCAAAATGGTCATTAATCCATAAATCTCATAGATAAATCAATCGCTTGCACATGTTTTGTCAAGCCACCGATGGAAATATAATCCACGCCTGTTTGGGCAATTGCCCACAAAGTCGCTTCATTCACCCCGCCTGAGGCTTCCAACTTGGTTTTGCCCGCTGTGGTGTGTCGGTTGATGGCCACCGCTTGGCGCATGGCTTCTAAGCTGAAATTGTCCAATAACACCGATTCTACTTTTAATTCAAGGGCTTGTTGCAGTTGTTCAAGATTTTCCACTTCGACTTCAATCGCTGCGTTTTTGATTTGGCGCGCTTGGCGCACCGCGTGGGCGATGGAGCCTGCGGCGGCGATGTGGTTTTCTTTGATGAGAAACGCATCATACAAGCCCATGCGGTGATTTTGCCCGCCGCCACAGCGCACCGCGTATTTTTGTGCATGGCGCAACAAGGGAATGGTTTTGCGGGTGTCCAGCAAGGTCACGTCGGTGTTTTGCAACAAGGCAACATAATGGCGGGTGATGGTGGCGGTGGCGGACAAGGTTTGTAAAAAATTGAGCGCGCACCGTTCACCCGTCAGCAAGGCACGCGCATGGCCTTGTATGTGGCATAAAACGTCGCCCGCAACCACGGCTTCGCCTTCGGTTTTGTGCCAAATAATTTTAATGTGGTCATCCAATTGGGCAAAAACCGCATTGAACCACGGGATGCCGCATAACATTGCCGCTTCGCGGCAAATCACGGTTGCGCGGCTGTGTTTGTCGGCAGGAATTAAAGCGGCGGTGATGTCGCCTGTGCCGATGTCTTCGGCCAAAGCATGGGCAACGGTTTGATTGAGGTCAGCAGGGGGAGTCATTGTAATGGGTGTCCTGACAGGGTTCGCTGGGTGGTGTAGAATTTTTATTCTATGGCAAAAAAAGTATAATGACACGTTTTTATGATTATAAAGTTTTTATCATGTTACTTTGGTTGACTGAATACCTGCTTCAATTTTACAACGGTTTTAATGTATTTCAATATTTAACTTTGCGAGCGGTGTTGAGTATTTTAACCGCTTTTCTTATTTCATTGCTATTGGGACCTTTAATGATTCAACGGCTGATTTACCATCAAATCGGCCAGAGTGTGCGCAACGATGGCCCGCAATCGCATTTGGCCAAAGCAGGTACGCCCACCATGGGCGGCACATTGATCATCATCGCCATTGTCATCAGCACGTTGTTGTGGGCAAACTTAAACAACCGTTTTATTTGGCTGGTGACTCTTGTCACCACTTTGTTTGCCTTAATCGGCTTTATTGATGATTACCGCAAAATCACCTATGGCAACAGCAAAGGGCTGGCGGCACGCCATAAATTCCTTGCCCAATCGCTGGTGGGTTTCATCGCCGCTTATGTCTTGTACACCACAGCGCAAACCCCCGCAGAACTGCATTTAATTGTCCCGTTTTTCAAACAAGTGGGTGTTGATTTAGGCCTGTGGTTTATCTTGTTGACTTATTTGGTGATTGTCGGCTCCAGCAACGCGGTCAACTTAACCGATGGTTTAGACGGCTTGGCGATCATGCCCACGGTGTTGGTCGGTGGCGCGTTGGGCATTTTCGCCTATGTCAGCGGCAACAGCATATTTGCCAGCTATTTGGGTATTCCCAATGTCGTCGGCGCGGGTGAAGTGTTGATTTTCTGTGCGGCGATTGTCGGCGCGGGTTTGGGCTTTTTGTGGTTCAATACCTACCCTGCACAAGTTTTCATGGGCGATGTCGGCGCGTTGGCTTTGGGTGCGGCCTTAGGCACGGTTGCGGTGATTGTCCGCCAAGAACTGGTGCTGGTCATCATGGGCGGGGTGTTTGTGATGGAAACCGTGTCTGTGGTGTTGCAAGTTGCGTCCTTCAAATTGACGGGGCGGCGCATTTTCCGTATGGCACCGATTCACCACCATTTTGAACTCAAAGGCTGGCCAGAGCCGCGTGTCATCGTGCGCTTTTGGATTATCAGCGTGGTGCTGGTGTTGATCGGCTTGGCCACGTTGAAAATTCGCTGACAGCCTGTCGTTGCCTTGGCTTTCTTCTTCACACATAAAATGGCATAATGGCGAAGTTTTAAGTCTTATTCAGGAGAAAACATGGACTTTTTTATTCAAGCGGCAATGGCTGAAGGTATAGCCACCTCCACAGCGGGTTTTGCTGACTTTATTCCATTAATTTTGATTTTTGTGGTGTTTTATTTTTTGTTGATTCGCCCCCAACAAAAACGCGCCAAAGAACACAAACAAATGGTTGAAGGTCTGAAAAAAGGCGAAGAAGTGGTGACCAACGGCGGCATTTTAGGCAAAATCACTGCAGTGGAAGAAAATTTTATCACCTTGGAAATTGCCGCCAATACCCAAATCAAATTACAACGCCAAGCCGTGACGGCCATCATGCCCAAAGGAACGATTAAATCCGCTTAATATTATGAATCACTACGCGCTTTGGAAATACATATTAATTGTTGTTATTGTGGGTGTTTCTACTTTATACGCCTTGCCCAACTTATTTGGGGAAGACCCTGCGATACAAATTTCACCTGCTTATGCCCACAATGTGGCGGTTGATGACGCTTTGCAACAAAAAGTGCAAAGCATGTTGGCCGACAAGAACATCATCGCTAAAAACAGCGAATACAACGAACAACAACTTTTGTTGCGTTTTACCAACACCGACGTTCAACTAAAAGCCTATTCTTTGTTAAAAAAAGAGCTTAAAGGTTTCAGTGTCGCGCAAAACCTTGCCCCTTCAACACCTGAATGGTTGCGTGATTTAGGCGCGTTGCCGATGTATTTGGGCTTGGATTTGCGCGGTGGCGTGCATTTTCTGATGGAAGTCGACATGGAAAGCGCGATTCGCCAAGACGAAGAACGCTATGTGCAAGAATTTCGGGCGTTATTTCGTGACCATAAATTGCGTAACAAAAGCTTGGTGCGCCTGCCCAAAGGCGGCATTCAAGTGTTGTTTGATGACAAGGCCAAAATTGAACAAGGCAAAAATTTATTGTCCAGCCAATACCCTGATTTGGTGATAGAAGAGGTCACCACCTCAGAGGGCGCGGGTTTGTTGTTGCATTACAGCGAAGCGGCCTTAAAAGAAGCCAAATCAACCGCAGTGGAACAAAACACCACCACTTTACGCAATCGGGTCAATGAATTGGGTGTGGCTGAACCCGTGATTCAACGCCAAGGCGAAGACAGAATTGTGGTGCAATTACCCGGGGTGCAAGACACCGTGCGCGCCAAAGAAATTTTAGGTGCAACCGCCACTTTAGAATTTCGTCTGACCTATGAAGACAGCAACCAATGGGATATGGCACAAAGCACAGGCCATGTGCCACCCAATGCCCGTTTGTATCACACCCGCGATGGCCGACCTGTGTTGTTGCAACGCACCGTGATTGCCACGGGCGACCAAATCAACAAAGCCGATTCCACCATCGACCAGCAACAAGGTCAACCTGCGGTGTCAGTGCGTTTGGATGGCAAAGGTGCGAAACGGATGTATGACACCACCAAGAAAAACGTTGGCAAACCGATGGCCGTGGTGTTTATCGAACATAAAGTGGAAACCAAAACCGTTGAAGGCAAAGAGGTCAAAACCCGCCGCATCATCGAAGAAGTCATCAACATCGCCAGCATTCGGGAAGCGTTTGGGCAAAACTTCCAAATCACAGGCTTGGAGCTGAAAGAAGCCAACAATTTGGCGTTGTTGTTGCGCGCAGGCGCATTAAAAGCCCCTGTGGAAATTGTTGAAGAGCGCACCATCGGCCCCAGCCTTGGCGCGGACAACGTCGCCCAAGGGTTTTATTCCATTTTGGTGGGCTTTTTGGCGGTCATGATTTTCATGGCGTGGCGATACAAACAGTTCGGTTTAATCGCCAATGCGGTGTTGTTGCTCAACGTCATTATTTTGGTGGCGTTGTTGTCGATGTTGCAAGCCACGTTGACTTTGCCCGGTATTGCAGGGATTTTGTTGACCATCGGCATGGCCGTTGATGCCAACGTATTGATTTATGAGCGGATACGCGAAGAACTGCACAACGGCAACACCCCACAAAACAGCATTCATTCGGGCTATGCCAAAGCCTTTGGCACCATTGCCGATTCCAATATCACCACCTTGATTGCGGGCATCGTGTTGTTCAGCTTTGGCACAGGGCCGGTTAAAGGCTTTGCAGTGACCTTGTCGCTGGGAATCATGACTTCAATGTTCACCGCCGTCATGATCAGCCGCGCAATAGTCAACGCGCTGTATGGCAATAAACGATTGAAATCATTATCAATTTAAAATTGACCGTTTTCCAAAGCGGCGATGCGGTCATCCAAGGAAGGGTGACTGCTGAACAATTTTTCTTTCCAATTGCGCGAATCGCCGCTGGCAATGCCAAAAGCGACCAATTGATCCGGCAATTGATTGGCTTCGTCTTGAATCGCTTGCAACCGTTGCAAAGCGGCAATCATTTTATCAGGGCCGGTCAAACGCGCCGCGCCTGCATCGGCATGAAATTCACGTTTGCGCGAAAACCACATGACGACCATGCTGGCAAAAATACCTAAAATTAATTCAGCGGCAATGCTGACGACATAATAGGCAATGCCGGGGCTGGTGGATTCGTCATTTTCACTGCGAAAAAATTGATCCGCCAAATTGCCGATGATGCGCGCCAAGAAAATCACAAACGTGTTGACCACACCTTGAATCAAAGCCAGCGTCACCATATCGCCGTTGGCTACATGGCTGACTTCATGCGCCAACACCGCTTCAGCTTCGTCTTCGGTCATGTTGTCGAGCAAACCACTGCTGACGGCCACCAACGCGCTGTTTTTTGACATGCCCGTGGCAAACGCATTGACTTCAGGCGCATCATAAATCGCCACTTCAGGCATGGCAATGCCCGCGATTTTGGCTTGGCGTGCCACGGTGTCCAACAGCCATGCTTCCATTTCATCTTGTGGATTTTCAATCACTTGCGCGCCTGTCATGGTTTTCGCACTCCATTTGGACAAGGCCAGCGAAATCAACGACCCGCCCATGCCAAATACGGCGGCGAAAATTAACAGCGCAGTCAAATCCAGCCCCCCTTGGCCATTAAACACGCTGTCAACCCCGAGCAAGCGCAAAGTGATGCTCAACAACAGCATAACCGCTAAGTTGGTGACAATAAACAGGAAAATTCGTTTCATAATAACCTCAATGGAAAATAATGAATGATGTAAGTCACATTGTTGAGATTTCAAGTCGTTTTCAAGGCTTTAAAAATCAATTGTTCAACGCTCAAGCCATTGGTTTTGACTGAGTTGACCCGTTGTTGCGCTTCATGGGCTTTATAGCCCAAAGCTTGCAACGCGCTGATGGCTTCTTCAACCGCTTGATTGGCGGCAAAGGTGGGCGGTGTTGGGTGGTTTTTAACCGTGGGTTGATACCAGTCTTGTAATCGGTCGCCCATCTCAATGATCAAGCGTTCAGCGGTTTTTTTGCCTATGCCGGGTAAACGCATCAAATGTTGGCTGTTATGATCTTGAATACATTGGACAAAATCCGCCGCTTCAATGCTGGATAAAATCGACAATGCCAATTTTGCCCCCACGCCGTTGACTTTCAACAAGGCGCGAAAAAACCGCCGTTCGGCAAGGCTGGCAAAACCATACAACAAATGCGCGTCTTCGCGTACGCTAAAATGGGTGAACAGCCGCAATTTTTCGCCGATGGCAGGCAAGTGATAAAACGTGGACATGGGAGATTCCACATCATAGCCCACGCCTTGCACCTCTAACAGCAAAAAAGGGGGCTGTTTTTCCAATAAAATACCGTGTAACTGACCTATCATGGGGTGATCTGTGGTTATGAGTAAAATTCAATGGGTTAGCACTTTTTTGCGCCAATTAAAACCGCATTGGTGTTAAAATGCCGTAAAAAAATGCTGCTGCAAACTATACTTTAAATTTTTCCAATTGTCCTATGAAAATCTTAACCATTCGTTTGGCCAACCTCAATTCATTAAAAGGTGAATATACGGTTGATTTTACCCGTTCACCGTTGAGCGACACAGGCTTGTTTCTCATCACGGGCGAAACAGGTTCGGGCAAAACCACGTTGCTGGACGCGCTGACCTTGGCCTTATATGGCAGAGTGGCGCGGGGTTGTGATGGGTGGCAACTCATGACCCATGGCACGGCTGAATGTTGGGCTGAAGTCACTTTTCGTTGCCAAGGCCAAGATTATCGCGCCAAATGGGCAACACGGCGAGCGCGCAATAAAGTCGATGGCAAACTGATGGACAGCACCCGCGAATTGGCTTTGTTATCGCCACAAGGTGAAGTGATTCAAGCGGAAAAAAAGACCGCCGTGGACGCAGCGATTTTAGCCATTACCCAATTGGATTATCAGCAATTTACCCGCTCGGTGTTGTTGGCGCAAGGTCAATTTGCCGCGTTTTTAAGCGCAAAGAAAAACGAACGCGGTGATTTATTGGAAAAAATCACAGGCACAACGGTGTATTCACAATTGTCCAAGGCGGCGCATCAACGGGCTAAAGCTAAAAGAGAAGATTTACAGGCTTTGCAACAAGGTTTGGAACATTATCAATTACTTGAGCCTGATGCACAACAGGGCTATCAAGCGAAAAAAAATCAATTAAATCAAAGTATTGTCAAAGCACAGCAAGCGCAGGCGGCCAATCAAAAGCTTGCGTCACAAGCGGAAGGATTAGACCGCGAAATTGACAGCCATCAAAAACAAATAGAGCAAAATCAACAACAAATAGAGCAAAATCAACACCTTATTGAACAACACCGACAAACGTCGCAACAAACAGCCCAACAGAAACAAGCCTTGCAACAACAACAACAGGCTTTACAAGCGTGGTTGGAAACGCATCAGAGAGATGGATTATTAATCAAAGAATTCAAAGGATTACAGCAACAACATGCCGATTGGTTGGCAATGCGCCAAAAACAACAGGCGTTGAATCAAGAGGGGCAAACTTTAGAGCGCGATTATATCGTCCAACACCGCTGTGCAATGCAAGAAACTGAATTACAACAGAAAAAGGCGCACTTAGATGAACAACAACAACGGTTGGCACAACAACTGGCGCAAGGTGATTCAAGCCAACGTCGCAAGCAATTAACTGAAATTAAAGAAATTTTATCCAGTTTAGGCCAGCTAAAAACCTTGTTGAACCAGCAAGCATCACTGCAAGAAGCGGCAAAAGAGCTTGAGCAAAAACAAAAAGAAGCGGCCAACGAGCAACACTGTTTAAGCGAAAAACGGCAAGCCACTGAACACGCGCTGGCGCAAGCCAAAGAACAGCGGGACGACAAACAAAAGATTCATGAGCAAGCGTTGTTGCTGGAAAAATATGCCCAAGCGCGGGCGCATTTACAGCCTGATACGCCATGTCCGCTGTGCGGCTCAACTGAGCATCCCTATATGGGGCAATACAGGCCGCCATCATTCACGCAAGAGGCGCGTCAACAAGCACAACAACGGCTGGATCAGGCGCAAAAACAACGTGATGCCAGTGTCCAGTCCTGTCAAAAAAACCAGACTGAAATTGAGGTGGCTCAAGAAAAAAGCGAAGAAAATCAAAGCCAACAACAGCATTGTGTGGAGCAACAACAGTTGTTATTTATAACCACTTTGCCGATGTTGGCCAATAAAACAGCAGATGAATCGATTGTTCAACAATTGTGGCTGCAATACGCTGAAAATTATCGACAAGCTGAACAGGAATTGGAAACATTAGAACAACAACAACAATTATTTTTTTCAGAAGAATTTAAATACAATCAATCCTATAACGAATTTCAAAGCCAGAAAAACGCCCTTAAAACGCTTCATGAAAGATTAGAAAATTGCCTTAAACAACAAAAACAGTTAAAAATAGATTTATTACAGCGTGAACAAAAACTACAACAAGAACTGTCTGTTTATACTGAAGATTTAACTGAAGATATTGAATTAATGCAACGCTTAGATCAGCGGCAACGGGAATGGGAAACCCACAGCCGTACTGATCAACAACAACAAATGGAGGTGAAAACAGCGGAACAAGCCTATGAATATCAACAACAGCAGATTGAACACGCGCAAAAAGCGCAACAAGCTTTAAAACGGCAACTGAAAGCGGATGCGGAAACCTTGGCACGCACACAACAGCAACGCCAACAACTGCTGACATCGGGCGAGTTGCAAGCGCAAGCAGAGGAAATTGGACAACAACTGATTGAAAACAGTAGGGAATCTGGCAGAATTACCCAGATTTTAGAGGGTGATCAACAAGCGCGAAAACAAGTGGAAACAGACACCGCAGAAATAGCGCGGCAAAACCGTGAATATCAAAGGTGGCAACAATTGGATGCGTTAATTGGCTCTGCCAATGGCGATAAATTTCGGGTGTTTGCCCAAAGCCTGAGTCTGCAACATTTGTGTCAGTCAGCCAACCAGCATTTGCAACAGCTCAATCCGCGTTATTTGATACAACACGATGCCAATGAACCCTTGGAATTTGCCATCATTGACCGCTATCAAGCTGACAACTGCCGTGGCACTAAAACCTTGTCAGGGGGTGAAAGTTTTTTGGTCAGTTTGGCATTGGCGTTGGGTTTGTCTGATTTGGCCAGCAAAAACGTGCCGATTGAATCGTTGTTCATCGACGAAGGCTTTGGCACGCTAGACCCCTACACTTTAGACACGGCCTTGTCCAGTTTAGAGAACTTGCAAGCCAGCGGCAAACACATCGGCATCATTTCTCATGTCAGCGCGTTGCAAGAGCGCATCAGCACACAAGTGAAATTATCGAAACAAAGCAATGGTTTAAGCGTCATGCGTTTGTTGCCTTAAGCCAACCACCACGGCAAAGTCAGCAAACTCAATAAGATAGACAAAGTCACACCGCCGAATACAAACGGGCATTAAGTGGGTAAATGGCAATGGAGCGCGCCCCTGTGCCAAAGGTTTTTTCCAGCACAGGCAAGCCAAGGTCACGCTGACGATTTTAAAACTGTCCACTTATCGGGCTTGCGTTATGGACGTTGCAAAACTAAACGGCCAACAACTGCCATAAACCGAGGGTCAATAAAATACCGCCAAAAAGGGGTCGTGTCATGCGGTGCGCCAAGCAACGACCTGTCAGAAAACCCAGCGATAACAGACTGATACTGCTGGCAAAAAAACCAACATAGGCCAAAGAACCTGCCATTTCCAAACCATGGGCAAAACCGTGAAACACCCCTGCCACACCGATAAGCAATGCACTGAGCAACGGCAAACGCATCGGTTTGAGCAACATGGCAGCCATGGCCAACAACGACAAGGCAATGCCCGTTTCCACCCCACCATAAAAACCAGGGTGCGCCAATAAAGCACCCAAAGCCAGCGTCAGCAACAACAACAAATGTCCATATGGTATTGCTCTAAACCGTCTTCAAATTGAATGCGGCAATTGGAA
>DYSU01000052.1 GCA_020726335.1 Thiomargarita sp. | reverse complement strand
ACATTGAAGCTTTGAAATATTGTGGCACTTGCGATGATAAATATCAAAGTATTTGTGTAACTATTATTCGATGTAAAATTGATGGCTATTTCTAAACTTACCAAAACCAAGGTAGCCCCAATAAGCTTTAAATAAAAGGCCGTCCCAATAAGCTCATCTCTTCTGGTATCATCTTTAACAAGTTCTCGAACCACAATACCATCAAGCCCAAGCGTGGCGATAGCCGTAAAAAGCCCAACAAAACTCTGGGCATAACTGAATATACCGAACTGTTCTGGCCCTAGATACCTTGCTACCCAAATGCCGACAAACAACCCTACAATGATACGAAGTATTTTTTCACCTAAAAGCCATGAAGTGTTTTTGAAGTATTTCATGAAGCCTTGATGGTTGCGAAGGGATTTTAGTTTGGTTATCATTGGCTTAACATAAGCGGGGTTATTGTAGATAAGATGTTAATATTCAATGGTATAAGAAATGTCTGCACCCTTGTCTTCCGCGCTGGTTTTGGCTTCTGCACCCCAGCGTTTGTTCAATTCATAGCGTATTTTAAAGCTGTTGGTTTTATCAGCCAAATCCAAACCATAGCTGACGTAAAGTTGCGGCCATAAATAATAGCCCATACCGATGGATTTACCGCTGGTATTGGCCAATAAATCTTTGCCAAAAGTGATGTACGACAAAATTCTGTCTTCGCCCACCATCGGTTGACTGAACAACAGCAATTCAGGTTCTTGGGCAAGGCCTGTGATGTGTACCCCCGCATATTTAACAATCGGGTCATCTTCAATCAAACGCACCGCTTTGATGTTTAACGCGGGGTTGTCAATATTCATACCCGAAAACAGAATTTGCCCTGTTTCGATTTTCAAATCTTGGCCATAAGCGCGGTAAGTGCCGTCCAACACTTTGACAATGCCTTTCGCCGTCGGTGGTTGTGCCAGCGTAGGCATTTTAATTTGCAAATGTCCCGCTAAATGACTTTTAAAATCAGCCACTTTCAAACGAATTTTTTCCGCCAACACCAATTGAACATCGGCATCAACTTGCATCGCATCGGGGTCAAGTGCTTCAGGTTGTTTGGCTTCTTCCCGCGCAAGTGTTTTGACTTCATCGATGATCACCACATCTTTGTCCACCTGCACACTGTTGCTGTCATAGCCTGTCAATTGCGGCGTGATATGGGCATCGGGTACGGTCACGCCGCCGCGAATCTTCAGCCGTTTTGGTTGGGCATCAAAGCTCAAATCAGGTGTCAAAATGACCCACGCCGTGGGGTTATTGATCACTTCAAATTGCTTGCCCGTCAATTGCATCTGCGCCTGCCAATCGGTGGCGGTGTTGACCTTGGCTTGCCCTCTCAAATGCAGTTGCCCTCGTTCGGCTTGTTTGCTTTTTTTACCCGAATATAAAACAGCATCTAAATCAATATTTTGCAAATCTTTGGCCGACAATTTGACCTGACCTTGTTCCAACGCAATGCCCAACATCGGCACCAAAGCGTGGATTTTATCCACCCACAATTGCGCGCTAACGTCTGGATTTTGTGGCTGAAAATCGGCCAACACGGTTTGCAGTTCAGCCTTTAATTTCAGTTCAGCGTGCAATTCGTCTACAGGCATGTCAGGCGGAACAAATGCTTTAATCTGTTCTAAGCTGTTGTTAGTTAAATTAATTTTCGCGTATAATGGCAGTTTTTTTGCCAACGGCCATTGGTTTAAGCCCTCAATATTGACCACAGTGGTCAAGGCCAAATCATCCAAGGCTTTGAATTGCAATTGTGCATTCAAACCTTGCGCCCCGATATTGCCCTGCAATTGCGTACCGTTGTGGCTCAACACCGCGCTTTGTTCTTCAGGCAAGGTTAATTTAACTTTGAATGGGCTGATTTGAGCGGTGATTTGGCCTTGTGCGCGACCGTTTTGATCAAAGCGGCCGTTGAAGCGCACATCAGCCACAGGCGCAGTTTGCCCGCGTTGCAATTGAATGTCGTCGGGCAACCACTGTTGCGCCCACAACAACGGCCATTGTTTCACTGCCGCTTGCCACGTCGCGCCTTTGTCCGCCTGCCATTGGCCATTGCCACACACTTGGGTTTGGGTAAACTGCGCCATTGAGCTGACCAAACAATGCGCGCCCAACGCCGCACTTTGCGGGCTGAGCGTCAAATCAGTGCTGGCCGCCATGCGCCACGTTTCCAATAACGGGGTGAACAAAGTCATCGACTGGATTTTACCTTGCCATTTTAACGTATCCACTTCAATTTGTTTGAAATCTTTAAGATTTAAGCCGCCAGCCAAGGCCAAACTTAACCGCTCTTTGGTGGGCAACTGGGTGTTCAATTTAAGTTGATGTTGCCCCAAAACCCCCGTAAAAGACAAGGTCAAATCATCCACCGCCGCGGTATTGTTTTGTTTAAAATCTTTGATTTTAATCTCAAGTGCTTGTTTTTGTTTGGGATCAAGGCTGATGTCAACATCCGCATTCACACGCCCTAAAGCCAAGGTTTGCGCGCCATCCAATGGATAAAATAAGCTGTTGCCCGTGATTTTGGTCTTGATTTTTGGCTGTTCAAGCGTCCCCATCAATTGCCCTGTGGATTGTACCTGACCTTTGCTTTGCGGCAACAACGCGCCCAAATTCGCCAATTGCAACCGCCAATCGGCGTTGATGTTTTGCGGGTCAATTTTGGTGTTCAATTGTATGCTGTTTTTGCCCGATTGCCAATGAAAATGGGACAACTGCGCACTTTGTTGCGCCAAATCCACGTTGAGTTCACTGGCTTTTTGCAACCGCCATTCGCCCGCTTGCGGCACAAACACCGTCAATTGTTTAATCACCCCGCGCCATGTCAGTTTTGCCCAATCAATTTGCGCCCAATCTTGTTGCGCACGGGCAAACCCGCCTTGCAACGCCAAGGCAAGCCGTTCTTGTTGCATCCGTTGGGCGGTCAACTGCACTTGGTGTGCGTCGGGCGTGCCGTGAAAATCCAGCTTTAAATCCTGCAAAACATTCTCCTCTTGTTGCACCACATTGACCACATGCAATTTTAACTGGTTGTTTTTATTTGGCTTTAAGCTCAAGTCAACATCGGCATCCAGTTGTTCCACGCTCAAATCATCCATGGCCACTTTTTGAGCCGTGATTTTGGTTTTGATTTGCGGATTTTTCAGCGTCCCCGCCAATTGGCCTTGGCTGTTGATGGCACCTTTGGCATGGGGTAGAGCTTGGGCTAAATTGTTGGCGGCCAACACCCAATCGGCTTGAATTTCTTCATTTTTTGGATTAAATAAGGCATTCAATACCACCTGATTTTCAGTAGAATTCAGTTTAAAATCAGTCAGTTGAATTTTATCAGGCGCAAAAGCTAAAAAGCCTTGTAAAATCAAAGGGTAATCTAAAACTTTGCCGTCAACGCTTTTAATGGTCAATTGGCCTTGGGGTTGTTGGTTTTGGATTTTCCCTTGGCTGTGCAATTCGGCATTGATCTGGGCGGGCCATTCTGGCCATTGGTGGGCGGGTTGAATGTTTTGCGCGATCAGATGCACGTCCCAATCAAGCTGTGGCGACCAATGCACCACCCCTTGTGACTGGAGTTGCCCCGACAGGGTATTTAGTTTAAGTTGTTGAATTTTAATCTCTTTCAGATTGCCATCGGCGGTCAAATCCCATTGAATTTTGGGCAGTTCTGGCTTGATTGCCTCGCCCGTAGATGTCAATTGATAATGATTTAGATCGCCGCCAAGGTGAATTTTGCCTTGGGTCTTAACCTGTTCTTTTAAATCAACTTGCCAAGCAAGTTGCCCATCCAACGTGTGCGGCTGGCTCAAGCCCATGCTGCCGTGGCCTTGAATATCACCTAAATTAGAGGCCAATTGCAGTTTTTTTAGCGTAACTTTTTGATTAACAAGAAGTTGTAACTGGGCATTGTTTAGGCTTATCGGCGGGTTATCGGCGATTTTAATGCTTGCATTTTTCACTTGAATGTTGTCCAGCTCAATCGCCAAGGGTAAGTTGATGTCGGGCAATTTGAATTCAGGCGGCGCGCTGGCAGGTTCTTCGGCTGTTTTTGCAGGGGTGAGTTGTAAATCCAAATCGGTCAATAAAATCTGCGAAATCGCCAGCCGTGATTGTGGCAATGCTTGCGCCTGCCATGCAAAGTTGAATTGTTTTAATTTTGCATCGGTTTGTTCGTCACGGTATTTTAGGCCATGTAATTGAAAACCTTTAAATAAATGGCCTTGCACTCGGTCAATTTTTAAACCCGCAACCCAGCGGCTGCCTTGTTGCACCAACCAACTAAAACCTGTTTCGGTTGCCAGCAACCAAACCACAGGCACGGTGATTGAAATCAAGGTCACCAATAAAGCCAATAATGTTCGTTTGATCAGGCGCATAAGCGTGTTGTCTTTAGCGTGTTGTCTTTGTTAAATGAACAACGTTAAGTTGATAAAAATCAATGGTAAAATCAAATGAGTATGTTAGCATTGATTCATTGAATATTAAAATAAAGCGAATGAATAATGGACAATAAACCTTGCTTAACCGATTCTTATGGTCGTTTGGTCAATTATATTCGAGTCTCGGTTACGGATAAATGTAATTTGCGCTGTTTTTATTGCCTGCCCAAAGGCCAACACCCGTTTGCCGCCAAAGCTGATTATCTGCATCCCGATGAATTGATTCGTATTTTGCGTGTTTTTGCCCAATTGGGGGTGGCCAATGTGCGCTTAACGGGCGGCGAACCGTTGGTGCGCAAAGATTTTCCTGATTTGGTTAAGCGCATTCAGCAAATTGACGGCATCAATGATTTGTCGTTAAGCACCAACGCATCCTTGTTGGCTGAACAAGCGGCGCAACTGCAACAAAACGGCATCAAACGCATCAATGTCAGTTTGGACAGTTTGCAGGCCAAACGCTTCAAACAAATCACCCACGGTGAGCTGGCTCCTGTGTTGGCAGGTTTGATGGCCGCCAAAGAGGCAGGCTTTTTTCCGATTAAAATCAACATGGTGGTGATGCGCCATGTCAACGATGATGAAGTGGTTGATATGGTGGCTTTTTGCCAGCAACATGGGTTTACTTTGCGGTTTATTGAAACCATGCCTGTCGGTGGCAGTGGTCAACAAGCGGGCGACCATTATATTGACTTGGCTGAAATTCAACAGCGTTTGGCACAAGATTATCAATTGGTTCCCAGCATTGTC
Organism: Thiomargarita sp.; assembly: GCA_020726335.1. Taxonomy (GTDB): domain Bacteria; phylum Pseudomonadota; class Gammaproteobacteria; order Beggiatoales; family Beggiatoaceae; genus DYSU01. The sequence continues at coordinate 7,470 of DYSU01000052.1, read as the reverse complement.
GCAGGCAACGGCCCTGCGCGTTATTTTCGGGTCAACAACAGTGCGTTGCACATCGGTTTCATCACGCCGATGTCGCAACATTTTTGCGAAACCTGCAACCGCGTGCGTCTCAGCGTCGATGGCACTTTGTATTTGTGTCTGGGTAAAAACCACAGCCAACCGTTGCGCCCATGGTTGCGCCAAGGCATTGATGATGGCCGTTTGCAACAGCTTATCATTCAAGCTTTGGCATTGAAACCCAAACAACACAATTTTAATGACAATCCGCACGAAGTCATCCGTTTTATGTCGTCCACAGGCGGCTGATTACTTTTGCCCCAATAAAAAATGGCGTATTTTTAGATAATGGTCATTGCCCAGCAGTTTTTTGCTGTGGCTTAAACCGACATCCAACAGCCGTTTTTTGACCAACAGCCAGCGATTTTGCGCCACCAACTGCTTAAACTGCGCCATAGAGGTGTGTCTTTTGATGGCAATGCGCGGAATATTGCATAACAGGGGCTGTTGATATAAACCAAAGGTTGAACCAAAAACCCCTTGATACCCTTGTTGTTGCGCCAATTGGCAAGTTTGTAGATGCAAACGCCCGCCCGGTGCAGAAAAATTCACAATATTTTGACCACTGATTTTGGCCAGTTCTTGTTTGGAATGCGCCAATTCATAACGAACTTGTTGCGCCGTTAAATCATCAAAAAACGGATGACTCACGCTGTGAGAGCCAATTTCCATGCCGCTTTTGGCTAAAAAACGGATTTGTTCTGGGTTGAGATAATGGGCTTGTTTGATAAACCCTGTGGTAATGAAAAAAGTCGCAACAAACTGTAATTTCAATAAAATGGGCAAAGCCAAATGAAAATTGGACACATGACCATCATCGAAGCTGATGACAACGGGTTTTTGAGGTAAATCAACTTGTTGCAATTGGCGCGCTAAGAGGGGGGTAAAACCATTTTGTTGCAAATAAGCCATTTGCTCAGCGAATTGTTCTCGCGTCAGCACATAAACCCGTTCGCTCAAGCTGTCCTGTCCGCTGGGATGTTGTGCGTCTTCCAGTGCATGGTACATTAAAACAGGGATTTTTTTCATTAGAAACTCGCTAAAATTGAAATGTCCCCTGTCATGCAAAATAACGTCCTTTTTGCTGTGGTTTTGCCACAGGGTCGTTTCATGGCATAATGCAAAGACCCCATGCCCAAACGCACACTCGGGTGTGTTTAATATGTTCCCAAACAAGTTGTTAAACCATGACTCCATTCGACAATTTCAGCATTCCCAAAATCCCAACCAAGCATGAACACCGTTTATTTGGCTTGGTATTGATCAGCTTACATCTAACCTTGTGGAATCCGTTTGTCGATTGGGTATCGCAAGCCTTGTTGTTGGCGCATTTTGGCTTGTTTTTGTTGTGGCAACCACTGCCTGATCGCAATGAGCCGCTGAAAAAATACAGCATGTTGTTGTCGGCGGTGATGATCATCATTTTTGTCGTCACGCTCAATCATTGGTTGATTGTGTTGTGGAAAGTGATGTTGCTCGGCTTGGCAGGCGGCCAAGATGCTTCGCGGCCACGCGATCGGGTGATCAATTTATCGGCGTTGATTTTCCTGACCTTGGATTTATTCATCATCGATTCCAACCATTTGTTTCCTTTGGGTTTATTGACTGAAGCATCAAGTGTGGGGTTGTATTACGGTTTATTGTTGATTCCATTCAGTTTTTTACTTGTCGAATCCGAAGAGCGCGTAGGCCGCCAAGGGCAGATGGATTTTTTCCACGGCTTGACGCTGGCTTTGCTGGTGATTTTAATCGGTTTGGGCAGTTTGGTGCATATGGAATACAGCAATTTAAGCTATCCCATGGCCTTGTTTCGCACCGCCTTGATTGTCGCCATTTTTATTTTAGGTATCAGTTGGTTATGGGTGTTGTTCGGCGGTTTCGATGCGCTAGACCAAGTATGGGCGCGCAATCTGCTCAGCGTCAGCAATTCATTTGAACACTGGTTGGCGACGCTAACCCAGCCGGGCAATTACAAACACATGACACCCGAACAATTTTTGACCAGCGGCTTTAAACAATTGATTAATTTGCCGTGGATTGCAGGCATTCGCTGGGAATCGCCTTATGGCGAAGGTTCTATGGGGCAAGAAAGCCGCTATCAAGTGGTGTTCAATCCGCAGTCGTTGAAAGTCAGCGTTCACACCGCGCAACGCATGAGCGGCACCCATTATGCGCATGTTAAGTTATTGATTCAATTACTGGAATATTTTCATCAAGCCAAACGGCGCGAAGAGGAATTGGCGCATCAAGCCCATTTACAGGCGGTGCATGAAACAGGGGCAAAACTGACCCACGACATCAAAAATTTGATTCAATCGCTGCACAACATCACCGCCGCGATTGAAATCGTTGAGCCTTCCAGTTTTGGCGAAACCCAACGTTTGTTGCAAAATCAAATTCCTCTTTTAAGTCAACGACTTAAATTAACTTTAGACAAATTGCAAAAACCTGAACAAACCAGTTATAAAAGCGCGCCGATTCGCCATTGGTGGAAAAACCTCAACGCCCGTTATCACAAGCGCAACATCCATTTTGTCGAAAATATTTTGTGGAACAGTGAAATCCCCGAGGATTTATTTGATAATATTGCTGAAAATTTGCTTGAAAATGCGTTGAACAAACGCAACCGTGAGCCGCAAATCAATATTTATGTCACCTTGAACAGCAGTGAAAACAAGGTGTCATTGCAAGTGTGCGATGATGGCAGTGCGATTCCCGCCAACATTGAGCGCATTTTATTGGAACGTTCTGTGCCATCACGCGATGGCTTTGGCATTGGCTTGTATCACGCCGCCAAACAAACTTTGCACACGGGCTATCGCTTAAAATTAACCCACAACGAACCGCAACACGTGTGTTTTGTATTGCGCAGCATTGAACCCAACGACTGATGAAAACATTATATTGGCACGATTACGAAACCACGGGGCTTGACCCCAAAGCCGACCGCGCAATGCAGTTTGCAGGCTTGCGCACCGATGAAAATTTAAATATCATCGGCCAACCGCTGAACATTTATTGTCAACTCTCGCCCGATGTCTTGCCCCATCCGCAAGCGGTGTTGGTCACAGGCATCAGCCCGCAATACGCCAATGCCCACGGTTTGCCAGAAGCCGATTTTATTCGCCAAATTCACCAAGAATTGGCCCTGCTGTACACCTGTGGCGTGGGCTATAACAGCCTCCGTTTCGATGATGAATTCAGCCGTTACGGCTTTTATCGCAATTTTATCGACCCCTATGCGCGTGAATGGGAGGCAGACAATTCTCGCTGGGACATCATCGACATGTTGCGCATGACCCGCGCTTTGCGTCCCGAAGGCATTGCATGGCCCAACCACGCGGACGGCAGTCCTGATTTTCGCCTAGAAACGCTGACCCAAGCCAACCATATCGCCCACGACAACGCCCACAATGCTTTGGCCGATGTTCACGCCAGCATTGCCATGGCGCGCTTGGTCAAACAAAAACAACCGCGCTTGTATGCTTATCTGTTTGATTTACGTCACAAAAAGAAAATAGAACCACAACTGCAATTGTTTGGCGATTTACAAGTTCACAGCTCGGGAATGCTCAGCAACGTCCATTTGCACACCAGTTTGCTGTTGCCGCTGTGGCGAGACAGCTTTAATCGCAATAAAATCATTGCCTATGATGTGCGTTATTCGCCCGCTGATTTATTGCAACTGGATGTCAAAACCCTGCGTTATCGCCTGTTCACCGCCAACGATGCGCTGAGCGCGGATGAACCGCGCCTGCATTTAAAAGGCATTCATTTGAACAAATGCCCCGCCATCGCGCCGTTGACCACGTTGGATGCCGCCAGTATTGAACGCTTGCATTTGGATGTGGCACAATGTCAGCACCATGCCGAACAATTGCGCCAAGCGCGGCCTGCGATTGTAGAAAAATTAATTCAGATTTTTCAACAACCTGATTATGCTGACAGCGATGTGGAACACCAGCTTTATCACGGTTTTTTTAACGATGACGATAAAGAAAAAATTCGTAAAGTGCAGCAAACCCCGCCTGCACAATTGGCGCGCATGAAACTGGATTTTTTTGATGCCCGTTTGCCCGCGCTGTTGTTTCGCTATCGCGCCCGCAATGCGCCCGACAGCCTCAATTTGGCTGAGCAACAACAATGGAATGAATTTTGTCGCCAACGCCTCAGCCAAAAAACGGGCGGTGGCAATATCACGTTAGCAGAATATTTTCAACAAATTCAACAATTACGCGCTGAAAATCCCCAGATTGAACAACAAAAATTGCTGGATGAGCTACAAAGCCACGGCGAAATGCTGGCCAACCGTTATGGCATCGAACTGTGACAGCGGCTGTTGATCTACAAACCATTGCTAGAGCCAGCCGTTTATTTATAATGCACTTGGCTTTGCGCTGATGTTGTCATCATCGTTGGTTAAAGTGACCCACTAATCAAAAAGGAGTGAGGTATGTTTGCCGCAACCCAACGCAATCAAAACGATCAACGCACGGAAAAACTGTTTCGGCTGTTGTTTATCACCATGACGGCTTTGCTGATTTTACCCGTGCTGATTATTTTAAGCACTTTGATTTATAAAGGCGGGTCAGTCTTGTCGATTGAATTTTTATTCGCCAGCCCAACCGAAGGCATGACCGCAGGCGGGATTTTTCCCGCACTGTTGGGAACCGTGTGGCTGGTCAGTGTCGCTTTGTTGGTGTCGGTGCCGCTGGGCGTGGCGGCGGCGGTGTATTTAAGCGAATACGCGCCTGACAACTGGTTTACCCGCTTGATTAATCTGGCGATTATCAATTTGGCAGGCGTGCCGTCGATTGTCCACGCGCTGTTTGGTTTGGGTGCGTTTGTGATTTTTTTTGAATTTGGCACCAGCATTTTAGCCGCCAGTTTAACTTTGGGCATCATGACCTTGCCCGTGGTGATTGTCTCCACCCGCGAATCATTGCAAACCGTGCCGCAGGCGTTTCGTGAAGCGTGTTGGAACATGGGCGCGACCCGTTGGCAAACCATTCGCCGCGTGGTCTTGCCCAATGCGGTCAGTGGTATTTTAACGGGGGTGATTTTGGAAGTATCGCGTACCACGGGCGAAACCGCGCCCATCATGTTCACGGGCGCAGCGTTTTTCTTGCCGATATTGCCGCAAGGGGTGTTTGACCAAACCATGGCGCTGTCACTGCATTTGTTTGTGGTGTCAACCCAAGTCCCGAATGTGCCTGAAAATTTACCCTACGGCGTGGCTTTGGTGTTGATTTTAATGGTGTTGTTGATGAACAGCGCGTCAATTGCACTGCGTATGCACTTGCGGGGTAAGAAAAAATGGTAGACAAAATTCAAGTGACTGATTTGTCTATTCATTATGGCCAACACAGCGCGTTGCGCAACATCAGTTTAAGCATCAAACCCAATGAAATTTTCGGCATCATCGGCCCTGCCAATGCGGGCAAAACCTCGTTTTTAAAAGCCTTAAACCGCATGGATTTGTTCGACAGCACCATGAAAGTCAACGGCTTGATTCATTTTGACGGCCATGATATTCATCAATTGAAAAATATTTATGCCTTGCGCAAACGCATCGGTGTGGTGTTTCCCTTGCCTGTGGGTTTGCCGTTGTCGGTGTATGACAATGTCGCGCTGGCACCACGTTTGTCGGGCGTGCAGGGCAGAACGGAATTGAACATTATTGTTGAGCGTTGTTTGCGCCGCGCTGCGTTGTGGGATGAGGTGAAAGACCGTTTGACCACGCTGGGCAGTTTGTTGTCGGGTGGCCAACAACAGCGGTTGACCATTGCGCGTGCGCTGTCGCAAAACCCTGATGTGTTGATGCTGGATGAATTTTCCATCGCGGTTGACCCTGTGACCACCATGCGCATTGAAGACGTGTTAAAAGAATTGCGCGACGAAATGAGCATTATTTTAGTCACCAATTTGGTGCAACAAGCCCGCCGTTTGGCCGATAGAACCGCGTTTTTTCTGGATGGCGAATGTGTGGAAATGGCAAAAACTGAAACTTTGTTCAGCGGTGAAACCCAAGACCCGCGCACGCAAGACTATATCGCAGGTCGTTTTGGTTAAGGCTTGTCTTCATTAAAGCATGACCTAACATGCTATAGATTACCTATATTATTGTTTTTATGAGTTAATACAAAAGGAAACCCCTATGATAGACAAAAATAGCCAAACGATTATTGACAGCTTGGCTGAAGTGATTAAAGTCAATAACCAATTGTTGTTGGAAATTCGCAAAGATTTTGATGACCGCGAAAAATTGCTGAAAAATCAACAAACCAGAGGCCGCATTTGGTTGATCATCACTGTTATTGGCATTGTTGTGGGCGGTCTTGTCGGCTCGGTGGTGATTGGTCAGATTGTCGATGACATGGCGGGCATGAGTGACTATATGGCGAAAATGCAACCTGACATGCACGATATGAGCGGTTATATATCGCATATGGACACCAATATGGCCCATATGGCGTTGTCGGTAGACAGCATGAAAGGTGATGTAAAACAAATGGCGGGTGACATGAAAAGCATGAACCAAACCATGGGTCAGATGGGATTAAATTTTAATGACGTGACCGTGTATATGAAAAATATGGATCACAATTTTTATCTGTTGACCCAAAACATGGGCATCATGACGCGCAATGTCAATGACATGCGCAATGATATGGGGATTATGAATCACAATATGAACAACCCCATGGAGTGGATGCGTCAAAGCGTCCAACCTAGGCCTTAAGGAGTTGTTTTTTAACAAAAAAAGCATGGTTTTCTCGGCAGAAAAAGAAGGCTTGACTTTTATCAGATAAATCAGGAGAATGCGCTTGCAGTATTCCCCACGTGCGCGTGAACGAACCTAGCCCATTAAATTTAAAGAATATTTTCAATGAAATCATTTGCCATACACACGAATACGCTACGCTCGGTCCCATTGACTGGGCTATGCGCCGTGTTAACGCCATTCCCCCTGTGGGCAGCGGGTACGCCTTACGGCATCGAAGGCACTGAATCCCCCATTATTCAGGAGTCCGATACCAGCACTTGTTATGCTTACGGCAAATACCTCGTCCAGACGACAGTGCCCACGGACGCAGTGGGCGAAGACATTCGGGTAACTGCACGCCAAGGCGAGGGGACTTCATGCGACCCCAAGTCAGCAACATTGTTTGAGTTAAAGCGGGGATTAGACGATAACAGCGATGCGGTTTCGTTTGCAGGTCTGTCAGGCAACCACTTGTTCCTCGATAACGGCACAGGCTCCAGTGGCAGGACATTGGCGATCACTGACCTCAGCGACACCACCAAACCTCCCTACAGCACTGCTTATGAAGGGAAAATGACCTTGAAAGACGGTGCAACGCTGTCTTTCCTGCAACCGCTGGGGCCCGTCAAGGCGATCACCGAATGCCC
>DYSU01000017.1:6719-39578 GCA_020726335.1 Thiomargarita sp. | reverse complement strand
AGAAAAAGCGAAAATTTATTGGCGCGCTATGAACGCGCCAAGGCAGGGTTATAACGCAGCTTGCGCGGCGGCTAAACGGGCGATGGGAATGCGAGGGGCGGAGCAAGAAACGTAGTTCAAGCCAATTTTATTACAAAATTCAATGGATTGTGGATGTCCACCTTGTTCGCCACAAATGCCCACTTTCAAATCAGGGCGCACTTTGCGTCCCCATTCAACGCTGAGTTTCATCAAGCGACCAACCCCCAATGTGTCCAGCACTTCAAACGGGTTGTCTTGTAGGATGCCCATTTCGTTGTACAAGGGCAAGAATTTATTTTCGGCATCTTCACGCGAAAATGAAAAAGTGGCTTGGGTTAAGTCATTGGTACCAAACGAGAAAAATTCAGCAATACCCGCCAATTCTTTGGAACGCATACAAGCGCGCACCACTTCAATCATGGTGCCGAATTTAAAATTGAGTTCAATCCCATAATAGTTTTCGACTTGTTTTTTAATCGCATCAACGTTTTCTTTGATGGGCATCAATTCATGCGCGGTACACACTTGGGGAATCATTAATTCAGGATGCACTTCAATGCCTTCTTTGATGCACTCCGCTTCTGCTTCCAATGCGGCGCGAATTTGCATCACATAAATTTCGGGATACGTCATGCCCAAGCGCACGCCACGGTGGCCCAGCATCGGATTGACTTCAAATAATTCCCGCACTTTTTGCAGCATTTGTTGTTTTTTGGCGATGGTCGCATCCACTGTGTCAACTTCTTTGTCCAAGCCAGCCAATTGGTCATTGGACAAACTCAAGCTGTGGTTTAACAACGGCAAGGTGTTGCACACAATGCGTTTGCCTTGTAAATCTTCGCGGTATTTGGCCAAGATGGTCAATTCCGCTTCCAAGGTTTTTTCATTGGGCAAAAACTCGTGAATCGGCGGATCCAATAGGCGAATGGTCACGCTGTTGGGCGACATCGTGGTATACAATTGTTTGAAATCTTCGCGTTGCATCGGCAATAATAAATCCAAAGCATGTTGGCGTTCTTCCAAGTTGTTGGCCAAAATCATGTCAACCACCACAGGCAACCGCTCTGACGCATTGAACATGCGCTCGGTGCGACACAAACCAATGCCCATGGCACCGTATTCTTTGGCTTGTAATGCGGCTTCTGGGGTGTCGGCATTGGCCATGATTTTCAAACTGGCATATTCATCCGCCCACGACAACAATGTTTTCAGCTCTGTGGAAAAGTGGGCTTCAATCATGGGTAATTCGCCCAAATACACCGCGCCCGTGCCGCCGTCGATGGTGATGATGTCGCCTTCGTTCAGCACGTTGTCGCCGATGATGGCTTGACGTTTGACCACATCCACTTCAATGCCTTCTGCCCCTGCCACGCAAGCTTTGCCCATGCCGCGTGCCACCACAGCGGCGTGTGAGGTTTTGCCGCCGCGTGAGGTTAAAATGCCTTGTGAAGCGAAAAAGCCGTGAATGTCTTCGGGTTTGGTTTCTTCGCGCACCAAAATCACTTTTTTACCCGCACGCCCCAACAGTTCGGCTTTGTCGGCATCAAACACGCATTGGCCCGAAGCTGCCCCGGGGGAGGCGGCCAAGCCTGTGGCCAAGGGTGTGGCTTTGTGGCTGGGGTCAATACAAGGGTGTAACACTTGGTCTAAAGATTCGGCTTTCACCCGTTTGATCGCGTCTTTTTTGCTGATTAAGCCGTCGTTGACCATTTCCACTGACGTGCGCACCATGGCGGTGGTGTTCATTTTGCCGTTGCGGGTTTGCAAACAGTATAAAATGCCTTTTTCAATTGTAAATTCAAAGTCTTGCACTTCATGATAATGGGCTTCTAATTTGTCGCGCAAATCCACCAATTGGCAATACATTTCAGGCATTTCGGTGGCCATTTCCATCACAGGTTTGGGGGTGCGAATGCCTGCCACCACGTCTTCACCTTGGGCATTGGTCAAATATTCGCCAAACAAGGTGTTTTCACCTGTTGCAGGGTTGCGGGTAAACGCCACGCCTGTGGCAGAATCGTTTCCCATGTTGCCAAACACCATGGTGACCACGTTGACCGCTGTGCCATTGGCCATGGCGGGGGTGATTTTGAATTCGCGGCGGTAGTCAATGGCGCGTTTGCCCATCCATGATTTGAACACCGCTTGAATCGCCAATTCTAATTGCACATGTACATCTTCGGGAAAGGGTTCGCCTGTTTCTTGTTCCACCACCGATAAAAATAACTCACTGATTTTTTTCAGATGTTTGGCGGATAACTCCACGTCTTTGCTGACTTTGGCTTGTTTTTTGACTTTAGAAAATTCTAAATCAAAGCGTTCATCGCCAATGCCCAGCACCACTTTGCCAAACAATTGGATAAAACGGCGAAAAGCATCATAAGCAAAGCGTTCATCACCTGTTTGTTTGATGAGCGCGGGCAAGGTTTTTTGGTTTAAACCCAAATTTAAAATGGTGTCCATCATGCCCGGCATGGACATGGCTGAACCTGAACGCACCGACACCAACAGCGGGTTGTGGCCTTTGCCAAAACTTTTGCCTGTTTTTTGCTCTAAATCGTCAATTTGTTGTTTGACTTGTTTCATTAAACTTTTAGGCAATTCTTTTTTTTCTAAATATTTCAAACAAGTGGCGGTGCTGATGACAAAACCGGGGGGAACATTCAAACCAATTTGCGTCATTTCGCATAAATTGGCTCCTTTGCCACCCAACAATTGTTTGTCTTTGCCGTCACCTTCGTTAAATGAAAAAACGTACTGCATTAAAATATCCTTTTCTTGGGTTAATACTGACATGAGGGTTTATAATCTTTTGGTTTTATTGTTTATTTTAAGCGAATGATAAAATTTAAATAAATGTGTAGGTGATTGAGAGTTAAAACGATAGCACTTAATCAGGTAAAATTAAGCATAACAAGCGAATATGACGAATTGATGACAACATCCAATGGTGAAAGAAAGGCTATAATACCACATCTCCAAATAATGGAAGACAGAATAAAGTTATACTGCTATTTAATTAACCTTAAGGAAAAAACATGGCATCCATCGTGGATATTTTATGGGGCGGCTTTCTTATGCTGTTTTTATTGCTGCTTAAAGGCTTTTTTTCAGGCTCGGAAATCGCCATGGTCAATGCCGACAAGCTCAAGCTTAGGCACAAATCACGCCAAGGCGATAAAGGCGCGAAACTGGTGATTGAGCAGTTAAATCAGCCCCATGTGTTGCTTGGCACCACGTTGGTTGGCACTAATATTTCCACAGTCACTTTGACTTCATTGGGAACCATTTGGATGATTGACCACTTTGGTGCAAAAGGCGATTTGTTGTCATTTTTACTTTTCACGCCCTTCTTGTTGATTTTTGGTGAAATTGTTCCCAAAAGTGTTTATCAACAACTGTCTGACCAATTGGTCACCATCATCATTTATCCTTTGCGTTTTGCCTCAATGTTGTTGTACCCTATCGTGTTTATTTTTTCCAAAGTGGCGCGCATGGCCACGTTTTTAGTCGGCGATAAAGGCAGCAGCAAAGACATGTACATCACCCGCGAACAATTGCGCAGCATTGTCGACATGGCCGAACGCGGTTCCCATGTCGATGCGTTCGACCGTGGCCGTATTCGCCGCGCCATTCGTTTTGCCGACACCCCTGTCGGTGAAGTAATGATTCCCGTTGCGGAAATCGTCGCATTAAACCGCAACATGTCCACCAGTGATGCCATCAGCATGATTCGTCGCCACGGTTATAATCGCCTGCCTGTTTATCAAGGCAATATCAGCAACGTGATTGGCGTTTTAACCATCACCACATGGGATTTAATGGACAAAACATTGTCCGATTTACACATCAAAAAACTGATGCAGCCCGCTCATTATGTCTCGCCATTGCAAACAGTCGATGAATTATTGCCCATTTTGCGCGAACGCGATGACCATATGTCCATTGTGGTCGATGAATTTGGCTCAGCCATCGGTTTAATCACACTGGAAGACATTTTAGAAGAAGTGGTGGGTGAAATTGATGTGGGCTATGATTTTGAAGAATATTTGCCCAAACGGCGGCGCATTTTTGAAATGCTCGACAAAGACACCTATATCATTGATTCGCGTGTACCCATTTCCGAAACCAACGACGTGTTGAACATTCAATTGCCCACCCATGAAGCCCACACCATCGGCGGTTTGGTGTTGTCGCGCATTCGCCACATCCCCAAAGAAGGCGAAAACATTGTCATGCACGGCTGGTGTTTCACCGTGGAAAAAGCCAGCGAACGGGCGATCATCAAACTGCGGGTTGAACCTGAAATCAAAACGACCCACTGAACTTGATATTCAAAAAATCAGCCCTATCAATCTATGATTATTTTTCCAATCCAACAGAAAAAAGAGACAACCCAATGGAAACCATGGTAAAAATTCAGAATTTAAGCAAACTGTTTGGTGTATTTACCGCAGTTGACAACATTTCATTTGAAGTCAAACGCGGCGAAGTTTTGGGCTTTCTAGGCCCCAATGGCGCGGGCAAATCCACCACAATGAAAATGATCACAGGGTTTTTATCACCCAGCGGTGGCCAAATCACCGTGGGCGGGGCAGACATTGGCAACAATCCCTTGGCGGTTAAACGCCAAATTGGCTATTTGCCCGAAGGTGCGCCCGCTTATCCTGACATGACGGCCAAACAATTTTTAGATTTCATCGCCGAAATTCGCGGGTTTCACGGCGAACACAAAAAACAACGGGTCAACAAAATCATTGAACAGGTCAATCTACACAGCGTGGCCAACCAAACCATTGACACCTTATCCAAAGGCTACAAACGCCGCGTGGGCTTGGCGCAAGCGATTTTACACGACCCCGATGTATTGATTTTAGACGAACCGACCGACGGTTTAGACCCCAACCAAAAATACGAAGTGCGCCAACTGATCCGTGACATGGCCAAAGAAAAAGTCATCATTTTATCCACCCACATTTTAGAAGAAGTCCAGGCCGTTTGTAGCCGTGCCATCATCATCGCCAATGGCAAAATCGTCGTTGACGGCACGCCTGCTGAATTAGAAGCACAGTCTAAATACCACAATGCAGTGACCTTAACCTTAAACGCCAAAACCGAACAAGCAGAAAAAGTACGGGAAAACTTACTTAAAATCAACGATATAGCTTGCTGGGAAACCTTAATCGAAAACGATGACATTTTACAATACCGCCTGTTTCCACAAAATAACTGCAGCATTATCAAAGACATCAGCCAATGCAGCCGTGACCAACAATGGAATGTGTTGGAAATGCACGTTGAACGCGGCCGATTGGATGAAGTGTTTCATAAAATTACCCAAATCATTTAGGTGAGATATGATTGCAAGAACGCAATTAAAGGCTGAAATTGATCAACTTGATGAAAAATATTTGGACTTGGTTTTTAACATTATTTGCCAATTTCCTCATGTGCAGAAAAAAGAAAAATCAACATTGTCACAAGGGCAAAAAATGGTAAAAATGCTACAAGACATTGCTGATAATGGTGGTTTGGGCATTAAAGATCCCATTGCATGGCAACGTGAAATGCGCCAAGACCGTAAACTTCCATTTAGAAATGGTTAAATAATGTTATTAGACAGTAATATTATTATTTATGCGACAGAGCCTGAATATGATATGGTGCGGTCTTTTTTGGCACAGCAGCAGCTACCCATTATTTCTATAATCAGTAAAATTGAAGTTTTAGGTTATCATCAATTAACCAGGGATAAACAACAAAAATTGGAACTGTTTTTTAATAGTTTCCCAATATTACCATTGTCTGACACAATTATTGAACAGGCAATTCAATTACGTCAACAACGTAAAATGTCTTTAGGCGATGCCTTAATTGGTGCAACTGCATTAATTCATAAATATACATTGGTCACTGCCAATACTAAAGATTTTGACTGGATTGAAAACTTCAATGTCATCAACCCAGTTATATCATTGTAATAACGAGGATTTATTTAATATGCAAAACAACCTAACCGTGCTTTTTCAGCGTGAATTATTCAGTTATTTCGCCACGCCGATTGCCTATGTTTTTATTGTGATTTTTCTGCTGCTCAGCGGTATTTTTACGTTTTATCTGGGCAGTTTTTTTGCCCACGGACAGGCGGATTTAATGCCATTTTTTAATTTTCATCCGTGGTTATACTTGTTTTTGATTCCCGCGTTGGCCATGCGTTTGTGGGCAGAGGAGCGCAAAAGCGGCTCAATTGAATTGTTGTTGACCTTGCCCATCACGCTCTGGGATGCGGTGTTGGGCAAATTTTTGGCCGCATGGGCATTTACCGCGATTGCGTTGTTTTTAACCTTCCCGATGTGGATAACGGTCAATTATTTGGGTGATCCTGATAATTCGGTGATTTTCGCGGGTTATTTGGGCAGTTTGTTGATGGCGGGCGGTTTTTTGGCCATCGGTTCGTGTATGTCGGCATTGACCAAAAACCAAGTGATTGCGTTTATTCTCAGCGTAGTGGTGTGTTTGTTGTTCATTCTCAGCGGTTTCCCGATGGTGTTGGATTTTTTCACAGGCTGGTTGCCGCAAATTTTGTTAAACGCCATCAGTTCTTTGAGTTTTCTCACCCATTTTAATGCCATCAGCAAAGGGGTGATTGATGTGCGCGACCTCATTTATTTTGTTTCGTTGATGGCGTTTTGGTTGTTCGCAACCGTATTGATGATTGAAATGAAAAAGGCAGATTAGCATGAAAACAATAGCAATGAAAAAACTGTTGGCAGGCAGTGGCTTACTGGTGGCACTCGCTTTATTTTTGACGGTCAACATCCTCAGCAATGTGTTGTTCAAATCGGTACGGGCGGATTTAACCGACGGCAACATTTATACGTTGTCGCAAGGCTCAAAAAACATCGTGCAAAGTTTGCCTGAACCCATCACGTTGCGCTTTTATGTGTCGGAAAAACTGGCCACCACGTTGACGGGTATCAGCAATTATACTGTTCGGGTCAAAGAGCTGTTGGAAGAATACCAACGCGAAGCCCAAGGCAAAATCGTATTGCAAATCCTTGACCCAGAACCTTTTTCCGAAGAAGAAGACCGCGCCGTGGGCTATGGTTTACAAGGCGTAGCCGTGGATACAGCCAACACCACGTTTTATTTTGGTTTGGTTGGCAACAATGCCATTGATGATGAAGAAACCATCACTTTCTTCCAACCCAACCGCGAAGAATTTTTAGAATATGACATCACCCAATTGATTTACCGCTTGGCTTATCCCAAAAAACGGGTGGTCGGCATCATGAGTGCTTTGCCCATTCAAGGCGATCCCGCCTCTTTCATGCAACAAAGCGAAACACAACAACCTTGGATGATTGTAAGTCAAATCAATGAGTTGTTTGACGTGCAGACTTTGGCAACCGACAGCGAGCAAATTCCTGCCGACATTGATGTGTTGATGCTGGTGCATCCCAAAGGTTTGACCGAGCGCACGTTATATGCGATTGACCAATATGTATTGAAAGGCGGCCACACCTTGGTGTTTGTTGACCCCTATTCTGAAGCCGACCAACCCACGAGCGACCCAAAAAATCCGTTTGCCGCCATGCAAGCCCCACGCAATTCCGAGCTGGATAAATTGCTGACGGCTTGGGGTTTAGAACTGGTATCGGGCAAAGTGGTGGGCGACATGAAAACCGCGAAAAAAGTGCGTGCCAATAAAGACGGGCGCAGTGTGGTCATTGATTACCCTGTGTGGCTGACTTTGAATGAAGACAACATGAACAGCGAAGACATCATCACCGCCCATTTAGAAGCCATCGGCGTGGCTTCGGCAGGCCGTTTAATCGCCAAAGAAAACACGGGCTTTACCGTCACACCGCTGTTGCATTCAGGCGATAGCGCAATGCAAGTTGACACCAGCAAACTGGGCATGTTGGCTGACCCTGTTGCTTTGGCGCAAGATTTCAAAGCCGAAGGCCAAGATTTTATCATTGCGGCCAGAGTGACAGGCAAATTCAAAACTGCGTTTCCTGATGGCAAACCCAAAGCTGAAAAAGCCGATGACAAAGACAAAGAAAGCAAAGAAGACGACAAAACACCTGCTTTGAAAGAAGCCAAAGAAAATGCCAGCGTGATTGTCATTGCCGACACCGATATGCTGGAAGATCAATTTTGGGTGCAAGTACAAAACTTCCTTGGCCAACGCGTCGCCATTCCCAACGCCGCCAACGCCAGTTTTGTGGTCAACGCGCTGGACAACTTGAGCGGTAGCAGTGACTTAATCAGCGTGCGCAATCGCGGCAATGCCGACCGTCCGTTCACCAAAGTGGCGGAAATCAAACGGGCGGCAGAACAAAAATTTCGTGCCAAAGAAAAAGAACTGCAAGCGCGTTTAACCCAAACTGAACAGAAAATCAATGAGTTGCAAAACCAAAAACAAGACAGTGGCCTACTCAAACTGAGCTTAGAACAACAGCAAGCCATCAGCGGTTTTCGTGCGGAACAACTGAAAATTCGCAAAGAACTGCGTCAAGTGCAACACGAATTGCAAAAAGACATCGAAGGTTTGGAAGGCACCATGAAATTTATCAACATCGGTTTAATGCCCTTGCTGATCAGTTTTGGTGGCATTTTTCTCGGCATCTACAGCAGCGGACGGCGCAGACAAACATAAGCTGGGCCGCCCTTTTCCCGCGTGAGCGGGAATGCTTCACAACCCTGCCCGCAACAAATCGTGCATGTGTAGCGCGCCGATTAAATGGTGCCTGTCATCAACCACCAATAAACCGCTGATTTTATGGCGTTGCATCAAATCCAGCGCATTAATCGCCAATTCGTTGGCTTTGACCGTTTTGGGTTTTTGGCTCATCACTTGATTGATGGTGGTTTGATGAACATTATAGCCAAAATCCAGCGTGCGGCGTAAATCGCCATCGGTGAAAATGCCCAGCAACCGATTATCCGCATCGACAACCGCGCTCAATCCCAAGCCTTTGCGGCTCATTTCCAGCAAGGTTTCATCCAGCGGCGTGTTATCCAACACTTTCGGCACGCGCTCACCATGGTGCATCAAATCGCCCACCTGCAACCACAAACGTTTACCCAAGCGACCCGCAGGATGCGAAAAAGCAAAGTCATCCGCGCTGAAACCACGAATTTTGAGCAAGGCAACCGCCAACGCATCGCCCATCACCAAGGCGGCGGTGGTGCTGGCAGTTGGCGCAAGCCCCAAAGGGCAGGCTTCTTTTTCTACCCCGACATCCATATTGACCGTGGCGGCACGCGCCAAAGTTGATTGCACATCGCCCGTCAAACTGATAAGCGGAATGGCTAAGCGTTTGATTAAGGGCAATAATTGCAAAATTTCACTGGTATTGCCTGAATTGGACAAGGCCAACACCACATCTTGATCGGTAATCATGCCCAAATCGCCATGACACGCTTCGGCAGGATGCACAAAAAACGCAGGCGTGCCTGTGCTGGCCAAGGTGGCGGCGATTTTCCCGCCGATGTGGCCTGATTTACCCATGCCGATGACCACCACCCGACCTTGACAAGCCAACAGATATTGACACGCTTGGGCAAAATGGTCATCAATTGAGCGACGCAAGCGCGCCACCGCTTGGCTTTCGATGTCGATGACCGACAAACCCACTTGAATCAATTTTTCTTTTTGTATGGCGGTCAACGTCATGAGTTGTTGCCTGTCAACCATGGTTGGCCACAATTTCGCGTAAAGCGGTTAAAAATTGTTGATTTTCTTCAGGTTTACCCACAGTCACCCGCAAGCAGTTGTCTAACAGCGGATGACTGCCGTGTAAATTTTTGATCAAAATACCCTGTTGTTTCAATTGGTTAAAAACCTGTTGTGCGTGGTTGACGCGCAACAACAAAAAATTGGCTTGGCTTGGCCAAACCGCAACACCTCTGAGTTGAGTCAGTTCGGCAAAAAGCTGTTGTCGGTCGTGGCAAATTTGTGCCGTTTGTTGTGCTAAAGGGGCTTGTTGTAAGGCAAACAATGCGGTGACTTGAGATAACACATTGATATTATAGGGTAAGCGCACTTTTTCCAATTCGGCAATAACATCGGGCGCGCCCGCCAACAAGCCGATACGCAAACCCGCCAACCCTATTTTGGAAACGGTACGCATCACCAATAAATTTGAATACAACGGCAATTTGTCGATAAAACTGTGGTCAGCAAACGCGGCATACGCTTCATCAATGACCACAAAACCGTGCGCGGCGCGCAAAATGCGTTCAATCGCGCTCACATCAAACAAGTTGCCTGTCGGGTTGTTGGGGTAGGCAAGAAAAATCAACGCGGGTTGGTGTTGTTCAATCGCCTGCAAAAACGCAGGCAAATTGAGTGAAAAATCTTGTTGATTCAAAGAGATGCCAAGGTATTCCATGCCTGTGATGGTGGCCAGCATTTTATACATCACAAAACTGGGTTCTAGGGTCAAAATTTTATGGCCATCGCCCGCCATCGCCAGCATCAATATCTGAATCAATTCATCTGAGCCATTGCCTAAAATCGTCGCCGAACCCTCTGGCACGACCATGCTTTTTTTAAGCTGTTGTTTTAATTCAATCGCATGGGCATCAGGGTAACGATTAACAGCGGTTTTGGCCATGGTCTGCAACCACAATTTGAGGGTTGGTTCATCCCAATGATACGGATTTTCCATGGCATCCAGTTTAATCAGGTGTTGTGCATCGGGAACATGATAAGCGGATAAGTCCCGTATTTCAGGGCGAATCCATTGCGACACATTCATGGTTGTTACCCAAAAATAAAAGGGGCATTGTAGCAAAAGGACAGACCAAAAAAAACCTGTCAAGCTGATGACCTGACAGGCTTTTGGCCAGTCCATTCTGTGTTTATTTGGGCGTAGCCAATATTTTGAAATCATCCAAGCGGAACCAGAAGGTATTATTGCCTTGTGGCACAAACGACAAATCTGCTGACAAGGGCAAGGTGATGCCAAAACCAATATCATATAACACCAATGGAATGTGTAATTTTAAATCTTGGCTTAAGGTGACGGCTTGGCCTGCGACTTCAATATCACAAGAGGCAGGGTCTGCACGACAAGCGGCGCGGGTTTCTTCGCGCACTTGGGCTAAAATTTCTTCACTGCATTCGCCTGCAACAGGGGCAAAGTGATCACGGTATTCCCAAGCCAAGATGTCATGATGACCATAATCCAAGCCCGTGCCTGAAGTGAAGCCAACATAAGCATCGTTTACACCTAAAATTTGAGGAATATCCAACACATTGCTGAGCGTAGCGTGAACAGGGCGTTGCAAATTTGGGCTGACACGAATTTCTAAGGTGCGGTCTTTGTAGTCAATCCACGCATACCAAACATCGCCG
Organism: Thiomargarita sp.; assembly: GCA_020726335.1. Classification (GTDB taxonomy): domain Bacteria; phylum Pseudomonadota; class Gammaproteobacteria; order Beggiatoales; family Beggiatoaceae; genus DYSU01. The sequence continues at coordinate 28,186 of DYSU01000017.1, read as the reverse complement.
TCATCAAAGCGACCTGCGACATTGGCCGCGACAGGCGAACCTTCGCCGTGGTCAACCACGCCGTTGAGGTCAATCGCCACATGGTTGGAACTGGGGTCATGGTTGGCTTCATTGCACCATGTATCAAACTCAACCCCAACACTTTGCCCAATGCCTTTATAGCCAATGCCTTCACCACCGCCGCCGATGCTGGAGCTGACCGATTGCACCACAAACACAATGCCGTCTGCACCCGCGTCTTTATTGCAATCAAACAACGAGCCGCCTGCTTCGGTGATTCTGAATTTAAAAAAAGTGCTGAAATCCGCCGCATTGACCATGGCTTTGCTGAACGCGCTGCCTGATTGTGACATGATTGCGGGGGTTAGCCGCAACACTTGGCCATCCGTCGTGGCCAAAACTTGGGCTGCGCCATTCAATTGTAATGCGCTGGTGTCGGCAAAATCGATAAATTTATCCAAGCCATAAGCGGTAGGGATAAATAACACACTGATTGCCATCAATAATTTTAAAACGTATCGCATGAGTTTTCTCCTGTGTTTAACGGTGTTTTTAAGTGTAGAACATCAAAGGCACAAAGTCATTTTAATTTAAACGCGATCAAACGCACGTTGATGAAACCACGGATTAATCGACGGGTGGCAATTTTTTTTCGCCCATTGAAGGGCAGTTTTTGCAAAATCTTTTCGCAAAAAATGGTGGGCCAGACAGGCCATTGAAAATAATGACTTGCGCCGCCAACATACAGCTTGGTTTTGGCAAAACCCGCTTGTTGAAATAAGGCTTTAAGCTCTGTTACCGTGTATTCTTTTAAGTGAAAGCCTGTGGCTTCACGGTCAAAATACCGTGAAATATCATGTGGCCCATTCAAGCGGTTGGGGGTGATGCACAAATAAACCCCGTTTGGCTTTAACACATTGAAAATATTGTATAATTGTTCCAAAGCGTCGTCTGGGTGCAAATGTTCCATCAATTGATTGGAATACACCACATCAATGCTGTTTTCTACAACAGGAATATTGCAACCATCGGATAAAATTAATTTAAAATTGTCAGGAATTTCAATACCATTCGTAATGGTGTCGCTGACATCAACCGCATACACTTGGCGCACTTGTTGGGCAACATACAATGACAACGCGCAATCACCCGCACCCACTTCCAAAAAATGGCTGTCGCGGGTTAAAAAAGGGCGCAGCATTTTAATCGGGTCGCTGACGGTTTCTTTAAATTGTTCCTCAGCGGTTTTTTTGCGGGTCAATTGCGGATGATCCTCAACCTGTTGAAACAGTTCATTATAAACTTCGGTGTATAATGTTTTCCGCTGTTCTTTGCTCGCTTGGTGTAAGCGGTTGGCCAGTTGTTTCTCAATTTGATAATGTATTTTTAATCTTTCAGGTGTTCTTGTCTCTTGTTTTGCAGTTCGTTTGGCCATTGTTTACGTCCATGTTCTTGTGTGTTAAATAATTAAGGCAAAACGGGTATGCGATAATTATTCCAAACGGAAAGAATACTTTTTGCGGGGGAGCCATGATGATTGTGCAGTTTCAATTGCAACGCGATGATTTTAAGCTGGATATTGATTTAACCTTGCCCGATGCGGGTATCAGCGCGTTGTTTGGCGCGTCAGGCTGTGGCAAAACCACGCTGTTGCGCGTATTGGCAGGTTTAGAACGCCCTGCCAGCGGTCATATTCAATTGGGTGATTGCGTTTGGCAACAAGCGGGTTATTTTTTGCCCACCCATCGGCGGCCTTTGGGCTATGTGTTTCAAGAAGCCCGTTTATTCCCGCATTTAACCGTTTATCGCAATCTGTGCTATGGCTTTGAACGTATTGCTAAAAAACAACGCAAAATCAGCTTGGCGCAAGTGATTGCTTTGCTGGACATCGAACCGCTGTTGACCCGCAAACCTGTGCAATTGTCAGGCGGCGAACGCCAACGGGTGGCGATTGCGCGGGCATTGGCGGTCAGTCCGTCGGTGTTGTTGATGGATGAACCGCTGGCGGCGTTGGATGCCACGCGCAAACAAGAGATTTTGCCCTATATCCAAACATTGGCCAAAGAACTGGCCATTCCCGTGATTTATGTCAGCCATTGTGCCGATGAAGTGGCTCAAATTGCCGATTATTTGGCTTTAATGGCCGCAGGAAAAATTCAAGCTGTCGGAAAAATCAATGACTTGCTCACTTGTTTGGCTTTACCTTTGGCACAAAGTCAAGAAGCCGAAAGTTTGATTGAAGCCACGGTGGCGGCACACGACACAGATTATCACCTGACTTATCTTGATTTTGCAGGCGGGCGTTTCAGCGTGGCGCATAAAAATCTGGCCATTGGCCAACCGGTGCGCTTGCGGCTGTTGGCGCGTGATGTCAGCTTGACTTTAACCCAACAGCCACACACCAGCATCCTCAATATTTTTCCCGCCCAAGTGGAAGCCATTCAAGTATTGGACAACGCACAAGTGGTGGTGCGCTTGTTGCTCAATTCAGTGCTAATTTTAGCGCGCATTACCCGTAAATCAATGGTTTTATTGGATTTAGTTCCAAAAAAAAGGGTTTATGCCCAAGTCAAAACCGTGGCTTTGTTGTTTTAATCAACAGCCTGCATTCATCATCCCTTTATGATAAGTTTATTTCTGTCGCCATTCCAGCGTATAATCAACGGATTTTTGAAATCGTCTTATGAAACAACACCGCGATGATACCCTGCTTAAAACCCTAAACACCCCTCAACAATTGCGGTCTGTGAACGAAGCCCAATTGTTGGCTTTAGCCCAACAAATTCGTCAGTTTTTATTAACCACATTGAGCAAAACGGGGGGGCATTTGGCTTCCAATTTAGGCACAGTCGAATTAACGCTGGCTTTGCATTATGTCTTCAACACCCCCCATGACCGCTTGGTTTGGGATGTTGGCCACCAAGCATACACCCATAAAATTTTAACCGAACGGCGCGAAGCGATGGCGCATATTCGCCAACAAGGTGGAATTTCGGGTTTTCCGCGCCGCAATGAAAGCCCCTATGATGCGTTTGGGGTCGGCCATTCCAGCACATCCATCAGCGCGGCGTTGGGCATGTCGTTGGCGCATGATTTTTTAAAGCAAACGCGCAAAACAGTGGCGATTATTGGCGATGGCGCAATGACCGCAGGCATGGCGTTCGAAGCTTTGAACCACGCAGGCGGCGTAAAAGCGAATTTATTGGTGGTGCTGAATGACAATGACATGTCGATTTCGGAAAATGTCGGCGCGTTGTCCAATTATTTGAGCAGTATTTTATCCAGCCATTTTTACACCAGTTTGCGCGAAAGCAGTAAAAAAGCATTAAAACACATGCCCACTTTTCGGGAATTGGCCAAACGCACCGAAGAGCATTTTAAGGGCATGATTGCACCCGGGACGCTGTTTGAAGAGCTGGGGTTTAATTATATCGGGCCGATTGATGGCCACAATTTACCGTTATTAATCAAAACGTTGACCAATATGCAGGGGTTGACGGGGCCGCAATTTTTGCATGTGGTGACGCAAAAAGGCAAAGGTTTTTTGCCTGCGGAAAACAACCCGTTGGCTTATCACGGTGTGAGTGCGTTTGATTGCGACACGGGTCAATTCAGCCCCAAGCCGAAAGCCGCGTTGACCTATACCCAAGTTTTTTCCCAATGGTTGTGTGATCAAGCGATGCTTGAACCCAAGCTGTTTGCCATTACGCCTGCGATGTGTGAAGGTTCGGGCTTGGTTGAGTTTGCCAAACGTCACCCTGAACGTTATATTGATGTGGGGATTGCCGAACAGCACAGTGTGACGCTGGCCGCAGGTCTGGCGTGCGAAGGCATTAAACCTGTGGTGGCGATTTATTCCACTTTTTTGCAACGCGCTTATGACCAATTGATTCACGATGTCGCTTTGCAACAACTGCCTGTGTTGTTTGCCATTGACCGTGCGGGCATTGTCGGCGCAGATGGTGCGACCCATGTGGGTTTGTTTGACTTGAGTTATCTGCGTTGTATTCCCAATATGGTGGTGATGACTCCCAGCGATGAAAACGAGTGTTATCGCATGTTGTCCACGGGATTGGCTTTGAACCTGCCTTGTGCAGTGCGTTATCCACGCGCCCATGGCACGGGGGTGGACATTGATAAAACCGCGCCTTTGTTGCCACTGGGCAAGGCGCAATGGGTTTTGCAACGCGATGAGAACCTGCCTTGTGTGGCCAAAATCAGTTTGTTGGTGTTTGGCACGCTGTTGTCTGAAGCGTTGCAAGTGGGTCAACGGTTGAATGCCCATGTGATTGACATGCGGTTTGTTAAACCGTTAGACATTGAATTACTTGAACAATTGCAAGCCCATGAAGAAATTTTAGTGACTGTTGAAGAAAATGTATTGGCAGGCGGCGCAGGCAGTGCGGTGAATGAATTTTTGTTGACTCAACAAGGACGACCCAAAATTTTGAATTTGGCTTTGCCTGATTTGTTTATTGAACAGGGCAAACGTGAGGATTTATTGAAACAACACGGTTTAGATGCTGCGGGCATGTTGCAAAATATTCAACATTTTATAGATACTTAGGAGCAAGCCATGCGCCAAGAAGCGCGTTGTGACATCATTGCAGATGTACAAAGTTCAATCGACATCCGTCGAATTGCCATTGATAAAGTGGGGATTAAAGATGTCAAACATCCCGTGCAAGTCAGCGACCGTTCGGGACGGGAACAACACACGATTGCCAATTTTAATATGTATGTCAATTTGCCCCATGATTTTAAGGGAACGCATATGTCGCGGTTTGTTGAGATTCTCAACAGCAATGAATATGAATTGACCATTAAATCCTTCAAAGTGATGTTGGTGGAAATGGTGGAGCGTTTGGAAGCCCAATCAGGCCATATTGAAATGCGCTTTCCCTATTTCGTCAATAAAACCGCGCCTGTTTCTGGGGTGAAAAGCCTGTTGGATTATGAAGTGACGTTCATCGGTGAAATTGAAGACAAGCAACCAAAAATCACGGTTAAAGTGGTGGTGCCTGTCACCAGTTTGTGTCCTTGCTCCAAAAAAATCGCCGACCATGGCGCGCACAACCAACGTTCACATGTCACTATCAGCGCAAAAACCAACAGTTTTGTCTGGATTGAAGATTTGATTGATGTCGCTGAACGCCAAGCATCGTGTGAATTGTTCAGTTTGCTCAAACGCGCCGATGAAAAATTAGTGACTGAGCGCGCCTATCAAAACCCTAAATTCGTCGAAGATATTGTGCGCGATGTCGCCGCTGAATTGAATGTGGACAAACGCATTGATGCCTATGTGGTTGAATCAGAAAACTTTGAATCCATTCACAACCATTCAGCCTACGCTTTGATTGCAAAAAACAAAAAAATCACATAGCCCGCCTAAATCCCCAAGCCTTTGAGCTTGGGAAGTTTTTTCCCAAAATGACCTTATTTGTGTTAGGCTATATCATTGCCTGTCACAAGTGATTGACAATTATGCCCCTGCCCTTCACAATCGCCCTTTTTGCAACAAGGTGTTAAACGACAACATGACTTCTCTCAGTTACCGTGATGCGGGTGTGGATATTGACAGTGGCAACCGTTTAGTTGAGCAAATCAAACCTTTGGCCGCACGCACCCGCCGTGCAGAGGTGTTGGCTGGTTTGGGCGGTTTTGGGGCGTTGTTTGAATTGCCCGCTGGCCGCTATCAACAGCCTGTCTTGGTTTCTGCCACCGATGGCGTGGGAACCAAATTAAAACTGGCCATGCAAATGAACCAACACCAAACCATCGGCATTGATTTGGTGGCCATGTGTGTCAACGATTTGGTGGTACAAGGGGCTGAGCCGTTGTTTTTCCTTGATTATTATGCCACAGGCCAGTTGCATGTTGACCAAGCAACCCAAGTGATTGAGGGCATTGCCGCAGGGTGTGAACAAGCGGGCGCGGCTTTGGTTGGCGGTGAAACCGCAGAAATGCCCGGCATGTATCAACACGGTGATTATGACTTGGCAGGTTTTTGTGTGGGTGTGGTGGAAAAAAGCCAGATCATTGATGGTTCAAGCATTCAAGCGGGCGATGTGTTGTTGGGCATGGCTTCCAGCGGTACGCATTCTAACGGCTATTCATTGATTCGCAAAATTTTAGACCACAGCCATGCCGATTTAGCGATGGCTTTTGACGGCCAAACCTTGGGGGAAACTTTGCTGACCCCCACCCGCATTTATGTCAAGCCGCTGTTGAATTTATTCAAACAAATCAAGGTCAAAGCGTTGGCGCACATCACAGGCGGGGGCTTGCCTGAGAATTTACCGCGTGTTTTGCCTGCCAACATCAAAGCACACATTGATTATACCCGTTGGCAACGGCCCCCCATTTTTACTTGGCTACAACAGCAAGGCGGCGTGGCTGAAGTGGAAATGTTGCGCACTTTCAATTGTGGCGTGGGCATGGTGTTGTGTGTCGCACCCGATGATGTGGACAAAACCCTTGAAATTTTAACCGCCGCAGGTGAAACCGTGTGGATTATGGGGGTTTGTGTCAACGCATGAACGTGGTGGTTTTGATTTCAGGACGGGGCAGTAATTTACAAGCGATTGTCGCCAACAGCCAAAACTTGTATCAAGTGGTGGCGGTCATCAGCAATCAAGCCGATGCCTTGGGTCTGGAATTTGCCAAAGCCCACCACATTCCCACCGCCGTGGTGGCCAGCAAGGGTTTTAGCCGTGAGGCCTTTGATCAACAATTGAGGGAAAAAATTGATGAATTTCAACCCGATGTGGTGGTTTTGGCGGGGTTTATGCGCATTCTCACCCGCGCATTTGTGCAACACTATTTAGGCCGCTTGCTCAATATTCACCCGTCTTTATTGCCCAAATACAAAGGCTTGAACACCCATCAACGGGCGTTGGATGCAGGCGATGCGGTTCATGGTGTGACAGTGCATTTTGTCACCCCAAAATTGGACGCAGGTCCCATCATCAAACAAGCGCAAGTGCCTGTTTTGGCTGATGATGATGAACACACACTGGCCATGCGGGTGTTGGTACAAGAACATCAACTTTATCCACAAGTGTTGCGCGAATTTGCCCAAGGCAAGGTGAAATGGTCAACGCAACTTTTGGTGGATGATATAGACGAATGATGGCGCAATACCAACCCCAAGAAATCTTTATGCGACAGGCGATTGCCGCCGCTGCGCATAATTTGCGCACTTTAAACGGGGGGCCTTTTGGGGCATGTATTGTCAAAAATGATGAAATCATCGCCGTGGCGGCTAACAACGTGTTGTGCGGTATTGATGCCACTTGTCATGCAGAAGTGAATGCCATCCGTTTGGCCAGCCAACGTTTTCAAACCCATGATTTATCAGGCTGTGTGATTTATTCGACCACGGAACCTTGTCCCATGTGTTTTTCTGCCATTCATTGGGCGAAAATTGACCGTATCGTTTATGGGACGGACATTGCGGATGTGCAAAAATTGGGTTTTAATGAATTGACCATTTCCAATCAGCAAATGATTGAATGGGGACAAAGCTCGGTGCAATTGACTCCGCATTTTTTATATGAGGCTTGTTATCAGTTGTTGACCCAATGGAAGAATCTGCCCACCATGCCGACCTATTAAAGGTAAAGGCAAACTATGAGTGACTTAATTTTACACCGTTGTAATGCCATGATTTCTAAAGAAGAACGCGAAGTTTTTGTCAACAATGCTTTAAAACAGGCTGATTTATTGTGCAAACGCAAAAATGTGCGTTTAACCCCGCTTAGGCGACAAGTGTTGGGTTTGGTGTGGCAAAATCAAAAACCTGCGGGCGCGTATTTGATTTTAGATCAATTGCAAAAACAACAAGAACGCCGCGCCGCGCCGCCCACCGTTTATCGGGCATTGGAATTTTTAATAGAACAAGGCTTGATTCATAAAATTTCATCGCTTAATGCGTTCATCGCTTGCACCCAGCCTGATACAGTCCATGTGCCGCAATTTTTTATTTGCAAAGCCTGTGGCAACGCGCTGGAATTAAATTCCCCGATGATCAGCGAAACCATTTTAAACCGCGCCCAAGAAATGCAGTTTGAAATTGAAGAACAAGTGGTAGAAGTGTCTGGCCAGTGTACCCATTGCCATTGCCATCTGCCGCAAAGGGAAGAACAACCTACGCTATAAGCTTTTATAGGCTTGATACAACGACATCACGCGGCTGACATAATATTTGGTTTCGGCATAGGGTGGAATTTGGTTGCCATAACGAATCACCGCATTTTCGCCCGCATTGTAGGCCGCCACAGCCAATTCCATGTTATTGTTAAATAAAGCCAATAAATCGCGCAAATAACGCGCCCCGCCTTGGATATTGTCCGCAGGGTCATAGCGGTCAACCACGCCATAACGTTCGGCGGTATCAGGCATCAGTTGCATCAAACCCGCCGCCCCTTTAACCGAGGTGGCATTGGGATTATACGCCGATTCAGCTTTAATCACTGCATACAACAGCGAAGGTTCGAGTCGATTTAAACTGGCCGCTTGGGTGACCAATTGTTGATATTCACGGGTCAGTTTGCCTTTGGCCTTGCGGTATTGCTTTTGATGCGTGTTATGACCCACATAGGCCAGTTGATAACGGGCATCTTGTTGATGGTCAGCAAAATGCACCACGCCATCGGGGTCAATATATTTATAAATTTCAATGCTTGCGGTGTTGTTTTCTGTCGGTGCAGTGTATTGATAAATATGAATGGTTTTTTTTCGCGCTTGTGGCTCATCAAACGGTTTGTTGCTTAAATGCAACTGCCCTTCTTCATCCACATAACGATAAATTTCAGTTGCCGCTAATGGGCTGATATATAACAAATAACCGCTACAGACAGCGATTAAACAGCGTTGTATTGTTTTCATAGTGACATGATCAATTTTTAGAAGGTGATGGTGTATCATGGTGCTTTATTTCAACTAACGCAAAAAATAAACCAATGGTCTTATTGCAAGCAAATGGCTGGTTTAGCAAGGTTTTTTATCAACCTTCTCCTCATTTTAATCATCGTCTTGATGTCAATGACATCAGTTTGGTGGTCATTCACAACATCAGTTTGCCCGCAGGGCAGTTTGGACAAACCCATGTTTGTGACTTGTTTTGTCATCGTTTAGATTATACCGCTCACCCCAGTTTTGTGTCATTGCGCGGTTTAAAGGTATCGGCGCATTTTTTAATCAGCCGTCAAGGCGCAGTCACGCAATTTGTCAGTTGTCATCACCGCGCTTGGCACGCGGGGGCATCACACTTTGAAGGACGCGATAATTGCAATGATTATTCGATTGGTATTGAGCTGGAAGGCACGGATGATTTGGCTTATAATACAATACAATATCAAGTATTGAGTCAAATCATTCACGTCTTACGAGACCGCTGGTCTGCCATCACGCGCCAACGCATTGTCGGCCACCAACACATCGCACCCCAACGTAAAACCGACCCAGGTGCCGCTTTTGATTGGGCCTATTTAGGACAGTTGCTCAATTTTTAGCCGTTTTGGGTCTACCGGGTTTGAGCTTTTCCACACTGTTGATATAAAACAAAAAATCTTTGCTGTTCATTTTGGCCAATGCGTGCAGCCCTGCGCGTAAAATTTCACCTTTGGTTGAATAAATGCGCAAGCCTAAACTGCGGTCTTGTAATTGCGCAATCAACTGGTGGTCATCTTCGGGCAAGGTGAACGAATCACGAATCACTTTAACAGGGGCAATATCCGTGTTCTTGTTGTCCGATGCCATTATTTTTGGTTTACTCATTATACTATCGTCTTTTATGTTGAGGGATGAAATCTTGAGCAATGGATCAACGTTGTCCTACCAAGCGTCACCATTGAAAAACCGTTTTATAGGATTTTATGGCAACAAAGCCAGATGTTGCAGACCTGAAGTTTCCTCTAAATCGAACAGAATATTCATATTTTGTACGGCTTGGCCTGCGGCACCTTTGACCAAATTATCAATCACCGCACAAATCACCAACACTGACGCATTTTGTGGTTTATGCACCGTCAAACGGCACACATTGCTGCCGCGCACACTGCGGGTTTCGGCGTTGACATTGGCAGGCAACACATCAATAAACGGTTCATTTTGATAACGTTGCACAAACAAAGCATGAATCTCTTTGGCACTGTGGTCAGTTTGCGCATATAACGTGGCGTGAATACCGCGAATCATCGGGGTTAAATGGGGGACAAAGGTTAAATCAACCGCGCTGTTGCTGACCCAATTCAGACCTTGTTTAATTTCAGGCAAATGGCGGTGGCCGTTGACGGCATAAGCTTTGAAATTTTCACTGGCTTCACCCAATAAAGTATGCACTGCCGCTTTACGTCCCGCGCCCGTCACCCCTGATTTGGCATCCGCAATCAATTGTTGCGGCTGGGTGATCCAACCTTGCTCCAACAAAGGGATAAAACCCACCAACACCGCCGTGGGATAGCAACCGGGGTTGGCCACCAATTGAGCTTTTTTAATGTGTGCGCGGTTGATTTCAGGCAAACCATAAACCGCTTGTGCCAATAAATTGGGGCAACTGTGTTCAATGCCATACCAATGTTGCCAAACTTGTGGGTCTTTCAAGCGAAAATCTGCCGCTAAATCAATGATTTTAACCCCAGCGGCCAATAAAGCAGGTGCCAATTGCATGGCGGTGCCATTGGGTGTGGCAAAAAACAACACATCACATTGTGCCAAAATATCGGCATCAGGTTGAGAAAAATTTAAATCAATATGGCCGCGTAAATTGGGAAACAAATCAGCCACTGCCGTTCCCGCTTGAGAACGGGAAGTGATGGCTTCAATCGTGACCTGTGGATGGCTGATTAACAGGCGCAACAATTCAACCCCTGTATAACCTGTGCCACCGACAATACCTACCTTTATTTTACTCACAAACTTCTCCATTTTTTTGATTCAAACCGACTTGTCGCGCCTTGAGGACGGTTATTTTATCATTAAAATCAATGTTTGCCGCATTTTGTTGAAAAATTAGGCCTGACAAATCAGCGTTTGCTTGTTCAAAATAATCGCTGGCATTGTTTGAGGGTCTGACTTGTCCATCAAGTTTTTTTCCCGCCAATAACAGCAAGGCTTTTTTATCATTATTCGGTTGTGCGCTGTTCAATAATTGTAAGCAATTGATTTCTTTGATACAACCTGCACCCGCAGGCGTTTCCTCGGGGGCAAACACCGCCACCACCTGTTTCGGCCAATCAGCCGCCACCAACCACGCGGGCAACAAGACATTAACCGCTATATTTTGTGCGGCTAATTGAATGATGTCTTTCGCTTGAGCCACAACCGTTGTTTGGTCAATCAGCACGCCATCGCGCTGTTTTTTAACGGTTAATTTAAACAGAAAATCTTTATTTTTACGATGATTTAAGTCAAAAACCACGTCGCGGTTGGCCAAGGTGTTGAGCGTAGCGGGGTGTAAAGTGTCATTGCCCCAATAACGCAACGCTAACTTTTTTTCAGTTGATTCATTGGCTTGGGTCACGGTTTCGGTTATTTCGCAATCAACCGCATCCAATCCCTGATAAATGCAATCTTTGGTGTTGGCCAGATGAAAATTGTCGTTGATTTCACCTGTTGGCGTGCCGATTTGCCAATGAAGGTCTACAGCGGTGGTAAAATTTTCCCCCAGCACATAATGAGGCAAATGGCCATAGCGGTTGCCAAGCGTGGCTTTTGTGCCATTGCCGAACGGCATCAGCCATAAATGCGGCTCAGGTTGATCAAAACTTTGGCAATAATTGCTGTAGGCTTGGCGATAAGTGGTTAAAACTTGTTGTTCCAGCCATTGCATCATTTCGGTTAAACGGATATAACGCGATGAATCGTTGCTGGCCATTTGTAGATAGTCGGCTAACGGTATATTTGCCTTGAGCAATGGCGAATCGGTTGCAGGTTCAATCACCAGCGCGATCACGTCAGTTTTGCCGTTTACCTTTAATAAGGTAAAATTTTCATCACTGTTTAAAGTTTTGCCTGTATCGGCATCATAAAAATCTTTGGCCAAACCATACCATAAATCACGATAGTGGTTGTCTAAACCCAATGTGCGCCATGGTAAAGGCCCAAAATCGCTGGGACATTGTTTGCCGTGTAATAAATCGGCCAAGCCATCGCCGTTGTTATCAGGACAAGGCAAACTGCCGTGGCGGTTGTTGTCGCTCAAGGCCCGTCCCAATAAAGCGGCTTTGGCTTGCAATAAACGTTGTTGCCGTTGGGTTTGCAAGTTTAATTGCATTTGGGCGATGGTTAAAGACGCACGGTTGGGATAAAAATAAAATGACACCGAAAAAAACACCAGCAATAAAACCAACAATACGGCACCTTGTTGTGTGGGGTGCAAAGTGACCAACACACTGTTTAATGAAATAATTTCCAGATTTTGCCGCGCCAACTGCTGTTATGCCACGTTGGTTTAATGCCTTGTTGCAAAAAGAATGGGCTGTAAAGTTGGTCTTCAACCATGATGTGATTGGTCAGCCAACTGCGCAGAAAATTGAGCAATTCCATACTGATTTCGGTTTCTTTGTTTTTCACTTTGGTGCGCAAGGAAATCACTTGGTTGGTCAATTCTTCATGGTGTTTTTTATGCGCATCGTGTTCGGGATAATGAAAAATGCGCATTAAACTTTCTTCAACTGCGAAGTGGATAATGGTGTATTGCACCAATTGCTCTAAAATATTATTCACTTCTAAATCAGTTGTTTGCGTAACAATGGATTCATACAAACTATTGATAAGACTGACTAGAATTTTATGCTGTTCATCAATTTCATCAATTTTAACACTCAATTTATCATTCCATTCAATTAAGGGCTTAATTTTTGACATGTTCGTTTCCTCGGGTTATTCAGGCAATTTATTGGGTAATTTCAGGCAAAACGTACTGCCGTGATTGGGTTCACTGGTTACGGTAATGTCACCACCCATCATTTTGGCAAATTGGCGACTGATGGCCAAACCCAAACCTGTGCCACCGTAATGGTGACTGGTTGAGACTTCCGCTTGACTAAACGCATTAAATAGATGATCTTGCTGCAATAAATCAATGCCAATGCCTGTGTCTTGGACATCGAAATGTAACCATGTTTGCCATGCGTTGGTGCTGTGATAGACTGACAAAGTGATGTCGCCATTTTGGGTAAATTTTGCGGCATTGCTCAACAAATTAAATAAAATCTGTCTTAATTTGGTGACATCCGTATAAAATGTCCCTAAATTCTCTTCATAATGACACATTATGTGGTTATTTTTTTTGATAATCAATGGTTTAACCATTTCTGTGATTTCAGATGACAACTGTGGCAAAGAAACCACTTCTTGATATAACTCCATTTTGCCTGCTTCTAATTTGGAAATATCCAATACACTGTTGATTAAATTGAGCAAATAATGGGCTGAGCGGTTAATTTTATCTAAATCATCTCGTTGGGTTTTATTGTCAATGTCTTCGCTGAGCATTTCGCTGTAACCTATGATGGCATTCAACGGTGTGCGCAGTTCGTGGCTCATGTTGGCGATAAAATGGCTTTTGGTTTTGTTGGCCAGCTCGGCCTGTTCTTTGGCAAAACTTAAGATTTCAGTGGCAACGGCAATTTGTGCGGTCATGGAATTAATGCCTTCTTGAATCAAACCCAGTTCATCTTTTTTTTCCACGGGAATACACAAGCGATAATCGCCTTGGGCAATTTTTCTCAAATCGTGCAAAGTGTTGTGGATGCGGTAAGTGATTTTTTCGGTTAAGTTGTAACTAAAATAAAACAACAACAACAATACAACCAACGCGACTGTCGAGGTTAAAATCAAATATTGATTTCTGGCAGCAAAAATTTCATCGGCTTCAACGGTCAGTACCACCCACCATTGCCATTCTTTGCTGATGAAATAATAGCCCATATAACGTTGATTTTTATCACGAAAAAACAAGCTGCCTTCTTGCTTGCGTGACATGTCATGAATTTCTGCCACAGGATAAGCTTGACCCGCGCTATAATCGGGGTGCATCACCACTTCTTGCGCAAAATTCAACACAAACACCTTACCCGTATCACCATAGCGATAAATTGCCAATTTATCCAGCAGTTGTTGACGGCTTTTACTGAGGGTATTTTGGACAAAAGCTTGGTTATATGTTTGATAAATTTGGTTTTGTAAACTCTGCGCTTCAGCACGCAACAGTTTGCTGTTTAATTGTTTAATCACCTGATCCATCATCATCACGCCTGCCAATACCACTAACAAGCCAAACAAGGACAACAAGCTTAAGACAAAAACATTAATTTTTGTTTGTAACTTCATGATAGATAATGACTTTTTATCATTACGCCCCTGTGACAGAAGCGCATAACACCTTGGATTTAATATTTTTTAATTGATAGTCGATCTAAGCTGTTCTTCATTGCAATCAATAAGCCTAAACCCAGAAACGCGCCTGAAGGCAACAAAGCCAATAAAAAACCATGATAATTTTCAATTACTTGAATGCTCATCCATGATGCCGATTCACCAAACATGATGCTGGCATCGGCAAACAACGAGCCTTGGCCCAAAATTTCGCGCACCGCACCCAAGCTAAACAATGCCAGGACAGAACCCAAACCATTGGCCAAACCATCGAGAAAGGACTGCATCACATTGTTTTTAATCGCAAACGCTTCAGCGCGACCAATGATGGTGCAATTGGTGACAATTAATGGAATGAAAATCCCCAAAACCATATATAACGGGTAATAGTAAGCTTTTATCAATAATTCAATGGCCGTGACCAATGAAGCGATGATTAACACAAAAATGGGAATACGCACCGCGTTGGGAATGTGTTGGCGAAACAATGAAACTGTCACATTGCTTGCAACAAGAGTCAATAAAGTGGCAATACCCAACCCCAACGCATTGATAGCCGTGTTGCTTACCGCCAATAAAGGACACAAGCCCAGCAATTGAACAAAGCCCGGATTGTTATGCCAAAGTCCTTCAAAAACAATAGATAAGTTATTTTTCATAATAAAGTTCTGTACTTGGATGAAAATCAAAAATTATGATGCCACAATTTTTTAGGATTTGCTTGTGATTTTTGTAGCCCTGCATAAAGCGATGCAAAATGCGAATAAACCCGTGCGATGGACAATGGCAAGCCCATTCAGGCATCTTTTATGAGCTTGTATGCGCGTATTCACAAACTATCGGCCAATTTATTGTTTTTTTTAGAAAAAAATCTGACTCAATGCCCTTTTTCCTTGCAAAGCAAACAAAAGCAAATTCACGAATTGCAACAAGTTATTGTCAATTACAAACAGCGACAACATCAATTAGAACAACAAGTTAGCCAACAACAAACCGCTTTGCATGAAGCAAAAAATAAAGTCAATTTTTTAACCCACATGAGCCACGAAATTCGCACCCCGTTAAATGGCGTGCTGGGTATGACGGTGATTTTAGCCGATACGCCTTTGAGTCCTGAACAACAAGATTATTTGAAAATTATCCGCAGCAGTTCAGAAATTTTACTCAATTTAATCAATGACATTCTTGAATATTCGCGTTTGGGTGCGGACAAAGTGGTGTTGGAAACCCATGTGTTTGACTTGCGCTTGTGTATTGAAGAATCGCTGGATTTGATCACTGCGCAAGCCGCACAAAAAGGCTTAAATTTGGGGTATCAAATGGCGGATGATGTGCCGCCGCTCATCATGGGCGATAGAACCCGTTTGCGGCAAATTTTTGTTAATTTACTCAACAACGCCATTAAATTCACCGACCAAGGCCATGTGTGGCTGGATGTGCAAGTGTCTGAAATTAAAGAACAAAATTATACATTGTCGTTTAAAATCCATGACACAGGCATCGGCATTGCGAAAGATAAAATTCATGCGTTATTTCAACCTTTTAGCCAAGTTCACAGCACGGTGCAACGCCAATACGGTGGTTCGGGTTTGGGTTTGTTAATCAGCAAGCAATTGATTGAAATGATGCGCGGGCAAATTTGGTTAGACAGCCAGTTGGGCCAAGGCAGTTGTTTTCATTTTAATATCAAAGCATTGGCTTCTGTTGGCAATCCTTATCAATTGTTGTCTGCGCCATTGCCCTCATTGCAAGGTAAACAGATTTTAATCTACAGCCCAGACAATTTTAGCCGTAATTTGTTGCGACATTGTCTTCAACAATGGGGCGGTCAATTGACTTTGGTCACAGACAAAACGGAACTGTTGCGTTTGTTGAACCAACAAGTATGGGATATTGGTCTTTGTGATTTTATTGAAAACAATGCCTTGCCTGAACCGTTGTACCCATGCCGACAAGTTAAAAATTTAATTTTATTCGGCTATAACCCTGAAATTTGTCAACAAGACCACATCATTTGCATCAATAAACCGATTAAACCCTTGCGACTTTATAATGGCATACAAAAATTACTACAAACACCCGCGCAACTAACGGATAACACTAAAAAAATGCCGCGCATTTTATTGGCTGAAGATAACAAAGTAAATCAAAAGGTATTGAATTTACTGTTAAAAAATTTTTCTGAACAAATTAAAACCGTGGACAATGGTTTGCAAGCCCTTGCTGAAGTCGAACGCCATTTTTATGATTTGATTTTTATGGACATTCATATGCCAAAAATGGATGGTTTGGCCGCCACCCGTGCGATTCGTCAATTACAGCAAAATCAACCCCGTTCAGCGATTATTGCCATGACAGCCAGTGTATTGAACAGTGACAAAGAACGCTGTTTGCAAGCAGGGATGGATGATTTTATCAGCAAACCCGTGCGGCGCGAATCCTTGGCACGGATGATTGGTTTATACTGCTCTGTTTGATGTGTGTTGTTGGAAAACACCTGCTTTGTTGCTAAAATACAGCCCATAAAAAAACAATACTATTGAAGTATTTTAAATTTTCAGTAAATATAATAAGTTGGGTTGGCGTACATTCTTTAAGTATCAGTAATGCACGCGGGTTTATTCAATAAACCATGCGTTTAGCAAGGATTATCATGTCAAAGCCCAACCCATTATTCACCCTAACAGGGTGTTTGTTTTTATTTTACACCGCATTGAGTTATGCGCAACCCTTTGATTTATTAACCCCATTAGAAAAAAAAGATTTTGAAGATGCAGAACGCTTGATTCATCATATCAGCCAACGCGATCCAATCAACATCGTCACCCTCAGCCCTGATGGCAAAATTCTCGCCGCAGGCCATACCGACAGCAGTATTCGACTGTGGGAAACCTACACGGGCCGCGAAATTCGCCGCTTACATGGCCATGAATTTCCCGTGGTCAGTTTGACTTTTGATGCCACGGGCAAACGCTTGATTTCCAGCGCGGGCGATAACAGCGTGCGGGTTTGGGATGTCAAATCAGGCCAAGAAATCGACCGCTTTCTTGACAACAGCGACCACGATGATGACCCTGTGAAATCCTTGGCCATCACCCCCGACAATCAAACCTTGGTTTCTGCCACTTATGAAGGGCAAGTGCTGGTACGCGATTTAAAAACCCGCGAAATCATCAACCACTACGACGGTAAAAGCCACACAGGTGAAGCCACTTATGTCACCAGCACCATCGACATCAGCCATGATGGCCGTTATTTGGCTTATGGTTTGGAAGATGGCAAAGTGTGCGTGTTGCAACTGCAAGACATGACTTTGTTTCGCTGTTTTAACCAAGACAACGCACCGATTTTAGCAGTACGCTTTAATCCCAAAGGCGATTTATTGGCCACCAGTTCAGAAAGCGGCCAAATTCGCTTGTGGGCATTGTTGCAAAACCAGCAATACGAGCTGAAAAGCGATAACAAAGTGGTGCATTCGCTGGCGTTTTCCCCTGAAAGCAATTTATTGGTCACAGGCGATGCAGATGGCACGCTGTTGTTTTGGGATGTCACTGTCAGCAAAGTATTGAAACGCTTCAAAGCCCATCATGGTGTGGTCAAAACCTTGGTGTTTAATGGCGATGGCACTGTTTTAGCCTCAGGGTCAACCGATACATCGGTTGGCTTGTGGGATGTCAACACCGCCCATGCTATTCGCACCTTGGGTGCGCGCCCCAACCAAGTGTTGTCTGTGGTCTTTAATTCCAAAGGCGATGCGTTGGCCACAGGCTCTTTGGATGGCTCTGTCCGTTTATGGGACAGTAAAACAGGCAAAGAACTGAAGAAAATGAAAAAACACACGGAAGGCGTGTTTGCAGTGGCCTTCAGCCCCGAAGGTCAATATTTGGCCTCAGGCTCTAGCGACCGCAATATTTATCTATGGGACGTGGCCACAGGCACGACTTTGCGCCGTTTAGAAGGCCACACCGACCCTGTGTTTACCGTTGCTTTTAGCCCTGATGGCCAAATTTTAGCCTCAGGTTCCAGCGACAGCACCATTCGTTTGTGGCGGGTTTCTGATGGCCAAGAACTGGCCGTTTTGGGCGATTTTACCAACCAAGTGTTGGCCATTGCTTTCAGTCCCGATGGCAAAATCATGGCTTCGGGTTCATGGGATGGCAACGTGCGTTTATGGGACATAGCTTCTGGCAAAGAAATCAAGAATTTTCAAGGCCATACCACTTTTGTCCGCAGTGTGGCCTTCAGCCCCAATGGCAAAACGTTGGCTTCAGGTTCACGCGACAACACCGTGATTTTATGGGATGTGGCCACAGGTCACATTTTGAAAAAAATGGAACAAGAAACCGACCCCGTGTTTTCTGTGGCCTTCAGTCCGCAAGGTGATATTTTGGCTTCGGGTTCACGCGACAATGCGGTGATTTTATGGCAAGTCACAACAGGCCATGAAATGGACCGCTATCAAGGCCATTCAGAACCTGTGACCGCTGTCACTTTCAGCCCCGATGGCCGTATTTTGGCTTCGGGTTCACGCGATAACACCGTGCGTTTGTGGAATGTGGCCACAGGTCAGTTGCGCCGCGTCTTGTTGGGCGATGAAACGGGGCGGTGGCTATCGTGTGAGGAAAAACAATGTTTATGCTTTGACAACGACACCGTTTGGAGCAAAACCAAAGGCTATTGCACCAAACGCCTAACGCCACCTGAATTACAACGCACCGGCAGTTTGAGCGTAGAAGACTTTGCCAATAAAATCAATGTCGTCGATGGTGAACTCACACCATTACAAGTTACGGTGAAAAACGTCAGCCAACAACGGGTGTATTGGACGCAAGTGGTGCATGTTCCCAGCACCGATAACCGTTTGGTATTACACGCACCCGATGCCTTGGCGGTGTTGGAAGCGGGACAAAAATACCAATTTAACCTGAATGTGAGCATTAAAACCGATTACCTTAACCCCAAAAATGAACAGCAAAATTTGCGCTTGCACATCAACAGCGCGCAAGCTGACCCGATTATTTTAGATATTAAAGTCACCGCACAACTGCCCCAATTAAAATTAGCCAAAGCGGTGTTGACTGAACAAAACAACCCTGTCTTGGGGGTCGGTTTGACCAATCAAAGCCAAGTGGATTTAAGCCAAAGTATTTTCAGAAGTTATTTGCAAAACATTGTCAGTGGTGAACAAAAACCATTGACCAGCGAGGTGACCCGCCCATCTGTGGCTGCGGGCAAAACTGAACTGATTTCTTTTGTGCTGAATGATTCGTTTCAACTGGATGATTATCAACAAGTTTTACTGCATATTCGCAAAACATCCTACCCCAGTCATGTGTGGCAATTGTCAGTGGATTCAATCGAAACCTTGGGGATGTCCAAATATTATTATATTCCCGTGATTTTTGGGCTGTTTTTGCTGATTTTCATTTATTATTACCGCTTGTACCGCCATCCGCTGGTGACATTGTTGTCCAACGATGCCCATCATTTGCTCAAACTGCCGCTGTATCAACTGCCGCAAGCGCGCCAACTCTTGCGCAAAACCCAACGCTTGTCCACGATTTTAACCGACAGCCAAGTGCATCATAAAACGCTGGACGAAGCCATTGCTTTTTTAAGCCAAAGCCCCGCCAAACAAGCCAAAATGCTGGGTCAACGTTTGGGCAACAAAAGCCGCGAACCGATTGCCCCGTTATTGCTGTCAGAAGTTTCCCCCGATCATGGGCAATTGTTCACTTTGCATTTGCATGAAAACTTTCCGCTGAATTTGGAATCGTGTTTGTTGTGTTTCCCTGTCGCCGATTTACCTGCCAAAGACATCATCAGCCAATTGCGCCAATGGGAAACCGTGGCATTGCAAAAAGTGGTGATCATTTCCCTGCACAAACAGCAACAACAAGAACTGCGCCCTTATGGCTTAGACTCCACCACCTTGTTCATCGTTCCCGATTGTGTTGAACTCAGCCAATGGCTGTTGTTGTCCAATCCGATTCCTGCGTTTGCCAAAGTGTTGTCAGCACAATTGAAAATCACCCAAATTTCGCCCTATCAAACCCGCAGCGGGGTCAACAAAGACGCGGTGTTTTTTGGCCGCGCCCAAACATTGGCGCATATTCTCAACCGTGAACCCAGCAATTATTTGGTGGTTGGTGGCCGTCAATTGGGAAAATCCAGCATACTCAAGCATTTACATCGACGTTATCAAGGCCATTCCGACATCGAATGCCATTACATCACTTTGCACGGTGACACGATTCACAGCCAATTGGCCGCTGCGTTGGGCTTAAAAACAGATGGGCAATTGATTGATTTGCTTGATTATTTTCGCTATAACGGCCACAAGAAACGCTATTTGTTATTGATTGATGAAGCCGATATGTTCATTAAATGCGAAATGGAACACCAATACCAAACTTTGAACCAATTTCGCAGTCTCAGCGAAGAAGGACGGTGCTTTTTTGTGTTGGCAGGCTTTTGGAATTTATACCAAGCGTCAGTGTTGGAATACCAGTCGCCGTTGAAAAACTTTGGCGAGCCTGTGATCATCGGCGCGTTGGAAAAAGAAGCCTGTTTGGAACTCATCACCAAACCGATGGACGTGTTGCACATCAGATACCGTGGTGATTTTCAATTCAATACCTTGATTTATGCCACAGGACGGCGCGCCAACTTGATTGCCATCGCCTGCAATGAAATGTTGAAAAATTTAGGCAACGAACGCCGCGTATTGGAAAACAATGATTTATTGCATGCTTTGGCCAGCGATGCGATTTATGATGCGTTGGCGGGTTGGGAATCGTTGACCAACGATGAAAATGCCAGCCGTTTAGACCGCATCATTGTCTATGCCACCGTCAAACAAAACCGCTTCACCATGGCCGATGTGATGGCCATTTTGGAGAAAAAAGGCTTTAACTATACACCAGAAGATTTAAAACATGCGTTGTTGCGCTTGACCTTAAGTTTTGTCCTCAAGCGGGTTCAACATGGTCAATATGCCTATTGTGTCCCTGTTTTTCGTAAAATTTTACTGGAAGATGATGTGGATGAATTGTTGGCATGGGAATTACAAAGTTAAATAAAAA
>DYSU01000017.1:0-6619 GCA_020726335.1 Thiomargarita sp. | reverse complement strand
CTGGAAGATGATGTGGATGAATTGTTGGCATGGGAATTACAAAGTTAAATAAAAATGTTGCAATCTTTCAGTGCTGACCACAGCTTGCGTTTACAACGGGCCAAAGAAAGGGTGCGCCAGCAACAAAAATTCAGCTATACCATTGTTCATGAACAACCCAAAACACAACATTTTGAAGTCAGCGTGTCGGGCATTTGGGACAAGCAACAATTATTGGGTTTAGAACAATCGCTAACCTCTTGTTTACGCTACAATTATTACGGCGGCTTGTTGTTTTTGGATTGAGACCATTTCAAAGCGATTAACGACACTTTAGGCCATGCGGCAAGCGACACTGTCGAAACCATCACGGTGATAGCGCGCCATTTGAATTTAGAAGTGATTGCCGAAGGGGTTGAAACAGAGTATCAATTCAATTACTTAAAAGAAAAAGGTTGTCAGCGTTATCAAGGCTATTATTTTTTCCATCCTTTATCAGTGAATCAATTAGAACAAACCTTTATGTGTCAAAAGAGATAAACTTATGTATGACAAAACAGCCAAAGTGGCGTTAATTACAGGGGCGAGTCAACGCATTGGTGCAGCCGTGGCACAACATTTACACGCGCTGGGCTTGAATTTGGTCTTGCATTATCGCCATTCTGTTGAGCCAGCGCATCAACTGCAACAAGCCTTATTACAAAAACGGCCTGATTCCGTGTTATTGATACAAGCTGAATTGGGCGAACACAAAAAACTGGCACCGATGATTGAAACCCTCATTGACCAATGGGGGCGGTTGGATGTGTTGATCAACAATGCGTCCAGTTTTTTTCCCACACCGCTGGGCGAGGTCAGCCATGAGATTTGGCGCGATTTGCTGAACAGCAATTTGAAAGCCCCGTTTTTTTTGTCGCAAGCGGCCGCGCCGCATTTGAAAAAACAACAAGGTTGTATCATCAACATGACCGACATTCACGCCAGCAAACCTTTGAAAAACCACACCGTTTACAGCGTGGCCAAAGCGGGTTTGGCGATGTTGACCCAATCATTGGCATTGGAACTTGCGCCTGAAGTGCGGGTTAATGCCATTGCGCCCGGTGCGATTTTATGGCCAAAAACGGGTTTGGATGAAATGGCGAAACAACGGATTATTTCAAAAACCGCGCTTAAACGCCACGGCTGTCCACAAGACATTGCTCAAGCGGTCGCTTTTTTGATTTTTGATGCGCCGTATATGACAGGCCAAACTTTGCGAATTGATGGCGGACGGGGTTTGAACGAATAAGACAAAACCCCCTAAATTTCAAAAAGTTAGGAGGTTTTAACGGGCGGGTTTAGCTGACTTTAGCGTCTAATTCACCACGGACATAACGGCCAATCATGGCTTCTAGTGAAATGGGCTTGATTTTGGACGCATTGCCTGCACAACCAAAGGCTACATAGCGGGCTTTACAGATTTGTATCATGCCTTTGGTGGATTCTTTCAAGAATTTGCGGGGGTCAAAGTTGGCTGGGTTTTCAGCCAAGTGGCGGCGAATTGAACCTGTCGAAGCCATGCGCAAATCGGTGTCGATGTTGACTTTGCGCACGCCGTTTTTAATGCCTTCCACAATTTCTTCCACAGGCACACCATAGGTTTGACCCATGTCGCCACCGAAATTATTGATGATCGCCAACCAATCTTGTGGCACAGAAGAAGAACCGTGCATCACCAAATGGGTGTTGGGAATGCGGGCGTGAATTTCTTTGATGCGTTCAATCGCTAAAATGTCGCCAGTGGGTGGACGGGTGAATTTATAGGCACCGTGGCTGGTGCCAATTGCAATGGCCAACGCATCCACATTGGTTTGTTTGACAAATTCAGCCGCTTCATTGGGGTCAGTCAACAATTGGCTGTGGTCTAATTTCCCTTCTGCGCCGTGGCCGTCTTCTTCGCCCATTTCGCCTGTTTCTAATGAACCCAAGCAACCGAGTTCACCTTCTACCGACACGCCGCCTGCGTGTGCCATGTCCACCACAGTGCGGGTGGTTTTGACGTTGTATTCAAAAGAAGAGGGGGTTTTCATGTCAGCCATCAAAGAGCCGTCCATCATCACCGAGCTAAAACCACTTTGAATGGAGCGCAAACAAACCGCAGGCTCAGAACCGTGGTCTTGGTGCATGACCACAGGAATATGGGGATACATTTCAATAGCGGCAGAAATTAAGTGACGCAAGAACGGTTCGCCTGCATAACTGCGCGCACCTGCTGAACCTTGCATAATCACAGGGCTGTCAGTGGCATTGGCGGCTTGCATAATGGCATGAACTTGTTCCATGTTGTTGACGTTAAATGCAGGCAAACCATAACCCTGTTCGGCAGCATGGTCTAATAATTGACGCATAGAAATTAACATTAATAACTCCTCATTTTTTAAAGCAAAGATTGAATACAGGTGTATTGCTTGGGAGTGAGAGTATAACATTAGGTGTCAAGTTTCACAACATTGTATCATCCCATTTAAAGCAATCGCATAAAACACATCAGATGAAATCTTAAATAGTTGCGGTTCTATAATCTTAACAATCTCTATTTTCTATTTAGAAACAGTTTGCGTGGCTATATTGTATTCATATTAAATCAGATTTATGTATTATTTTTCTTACATGCTTATTTACTCTAGTGCGATATTTTTAAATTATTATTTTATTCAAAAATTTTACTTGATGATGGATTTTATATTACTTATATTTAAAATAATTGCTACTATAACGTTTTTAACACATAACCAATAATTAGTTACATTATATTTAATGCTCTCTCAAAACTATCAAGCAAACCTGTTTTAAATGCATCATCACCTACAAACAATTTATAAAGCTCAAGCTCTTTTTTTCTCTCACGCTTCATAACCTCTTCCACAATTCTTTCTAGTGCTATTCTTCTTGTATGATTATCTTGATTGTCTTGATATTTTGATTTATAGTCACCATGAATTTTTACTTTTTCCATAATATGGACAAATTTAACTCTTTGCTCTTGCGGTGTTGCTTCCCATCCTTGAAACCATTTTTCATTAAAAGCTTCTATAATGCTATCGAGTAAGTCTTTTTCGTATCCACTGTGAGTTCCTCTTGGATTATTATTAATAGGGTCAAGTTGTATTTCGCTTTCATCAAGTTCAATACTAACGCCTAATTTAACTCTTTCTAATCCATAAGTTGATAAATCAACACTATTTAAAAGCTCATCAAGTTTATCTTGGTCTTTATCTTTTATAATCATTTTTGGTATTAAAAATTTCAAAAACCAAAATAATTTTTCCCATGCAACTATCTCATAAGGCATAATGGAAGCCATCTGACCATATATTTTTACAAACTGTTTAGCTTTGATTTTGTAGTCTGCTTTTTCTTCATCTTCAAGAGCCAGTTCACGATTAAATCGCTGTGCTGATATATCAATAATGGGTGAAAGTTTTGAAGCATCTATACCTTTGAAATATTTTTCAAAAAATTCATCTACTTCACTTGATTCATATACACCTAAATCATCAAGATTGTCTTTTAACTCATGCAACACATTTACATCGGTTGCTTCACTAAGCGTTGTTGATGTATAAAATGGGGCAAATGATTTTTTCATATCTTCTGTTGTATTAAAAAAATCTAACACAAACAAATCTTCCGTTTTTTTACCATATTTTAATGATGAACGATTAAGCCTTGAAAGTGCTTGAACAGCCAATACATCTTGTAATTTTTTATCTACATACATAGTGCATAGTTTTGGTTGGTCAAAACCTGTCAAAAACTTATTGGCAACTACCAACAATTTATACTCATCAGTATCAAATTTATCGCTTATATCTTTTGAAGCAAAACCATTCATCTCATCTTCTGTATAGTCAATCCCTTCTATCTTTTTTTTACCCGAAAAGGCAATAATCACTTTAAATAGATTTCCAAGTTTTTCTAGTTTCTTATTTATAGCCTGAAAATAAACGATAGCCGTTTCGATATTGGCAGTGACTACCATACCTTTGGCTTTAGCTTTTAACTTTTTAGTTTTGACAACTTTTTCTATGAAATGGTCTAAGATTATTTCAACTTTAGTTGCTATTGTTGATGGATTTTTTTCTACAAAACTTTTAAGTCTATTTTGTGCTTTTTTTGTATCAAAGAGTGGATTATCATCTATTGATTTTGCTATTTCATAGTAGCTTTTATAAGTTGTATAATTTGACAATACATCGAGGATAAATCCCTCTTCGATAGCTTGTTTCATAGAGTACAAATCAAATGGTTTAAAAGTACCATCAGCTTGTTTCGTTCCAAATTTTTCTAAAGTAGAGTTTTTAGGAGTAGCTGTAAATGCCAAATATGAAGCATTTCCTTTCATTTTTCTGCTTTTCATAATCTCTAAAATCAAATCTTGAGCATCAAGTTCTTCATCATATTCTTTTTTACCCATCGCTTCATTCATTTTTCCATGAGCAGAGCCACTTTGACTTGAGTGTGCTTCATCAATAATAACAGCAAATCTTTTATCACTCAAATCGCTTATTCCATCTACTATAAATGGAAATTTTTGAATTGTAGTAAGGATGATTTTCTTTCCACTTTCAAGATTACTTTTAAGTTCACTAGAGCTGTAAGCAGGTGCTACAATATTTTTTTGTTCACTAAAGCTTTTAACATTATCACGAAGTTGTTTATCAAGAAGTTTTCTATCTGTTACAATTATCACACTATCAAAAAGAGGATAATCCAAACCTTTACTTCCTTGTACATTATCATGATTTGGATAAGCTTCTATAAGTTGGTATGCACTCCATGTAATAGAGTTTGATTTCCCACTTCCCGCACTGTGTTGAATTAGATAAGTTTTACCAACACCATTTTGGCTTACATCATTTATTAATTTTCTAACAACATTAAGTTGATGGTATCTTGGGAAATAAAGTATTTCACCATCTAATCTCACAAAATGCTGAATGATGTTTGATAGAGAGCTTTTTTTAAATATTTCTTCCCATATATAAGTTGTTTTATGCCCATTTGGATTTGCTTCATTTCCAGCTCCAAATGTATTACCTTTGTTAAACGGCAAGAAGAAAGTTTTTTCTTTCTCTAGTTTTGTAGTCATAAATGCTTCATCCGTATCCACTGCAAAATGAACAATACATCTAGCAAAGTTTAATAAAGGCTCTTTTGGATCACGCTCTTCTTTATACTGTTTAATACCATGATACCTAGCATTTTGTCCTGTCCAATGGTTTTTAAGCTCCATTGTAATGATGGGTAATCCATTTAAAAAAATAACCATATCAAGTTCAAACAAAGAATTTGTACTTGAAAAAGTGACTTGTCTAGTTACGCTAAATTGATTTGAAATAAATCTTTTTTTGATTATCTCTCCACATGAAGCAACAGGTGCTACATAAAAAAATGTAAGATGGGCATCAGCTACATCAAGTCCTTTTTTGAGAATCTTGATTACCCCATACTTTTTTATCATCTTATCAAGTCTTTGGATGACTTTCAGTTTATATTGAGGGTCTCTTTTTAGCTTTTCTAGCTCTTCTTTTTGAGTAGATTCTAAAAAATCCCAAAACCTTTTTTCATCAATCGCATACTCTTTATTAAAATCTTTATTTTCACCTTTATAAAAACCATGTGCGAGCAGTGCTTTTTCTATATGGCTTTCAAGTGCTTCTTCATTGGTTTGGGTTGCCATCTAAAATCTCCAATATAAAATTCTCAAAATCGATAAGATGATTTTTTACAATAGCTACAACAATATCAAGATTTAAATTTTGATAATCATGTACAGCCAAATTTCTAAAACCGACCATTTTTTGCATTGATTGACTTATTTCTTTTGATAAAATATGATTTATTTGGAGCAAACTAAAAACTTCTCGACTTGTTTTTGGTATACCATATTGATGAACTCTTATAATGTGTGTAGCCATATCAATAGTAGCTTGAGAAGCTCTTTCAAGATTTAAAATAATAGAGTCTTGTTTTGTATAATTTTCGTAAATCTCATCTTCAAAACCTTGATACTCTTGGTTAATTCTCTTAATACATCGTTTAATGGTTTCTATTTTATTTAAAATTATATCATCTATCATAATTTGCCAAAATCTCCCCTCTATCATCATTTAATTGAAAATAATTTGTATAACTTCTATCCAAAAAATTATCCATACCATCATTTAAAATCACAATACCATTTGAAACTATCTCAAATCTCAAAACATCATTAACACAACTCAAATCAACCAAATCAACATCAATATCAAGTTCAATAGCAATATTTTGAGCCAAAAGCCATCGCTTATAGCTATTTATCGTACTATCACTCAAAAATGCAATATCCAAATCGCTTTTAGTATGTTGTCTGTCTTTTGCATAGCTACCAAAAATAATAATAAGCTTTGGTTGAAGCATCGAAAGATGTTTGATAATCATATCTTTTTTTAACTGCATATCTTCACCTTTCCAGTAACTACACTATCAATCAAAGTCGCTTTATACTCTTTGAGTTTTGATATATAGTTTTGTTGGAGTTCTATGGCTTTATCTATTTTTGTGGTTTGGGTTTCGATGTAAGCGACAATAATTCTCTGTTCTTGAAGTGGAGGAAGAA
>DYSU01000081.1 GCA_020726335.1 Thiomargarita sp. | reverse complement strand
TTTTCCGTTATTCAGGATTTATTCACCACAAATATTCTTGAAATGAGAAAGAAATCGGGTTTTACCACCGTGGAACAGGCTATCGTGCTGGTTCCTGAATTTGAAAATGTTGTTCGCAAAATGGAACAACAGGTTATTTTGCGTGGGCAAAGTAACAGTACATTACTCAACTATATCCGCCGAATCGCCTTGATGGTGTTGCATTTTTGCAAACTTCCGGAGTTTGTGGATCCGCAGGAAATAAATGTTTATTTGGTTTCTTTGGCTTTGGACCCCAGATCGCCTTCGCGCAGCAGCTTTAAACATATGGTTTATGGTCTGCGTTACTACTTCCGGCTGATGGGATTGAACAAAAACGCCATTGCCCTGCCTTCGTTGAAAAAAGAGGCCAAACTGCCGGTTATCCTAAATCAAAAGGAGCTAAAAGAACTGTTTGTTGCACCTAAATTACTGAAACAACGTATAGTGCTGGCACTGATCTATTCAGCCGGGCTGCGCGGACAGGAAGTTATCAATCTGAAAATTTCGGATGTTGACTTCGAGCGAAAAACAATCCATATCCGACAAAGTAAATTCAAAAAAGACCGTATCGTTCCTCTTTCGGAGTATATGGCTGGTGGTTTAAAAAAATATCTGCAAGCCGAAAACCCTCACATCTGGCTGTTCAATGGCAAAGAGCTTGATGGCCGTTACAGCGTAAAAGGTCTTTCGTGGGTGATGCGCGAAACGCTCAAAAAAACGTCCATCACCAAAGAGGTTAGCCTTCATTCGTTGCGGCATTCCTACGCCACCCATTTGCTGGAACAGGGACTGAACATCGTTACCCTGAAGGAACTGCTTGGCCATGCCAATATTACCACCACCATGATTTACCTGCATGTGGCACAATGCCCGCTGATAAAGGCTCACAGTCCTTTGGACAGGCTTTATACTTTCCGAAAGGATGAGGACAAAGTTTGAATTAGCCGATGTGGTAAGGCAGTTTGGCAAGCATTTATATGATTCGGATACATTGAATACCCGGCAGGTAAAAGTGCTTAACAGCATTGTAAATTGCCGCACGGCTGCCCTGGGAGGGCACGAAGAGGCTTGCGATAGTTGCGGCTCCGTGCGAAATAGTTACAACAGCTGTGGCGACCGCCATTGCCCCAAATGCCAGGCAGCCAAACAGGCTTTCTGGATCGATGATTTGGTGCGAAATACTTTGCCGGTCAAACACTTTCATATTGTATTTACTGTGCCGCATCATTTAAACCAGCTTTGCCTGCATAATCCGGGTATGTATTACGATCTGCTTTTTTCGGCTGTGTGGCATACCCTCCGATTGTTTGGGTACACGCATTATGGCGTGGAAAGTGGGGCAGTGGCCGTACTGCACACCTGGGGGCAGAATCTCTCGCTGCATCCGCATATTCATTGCCTTGTGCCTGCGGCGGGTTACACGGTGGACGGCACATGGAAAAACATCGGGAAACAGGGTAATTTTTTGTACCCGGTAAAGCAGATGAGTGATGCGTTTAAAGGCAAATTCCTCGATAGTCTTAAACGGGCTTTGCGCAAACAGAACGAGCCGGGATTGTTTTACCAGCAGCGGGAACTGGCTTACCAAACCAAATGGGTGGTGCATTGCGAACCTTCCTTGGCCGGGGCGGAGCATGTGATTAAATACCTGGGGCAATACACGCACCGTGTTGCCATTACCAACCAGCGCATTCTGAATATCACCGACCAAAAAGTTACTTTCCTGGCCAAAGATTACCGCGACAATGCCATTAAAAAACCGGTTACCATGGATGGGGTGGAGTTCCTGCGCCGTTTTGCCATGCATATTTTGCCGAAGCAATTTGTGCGCATCCGGCGCTATGGAATCTACAACCATACCACCAAGCGTAATCTTGCCTTACAGTTTTGCGAACCGGATAAAACCATTGATGCTGTTATAAAAAAGCAACAACCTAAGGAAACAAACCTGGAACGCTTCGAGCGGCTTACCGGGATAAACCCTTGTATGTGCCCCATATGCAGGAAAGGTAAAATGGTGGCCATACGTGTTCTGCCACGTATCCGATCGCCCGATGGGCTGCTTCAAAACCAGCTGTCGGACCTAAAATAATATTGCTAAAAAACCGCCTTGCTTAGCGAACAGGGATTGCTATGCCTTGCAGCAGGCAAAAATCAGTAAATCAGGCTTTTTGCCCTATTAAAAGATAGTATAATTTACAGTATTTTACTTTAAAACCAGGATTTTCACTGAATCCTCCCAGGGGTTTCCCTCCTCAAAAACTCAAAAACCGGCTGAAAATACATAGAATCCCCAGGGATGTAGTTCAACCTGTAATAATCGCTGGGCGCTGCGCGCCGCTCATATTCCTATTTAT
>DYSU01000051.1 GCA_020726335.1 Thiomargarita sp. | reverse complement strand
TGAAGGCGGTCGCACCGTGGGTGCTGGCGTGGTTGCCAAAATTATCGAATAATATTTTCGGGACGTTGCATTGCCATTGCAACGTCTCTGCAAGTTTTTAGGCCAGTAGCTCAATTGGCAGAGCATCGCGCTCCAAACGCGAGGGTTGGGAGTTCAAGTCTCTCCTGGCCTGCCATTCATAGGCATATTCTTGCCGCATTGTTGTTAAATAATCCCGGAATGATGAATGAGTACAAAAGCAGATGTCTCAACAGACAATAAGCTCGATACGATTAAATGGTTGGCTGTTTTTTTATTGCTGGTCGTTGGCGTGGTGGGTTTTTATTGGCTTCCGATTGAATCTACCTTAGCGAAGGTATTGATTTTATTAGGGATTGTGGCAGGTGCTGCGTTCACCGCAGCCAAAACAGAAAAAGGCCAGTTCGCATTGAAGTTTTCCCGCGATACGCAACTGGAAGTGCGTAAAGTGGTTTGGCCCAGTCGCCAAGAAGTGATTCAAACCACATTGGTGGTCATTGCCATGGTGATTATCATGGCGTTGATGATTTGGGTGGTTGACAGGTTATTGTTCTGGATTGTACAAATGCTGACCACTTAGGGGATTTTCATGGCAAAACGTTGGTATGTGGTACATGCGTATTCGGGGTTTGAAAAAACCGTGATGCGTTCGTTAAAAGAACGGATTGAACGCAGTGGCTTGGGCGACCAATTTGGCGATGTGTTGGTTCCCACCGAAGAAGTGGTTGAAATGCGCGATGGTCAAAAACGTAAAAGTGACCGCAAATTTTTCCCCGGGTATGTGTTGGTGCAAATGGAGATGAACGACGACACATGGCATTTGGTGCGCGAAGTCCCCAAGGTTTTGGGGTTTATCGGTGGCACCAAAGAAAAACCTGCCCCGATTACCGACAAAGAAGCCGATACCATTTTACAGCGGGTACAAGAAGGCGTGGACACGCCTAAACCGAAAATTCTGTTTGAAGTGGGTGAGGTGGTACGGGTCATTGATGGTCCTTTCAACGACTTCAGCAGTGTGGTTGAGGAAGTGAACTACGAAAAAAACCGTTTGCGCGTGGCTGTATTGATTTTTGGGCGTTCAACCCCTGTTGAATTGGATTTCAACCAAGTTGAAAAAGAGTGATTTTTAGCTGGGGAGCTGTTAAGCGTTTGCACCCATTGAGGAGATAGCATGGCAAAAAAAGTTGAAGCTTATATCAAGCTACAAGTGAAAGCAGGACAAGCCAATCCCAGCCCGCCCATTGGGCCTGCGTTGGGTCAAAAAGGCTTGAATATCATGGAATTTTGTAAAGCCTTCAATGCGGCCACCCAACATTTAGAGCTGGGTATGCCCATTCCTGTGGTGATTACCGCTTACAGCGACCGCAGCTTTACCTTTGTCACCAAAACCCCACCGGCTTCTATTTTATTGAAAAAAGCCGCAGGGGTTAAAAGTGGCAGTAAAACACCTCACACCAGTAAAGTGGGTTCTGTGACCCGTGAGCAAATTGAAGAGATCGCCAAAACCAAAGAGCCTGATTTAACCGCTTCCAATTTAGAAGCCGCTGTGCGCACCATTGCAGGCAGTGCGCGCAGCATGGGCATTACTGTGGAGGGTATGTAATCATGGCCAAAGTATCCAAACGCATACAAGCGATTAAACAAAAAGTTGAAAAAAGCAAACAATACAGCATAGAAGAAGCGTTTGCTTTATTAAAAGAAATTACCCACGCAAAATTTACCGAATCAATTGATGTCAGCGTCAATTTAGGCGTTGACCCCAGAAAATCTGATCAAGTGGTTCGCAGTTCCACCGTATTGCCCAACGGCACAGGCAAAACCGTGCGCGTTGCGGTGTTTACCCAAGGTGCAAACGCCGATGCGGCCAAAGCCGCAGGTGCGGATGTGGTCGGCATGGAAGATTTGGCCGAACAAATCAAAGGCGGTGATTTGAACTTTGATGTGGTCATCGCCTCACCCGATGCGATGCGCGTGGTGGGTCAATTGGGGCAAATTTTAGGCCCTAGAGGCTTGATGCCCAATCCCAAAGTTGGCACGGTCAGCATGAATGTGGGTGAAGCGGTCAACAAGGCCAAATCAGGCCAAGTACGTTACCGTACCGATAAAAACGGCATCATTCACTGCAAGTTAGGCAATATAACCTTTGATGTCAATGCGTTACAAGAAAATTTACAAGCCCTGTTGACGGACTTAAAAAGACTTAAACCCAGCACATCCAAAGGGGTTTATATGCGAAAAGTCACCGTTTCCACCACCATGGGGCCAGGCTTAGCAGTGGATTTATCCACGCTGGCTATTTAACTTTGTTGGGCTGTTATTGATGATAACAGTGTCAAAGACCGTCGGTGTGTTCACTTAATCAGTATTGCATACTGACCGACGCAGACGGTGAACCTGACAGGCATGGTTTTACTTTGCCACTGCTGTGTGAGGAAACCCGTAAAACTTAACCATCGTAGATGGTTTGTTTCATGTGTATCTATAAACCTCAAGAGGTATGATGTGGCACTAAAACTTGAAAACAAGCGTCAAATCGTTGCAGAAGTCAATGAGGTTGCAAGCAAAGCGTATGCTGCGGTCAGCGCAGAATACAAAGGTTTGTCTGTGGCTGAAATGACCAAGTTGCGTGTTGCTGCCCGAGAAAACAATGTGTATTTGCGCGTGGTCAGAAACACGTTAGCACGCCGTGCAGTTGAAGGAACAGACTTCGCTTGCATGGCAAACACATTGACGGGCCCTTTGGTTTTGGCTTTTTCATTGGAAGACCCCGGTTCTGCGGCCAGAGTGATTAAAGACTTTGCCAAAGACAATAAAAAACTGGTGGTCAAAGCAGTGTCTATTGGCGGTCAAGTGTTGCCCGCTGAAGCCATTGAAAAACTGGCGAAAATGCCAACTTACGATCAATCCATCAGCATGTTGATGTCGGTCATCAAAGCACCTATTCAAAAATTGGTGCGTACTTTGGCTGAGCCTCATGCGAAATTGGTGCGTACGATTGCCGCTGTTCGTGACCAAAAGCAAGCTGCTTGATTTTAACGCTTTAATTTATCTGGGTATTTTTCTAGGAGTAAAACATGTCTTTAACTAATGAAGAAATCATCGAAGCCATCGCCCAAAAGAGCGTGATGGACGTTGTCGCCTTAATCGAAGCGATGGAAGAAAAATTTGGTGTGTCAGCCGCAGCGGCTGTGGCAGTGGCGGCCCCTGCAGGTGCTGTTGCTGAGCCTGTTGAAGAACAAACTGAATTCAATGTCATCATGACCAGCTTTGGTGCAAACAAAGTGGGTGCGATTAAAGTGGTTCGCGTCATCACAGGTTTGGGCTTAAAAGAAGCTAAAACCTTGGTTGAAAGCGCACCAACCCCAGTAAAAGAAGGGGTTAACAAAGAAGAAGCTGCAAAAATCAAGAAAGAATTAGAAGAAGCGGGCGCAACCGTAGAAATCAAATAATTTTCTTGACCCAACATATTACAGACAGCTGAGGCTGTCTAATCATGGCTGGCGGACATTATCCGCCGGCCTTTTTCTGTTGATTTTTTATCAAACCTATTATCGGCATGAATCATGAAAATGATCTTGCCTTCGTCAAATAGCGTTATGATGAAACTGGCTCATGATAAAACAGTTATACCTTATCATTTTTATTGTCTTAAAGAGTGATAAGGTATTTAAAGCCGCTTTAATATCAAACCTTTACCTTTTCACCGTTGGGTGAGTTCACCAAAAATCATCCTAGCAGGAGCGCAAATGACATATTCTTTTACTGAAAAAAAGCGTATTCGCAAGGACTTCGGCAAACATCCGGGCATTTTGGATGTTCCCTATCTCCTGACCACCCAAATGCAATCCTATTCAGCATTTTTGCAATTGGACAAAAGGCCTGACCAACGGGAAAACATCGGCTTACATGCCGCTTTCAATTCGGTGATGCCTATCAGCAGTTATTCCAACAGCGCAACTTTAGACTATGTCAGCTACCGTTTAGACAAAGAGGCCTTTGATGTCAAAGAATGCCAAGTGCGTGGCTTAACCTATGCTGCGCCGTTGCGGGTCAAATTGCGTTTGGTCATTTATGATAAAAACGCCAAAACGCCGACCATCAAAGACGTGAAAGAACAAGAAGTTTACATGGGTGAAATCCCCCTGATGACCGACAACGGCACGTTTGTGATCAATGGCACGGAGCGGGTCATCGTCTCGCAATTACACCGTTCCCCAGGGGTATTTTTCGACCATGACAAAGGCAAAAGCCATTCTTCAGGCAAATTGTTGTTTTTTGCGCGGGTCATTCCCTATCGCGGTTCATGGTTGGATTTTGAGTTTGACCCCAAAGACTGTTTGTTTGTGCGCATCGACCGTCGGCGCAAACTGCCTGCCAGCATTCTATTGCGGGCGTTGGGTTTTTCTAACCAACAGATTTTAGAGAAATTTTTTTCAACCATTCAAATCAGCCATGATTTGGGCGAATTTCGCATGGAATTGGTGCCAGAACGGTTGCGTGGAGAAATCGCCGCATTTGACATCAAAAATGCCCAAGGCGACGTGTTGGTGGAAAGTGGCAAACGCATCACCGTGCGCCATATCCGCCAATTAGAGCAAGCAGGTTTAAGCACCTTAACCATTCCTGCCAGCCATTTACACGGCAAAGTGTTGGCACACGACATCATTGATGAGACCACGGGCGAACTGTTGTTTACCGCCAACACCAAATTGGGCGAAGCCGACTTGCCGTATTTACAAGAAGCGGGGGTTAAAGATTTCAAAGTGTTATACACCAATGAATTGGATCGTGGCGCGTACATGTCCGATACCTTGTACATTGACAACACCAGCTCACAATTAGAAGCACAAGTTGAAATTTATCGCATGATGCGCCCGGGAGAACCCCCCACCCAAGAAGCGGCAGAAAGTTTGTTCAACAACTTATTCTTCACCTTTGAACGCTATGATTTATCCGCCGTCGGGCGAATGAAATTCAACCGTCGCGTCGGGCGCAGTGAAATCAGCGGCGAAGGCACGCTGTCAATTGAAGACATTTTAGCCGTGATGAGAGAACTCATCAGCATCCGCGATGGCCACGGTACGATTGACGACATCGACCACTTGGGCAATCGGCGCATTCGCAGTGTTGGCGAAATGACGGAAAACCAATTTCGCATCGGTTTGGTGCGGGTAGAACGCGCCGTTAAAGAACGCTTGACTTTGGCCGAATCAGAAAACTTGATGCCGCAAGAACTCATCAATGCCAAACCCGTGTCAGCGGCAATTCGAGAATTTTTCGGCTCCAGTCAATTGTCGCAATTCATGGATCAAAACAATCCCTTGTCGGAAGTGACCCACAAGCGGCGGGTGTCGGCTTTAGGGCCGGGCGGTTTGACCCGTGAACGCGCAGGTTTTGAAGTGCGCGACGTGCATCCCACCCATTATGGCCGCGTGTGTCCGATTGAAACCCCTGAAGGGCCTAACATCGGCTTGATCAATTCGCTGGCGATTTATGCGCGCACCAATAAATATGGTTTTTTAGAAACCCCGTATCGCAAAGTGATTGATGGCGTGTTGACCGCAGAAGTGGAATATTTATCTGCGATTGAAGAAGGCAATTTTGTGATTGCCCAAGCCAACGCCCAAGTAGATGAAAACGGTCATTTTATTGACAACTTATTGCCTTGTCGGCACAAAGAAGAATTCAGCTTAAAAGAATCTTCACAAGTGCAGTACATGGATGTTGCCCCCAATCAAATTGTGTCGGTTGCCGCCTGCTTGATTCCGTTTTTGGAACACGACGATGCCAACCGTGCGTTGATGGGGTCCAACATGCAACGCCAAGCCGTGCCTTTATTGCGTGCAGAAAAACCTTTGGTCGGTACAGGGATTGAGCGCACTGTGGCGGTCGATTCTGGCGTGACCGTGGTGGCCAAACGCGGCGGCATGGTGGATACCGTCGATGCTTCAAGGATTGTGGTGCGCGTTTCCGATGAAGAAGCCCGCGATGAAAGCGGCATTGGGGTCGATATTTATAATCTGACCAAATACACCCGTTCCAATCAAAACACCTGCATCAATCAAAAACCCTTGGTGCGCCCGGGCGACATGATTGCCAAAGGCGACGTGTTGGCCGATGGCCCTTCCACTGATTTGGGTGAACTGGCCTTGGGGCAAAACATGCTCATCGCCTTCATGCCATGGAACGGCTACAATTTTGAAGATTCCATTTTGGTGTCCGAACGGGTGGTGAAAGAAGACCGCTTTACTTCAATTCACATTGTTGAACAAACTTGTATTGCCCGCGATACCAAACTGGGGCCAGAAGAAATCACCGCCGACATTCCCAATGTGGCAGAATCCGCGCTCAATAAATTAGATGAATCGGGCATCATCCACATCGGCGCGCAAGTGCGTCCGGGTGATATTTTGGTTGGCAAAGTCACACCCAAAGGCGAAACCCAACTGACCCCTGAAGAAAAATTATTGCGTGCCATTTTCGGGGAAAAAGCGTCCGACATCAAAGACACTTCGTTGCGGGTGTCGTCCAGCACGTTTGCCACCGTGATTGATGTGCAAGTGTTCACCCGCGATGGCATTGAAAAAGACAAACGTGCCAAAGCGATTGAAGAAGCCGAGTTGGCCAAAGTGCGCAAAGACTTGCGCGACCGCTATCGCATTTTGGAACATGACATTTATCAACGGTTGGAAAAACTGTTGATGGGTGCCAAAGCCCACGGTGGTCCACACGGTTTGGGGTCTGGTGCCGTGGTCACTTTGGATTATTTGCACAGTCTGCGGCCTGAACAATGGTTTGAAATGGTGTTGGTTGTGCCTGAACTCAACGACCATTTGATGCGCGCCAACGAACAATTGCGCGCCCAGCGGCGTAAAACGGATGAACAATTTGAAGAAAAACGGCGCAAACTCTCCGCAGGCGATGACTTGGCGCCCGGGGTATTGAAAATGGTCAAAGTGTATTTGGCCATTAAACGGCGCATTCAACCGGGGGATAAAATGGCGGGTCGCCACGGAAACAAAGGGGTGATTTCCATGATCGTTCCCGTTGAAGACATGCCCTTCAGCAAAGAAGGCCAACCTATTGATATTGTTTTAAATCCATTGGGCGTACCCTCGCGGATGAACATAGGCCAAGTGTTGGAAACCCACTTGGGTTGGGCGGCCAAAGGCATTGGGGAACGCATTGGCCAAATGCTGGCCAAGCAACGGGCGATTGATGTCAAAGCCGTGCGTGAATTTTTGCATAAAGTCTATAACACCACGGGCGGACGTTCAGAAAATTTAGCCGCTTTTACCGATGACGAAATCATTGAATTGGCTAAAAATTTAGTCGATGGCGTGCCTATGGCCACCCCTGTGTTTGATGGTGCAAATGAAGCGGAAATTAAAAAAATGCTCCGTTTGGCAGACCATCCTGAAACAGGCCAAGTGACTTTATATGATGGGCGCACGGGTGATGCGTTTGAACGTCAAGTGACCATCGGTTATATGTACATGCTCAAACTCAACCACTTGGTGGATGACAAAATGCACGCCCGTTCCACAGGGCCTTACAGCTTGGTCACCCAACAACCTTTGGGCGGTAAAGCACAATTTGGCGGTCAACGCTTTGGGGAAATGGAAGTGTGGGCATTGGAAGCCTATGGGGCTGCCTATACTCTGCAAGAAATGTTGACAGTCAAATCGGACGATGTCACAGGCAGAACCAAAATTTATAAAAACATTGTCGATGATGACCACCGTATGGAAGCGGGTATGCCCGAATCATTCAACGTATTGGTGAAAGAAATCCGTTCTTTGGGTATTGATATTGAGTTGGAGCGAGACTAAATGAAAAATCTGTTGAACATGATTAATCCGCAAGGTCATATTGATGATTTTGATAGGATTTGTATTGCGCTGGCTTCCCCAGAGAAAATCCGCTCGTGGTCTTTGGGCGAAGTTAAAAAACCCGAAACCATCAATTACCGCACGTTTAAACCCGAACGCGATGGCTTATTTTGCGCCAAAATTTTCGGCCCCGTCAAAGACTACGAATGTTTATGCGGCAAATACAAACGCTTAAAACACCGTGGTGTGGTGTGTGAAAAATGCGGGGTGGAAGTCACCCAAACAAAAGTGCGGCGTGAACGCATGGGACACATCGACTTGGCCAGCCCTGCGGCGCACATTTGGTATTTAAAATCATTGCCTTCGCGCATGGGTTTGTTGCTGGACATCACCTTGCGCGACATTGAACGCATTCTCTATTTTGAAGCCTATGTGGTCATCGATTCTGGTGATACCGACATGGAGCGCGGCCAATTGTTGACCGAAGAAGGCTTTTTAGAAGCTTTAGAACAACACGGCAACGAATTTGATGCGCGCATGGGTGCCGAAGCCATTCAAGATTTATTGCGCACCTTGGATTTGCCCGAAGAAATCAAACAAGTGCGCGAAGACATCGAAAACACCCATTCCGAAGCCAAAATCAAAAAATTGAGCAAACGGCTGAAACTGATGGAAGCGTTTGTACATTCAGGCAACAAACCTGAATGGATGGTGTTGAGCGTGTTGCCTGTTTTGCCACCTGAACTGCGCCCTTTGGTGCCATTGGATGGCGGTCGGTTTGCCACGTCTGATTTAAACGATTTGTATCGGCGCGTCATCAACCGCAACAACCGCTTAAAACGCTTGCTGGACTTGAACGCGCCTGAAATCATTGTACGCAACGAAAAACGCATGTTGCAAGAATCCGTGGACGCGCTGTTGGACAATGGCCGCCGTGGGCGCGCCATCACAGGTTCCAATAAATTGCCGCTCAAATCCTTGGCCGACATGATCAAAGGCAAACAAGGCCGTTTTCGGCAAAACCTGCTGGGCAAACGGGTCGATTATTCAGGCCGTTCGGTCATCGTCGTAGGGCCTGCACTCAAATTACATCAATGCGGTTTGCCCAAAAAAATGGCCTTGGAATTGTTCAAGCCGTTTGTGTTTGGCAAACTGGAATTGCGCGGCATTGCCACCACCATTAAAGCGGCAAAAAAACTGGTTGAACGCGAAGGCCCTGAAGTGTGGGACGTTTTGGAAGAAGTCATTCGTGAACACCCTGTGATGCTCAACCGTGCGCCCACCTTGCACCGCTTGGGCATTCAAGCCTTTGAACCGACATTGATTGAAGGCAAAGCCATCCAATTACACCCGTTGGTGTGTACCGCATTCAACGCCGACTTTGACGGCGACCAAATGGCGGTGCATGTGCCGTTGTCGATTGAAGCGCAACTGGAAGCCCGCACTTTGATGATGGCGACCAACAACGTCTTGTCGCCCGCCAACGGCGAACCCATCATTGTGCCATCGCAAGACGTGGTCTTGGGTTTGTATTTTATTTCCCGCATTCGGGTGGGCGCGAAAGGCGAAGGCATGGTGTTTGCCGATTCCGCTGAAGTGCATCGCGCTTATGAAACCCGCCAAGCGGATTTGAATGCGCAAATTCAATTGCGGGTCAAAGATGTGCCACAAGACGATGGCAGCTTGGGCAGTCGCCGCGTCAAAACCACGGTGGGACGCGCCTTGTTGGTCGATATCATGCCCAAAGGCTTGTCATTTGATTTAATCAACCGCGATTTGACCAAAAAAGCAATTTCCAATTTAATCAACACCTGTTATCGCCAACGCGGTTTAAAAGACACCGTCATTTTCGCCGACCAATTGATGTACAACGGTTTTGCTTATTCCACCCGCGCAGGCATTTCCATCGGGATGGAAGACATGGTTGTGCCTGATGAAAAACCCGCCATCATCAACAAAGCCAATGATGAAGTCGCTGAAATTCAAGAACAATATGCCCAAGGTTTGGTTACAAACGGTGAACGTTACAACAAAGTCATTGACATTTGGTCACGCACCAACGACCAAGTGGCCAAAGCGATGATGAACAAACTCGGCACCGATATTGTGACCGATGCCAACGGCAAGGCGGTGGAACAAGCGTCATTCAATTCGATTTACATGATGTCCGATTCAGGCGCACGCGGATCGGCGGCACAAATTCGCCAATTGGCAGGGATGCGCGGCTTGATGGCCAAACCCGATGGCTCCATCATCGAAACGCCCATCACCGCCAACTTTCGTGAAGGCTTGAACGTGTTGCAATACTTCATTTCCACCCACGGTGCGCGCAAAGGCTTGGCTGACACCGCGCTGAAAACAGCCAACTCAGGCTATTTAACCCGCCGTTTGGTGGATGTGGCGCAAGATTTGGTGGTATTGGAACACGATTGCGGCACAGCCAACGGTTTAGAAATGTCACCGTTGATTGAAGGCGGGGATGTGGTTGAAGCTTTGAGCGAACGGGTTTTAGGGCGGGTGTTGGCGGAAGACGTGTGCTTGCCCAACAAAGAACAACCTGAAATGCGCACGGGTACGTTGTTGAACGAAGATTTGGTGGAAGAACTGGAACGCCTTGGCATTGACCGCGTGAAAGTCCGTTCAGCCATCACCTGCGAATCACGTTATGGCATTTGCGCCCAATGTTATGGCCGTGATTTGGGTCGTGGTCATTTGGTCAACATCGGTGAAGCGGTCGGCGTGATTGCCGCCCAATCCATCGGTGAACCCGGCACCCAGTTGACCATGCGCACTTTCCACATCGGTGGCGCAGCCTCAAGAACAGCGGCGATCAACAACATCCAAGTCAAATCCAAAGGCACGGCCAAACTGGACAACATCAAACTGATTCGCCAACACAGCGAAGAAACGGTTGAACGTTTTGTTGCGGTGTCGCGCTCAGGCGAATTGAGTATTTTGGATGCCCACAGCCGTGAACGCGAACGCTATAAAATCCCTTATGGCTCAGTGTTGAGCATCAAAGATGGCGATGCGGTGGAAATCGGCCAATTGGTTGCCCACTGGGACCCGCACACCCACCCCGTGATTACCGAAGTGGCGGGCTTGGTGCAATTCATTGATGTAATGGAAGGCGTGACCATTCACAAACATGAGGATGATATCACAGGTTTGACCAGCATTGTAATCATGGACCCTAAACAACGCCCGCAAGGTGCGAAAGATTTACGGCCATTGGTCAAACTGGTCAGTGAAAACGGGGAAGATTTATACATCCCCGGCACGGATTTGATTGCGCAATACTATTTGCCCCCCAAAGCCATCATCAATGTGGAAGACGGTGACACCGTTGAAATCGGCGATGTCATCGCCCGTTTGCCGCAAGAATCCTCCAAAACCCGTGACATCACGGGCGGTTTGCCACGGGTTGCCGATTTATTTGAAGCGCGCATACCCAAAGAAGCGGCGATTTTGGCTGAACACAGCGGCACGGTCAGCTTTGGTAAAGACACCAAAGGCAAACAACGGCTGGTCATCACCGATGACACAGGTGAAACCCATGAATTTTTGATTCCCAAATGGCGGCATGTCAACGTGTTTGAAGGTGAGCATGTAGAGCGCGGTGAAGTGGTGGTGGATGGCGCATCCAATCCACACGACATCTTGCGTTTGTTGGGTGTCAATGTCTTGGGCAATTACATCATCAATGAAGTGCAAGACGTGTATCGGTTGCAAGGGGTGAAAATCAACGACAAACACATTGAAGTGATTTTGCGTCAAATGTTGCGTAAATTCGTGGTGGTTGACCCAGGGGAAACCCATTTGATTCGCGGCGACCAAGTTGAGCGCGCCCATTTGCTGGAAGAAAACGAACGCGCAGCCAAAGAAAACAAATGTGTGGCCACTTGGGAACCGATTTTATTGGGCATTACCAAAGCGTCATTGGCCACTGAATCCTTCATTTCTGCCGCTTCATTCCAAGAAACCACGCGGGTGTTGACTGAAGCCTCTGTCAATGGCAAATGCGATGATTTACGCGGCTTAAAAGAAAACGTCATCGTCGGTCGCTTGATTCCCGCAGGCACAGGCTTGGCTTATCACCAAAGCCGTCGAAAACACAGCGCGAAACTGTAATCATCCAAACCCTGTCTCCTTTAACGGAGGCAGGTTTCATGGGGGCTTTATGCCCAAAACCCCTTTCCAATTGGTCACATCTTATCAACCAGCAGGCGATCAACCGCAAGCCATCGCCCGCTTATTGGCAGGTTTGGC
The DNA here is from genome assembly GCA_020726335.1 of Thiomargarita sp. GTDB lineage: Bacteria > Pseudomonadota > Gammaproteobacteria > Beggiatoales > Beggiatoaceae > DYSU01. Next base: position 943 of record DYSU01000051.1, on the reverse strand, counting down.
GCAAGGTTTTCGTCATCAAACTTTATTGGGCGTGACGGGATCAGGCAAAACCTTCACCCTCGCCAATGTGATTCAAAAAGTCCAACGCCCGACATCAATCCTTGCCCCGAATAAAACTTTGGCCGCCCAGCTTTATGCGGAAATGCGCGCTTTTTCCCACACAATGCAGTGGAATATTTCGTATCGTATTACGATTATTACCAGCCCGAAGCCTATGTACCCAGCAGTGACAAGTTGATTCAACAATTTGACCCACTGACAGGCCAGATTCGCAGCACCTTACCCCGCGTCACCATTTACCCCAAAACCCATTATGCCACGCCGCGTGAGGTTTTGTTGAATGCAGTGGAGGAAATCAAAGCCGAACTCAAACAACGTTTGGCCGTTTTGCACCGACAAAACAAATTGCTTGAAGCACAACGCCTGCAACAACGCACGGAATTTGATCTGGAAATGATCACCCAATTGGGCTATTGCACGGGCATTGAAAATTATTCACGCCATTTATCACAACGCCAAGCGGGTGAGCCGCCGCCGACTTTGTTTGATTATTTGCCCCCCAACGCCTTGTTAATCATTGATGAAAGCCATGTGACTTTGCTGTCTGTGGGGGCGATGTACAAAGGCGACCGTTCGCGCAAAGAAAATTTGGTGGCCTATGGTTTTCGCCTGCCCTCGGCTTTAGACAACCGCCCCTTGATGTTTGCTGAATTTGAACGCTTGGCACCGCCGATGATCATGGTTTCAGCCACCCCCAGCACATATGAAGCCCAACACAGCCGACAAATCGTTGAACAAGTGGTCAGACCCACGGGCTTGCTTGATCCACCCATTGAAGTGCGCCCCATTGCCAGCCAAGTGGCTGATGTGTTATCCGAAATCACCGCACGCTTGCCGTTGCATGAACGGGTGTTGATCACCACGCTGACCAAACGCATGGCCG
>DYSU01000003.1:71835-81943 GCA_020726335.1 Thiomargarita sp. | reverse complement strand
AACAGAGGGAATAAAGAAGTCGGTCATAAGCCGGATTCTGTCTAACGCCATTTAATGCGGCGCGAGGCAATCATTTATCTGGGAAAATTGTCACCAATTTCCTCTAGCGACCTACCCAAGCACAGTGCGGGTCGCACTTGATAAACATCGATGCTTCTATTTGGTCTTGCTCCGAGTGGGGTTTGCCCTGCCATTGTTGTTGCCAACAACGCGGTGCGCTCTTACCGCACCTTTTCACCCTTACCCCGTCATTTTACCGGGGCGGTATTTTTTCTGTGGCACTTTCCGTAGATTCACATCTCCCAGATGTTATCTGGCACTTTACCCTGTGGAGTCCGGACTTTCCTCCATCTCGCGTTAAACGAAACAGCGATTGCCTGACCGACTTCTTGGCGACAGTGTGGCGGTTTTGCTGTTTTTTTGCAAGCTTTAATCTGCAATTGTTTGCCTGCAATCTTGTGGGCAATTGATGTTGCTAAAGCCGCTGGAAACATCGGAGAAATCAACGCTAATTGCTTGTTGTTGTTGTAAAAACAGCCCAACTTTGCGTTGGCTTTGGCTCAAATAAGCCTGAATTTTCGGCTGTAAACAGCGGTGCAACAGCGTGAACACAGGTTGCATTTTTTCCCCGATGGTGGCGACATACGCGCCATGTGGTTGGTGTTGGTGCGCTTGCCTGAAGCGTTGCGCCAATTGTTCGGGCAAAAACGGGGTATCACAGGGCGCACTCAACAGCCAATCGTGGGTCATCTGTTGCATTGCGCTGAATATTCCCGCCAATGGCCCCGGGTAATCGGGCATAACATCGCTGATCAAGCGATGGCCATAACATTGATAATGTTCAAGATTTCGGTTGGCATTGATAATGATTTCATCTACTTGTGGGACAAAACGCGCCAACACCTGTTCAATCAATGGTTTTTTTTGAAAGAGAATCAAGCCTTTATCTTGGCCACCAAAACGCTGGCCACGTCCGCCTGCTAAAACCACGCCCGTAATTTTACCAACGTTGACAAGCGTGTTCATCGCTGTCTTTGGCTGAAACCCAATGATCGCCGTGAACAGTGTGTTCTTTTTTCCAAAACGGTGCGCGGGTCTTGAGGTAATCCATGATGAATTCACAGGCGGCGAACGCCGCTTGGCGGTGGGTGCTGGCGGTGATGACCAATACAATCGGTTCGCCCGCCGATAATTTGCCCACGCGGTGAATCACGGTGACAGCGGTTAAATCCCAACGTCGTTGGGCTTGGCGGGCGATGTCGGTCAACGCTTTTTCAGTCATGGCGGGATAATGAACCAAAGTCATGGCCAACACGGGTTGGGCGGCCACATCACGCACCAAGCCGATAAAACTGACCACCGCGCCGATGTCGGGGCGGTTGGCGGTGATGGCTTGAATTTCTGCACCCATGTCAAAAGCTTGGGTTTGCACTTGAATGTTCATCAACCCCCCGTCACGGGTGGAAAAAAAGCGATTTCGTCACCGTCGTTGATGGCGGTTTCAGCTTTGGCCATGGTTTGGTTGACTGCCATCATCAACCGTGGGTCGTTGAAAACCGTTTGCCATTGTTCATCGCGTTGGGCTAAACAGTGGCGTAAATCGGCTAACGTGGCTGTATCTGGCGGTAAATCAAGCTGTTCTTGGTTGATATTGAGCTGTTCGCTCACTTGGGCAAAATACAAAAGGGTGATCATCGCAGTGTATCCATGGCAGGCATAGCGCGGATTGCAAATACATCCAGCCACGCGCCTTTATAAAGGCTGAGTTGGCCGTTTTGTTCTTCTAAGGTGTATAAAGTTTGTCTGACACCGCTCAAATGGGCATAGCGAAAGCGGTCACCGATTTGAATGACTTCGGGCAATTCACCCGCCATTCCTGTGCATTCGGCTTGACCTATTTCACTGACCAATAAACGCTCACCGGCCAATGACACTTTTTTGCCAAGGGTCAATTGGTCGAAATTCAATTGGGGATTGTTGACGGGGGTGGGAATTTCCAATGCGTAATCGCCTTCGTCAACACTGAGCCATTTGCCTTGGCCTGCGGGGTTGATAACCCACCATTCATCCCAAAAACCATGGGCATAAGCAAACCGTGCATGGCCTATGGGTTCAAATTGCATGGTTTTATATAAAAAAGGGGTGTTGAGCTGAATTAAACTGGGGTAATCGGCCATAACAGCGGCTTTACCGCGCAATTTCATTGCGTCGTCTTCGAGGAATAAACTGGCTTGGCAATGTTGGCAGGTGGTGATTTTGCTGTAGCGAAAACGCAAAGCAACGCCTGCTCCGCAACTGGGGCAACTGTACGCTGAGTTGAACATGGTCTCACCCGCAATAAAAAACCACAGCAAGCGTAAAAACTTGCTGCGGCGATAAGGATTTAACCAAAGGCCTCTAACAACGCTAAAATGCGGTCTTGCTGAATTTCAGTGGGTAAAGACCGCCAAGCCATGACCAAAGCACGTTCTTTTTCAGTGGTGTCTTCTGCCGCTTCTTTTGGATGGCTGACACCGTATTTGCCTTGCCGTTCTTTGACGGCACTGTCGATGATTCTTTCATCATTGGGGTCTTTTTCATAACCGTAGAAGAACCAAGACAATGGTACACTGAAATAGCAAGACAAACGATACAACTGCGCCGCGCTGAGGCGATGTTGACCTAATTCATAGCGAGAAACTTGTTGTTGACTGACTCCAAGCATACCCGCCAGCACTTCCAGACTCATGCCATTTTGATGACGCAAGATACGTAAACGTTTACCAATATGGCTGTCGATTAATTTAACACTTTGACGTTTCATTATTTCATTTGAACTTTTATTTAATTGTTTTGTGGAGATAACCTGTTCCAAGGTAAGCGCAAGACAGCTGGCCGTGATAGAATTTTAGCGTCAATTACAACAACTTTTAGCCCAGCGAACAAGCGTGCGCGCCATACCAAGATAAAGTAATTTGCAACAAAATAGCCGCAAAAGACGCTATTATAATATAAAATATGAAATTATACTACCCTATCATCAATTTCAGTCATGGCCAACTCAGTGCAATTATCACTTGATTTTCCCTTTATCGGTAGTTGTCTACCGATGGTGAAAGTTTTCAATACCATTCAACGTTTGGCCAACAGCCATGCCTCAGTTTTAATCATGGGCGAAAGCGGTACGGGCAAGGAGTTGTGCGCCAAAGCCATTCATCAAAACAGCCAACGCCAGCATCAGGCTTTTATTGCGCTTAATTGTGCAGCTATTCCTAGCAACTTAATCGAAAGCGAATTATTCGGCCATATTAAAGGCGCGTTCACCAGTGCGGATAAAAACCGCCAAGGTGCGGCTACTTTGGCAGACAATGGCACCTTGTTTTTGGATGAAATTGGCGAAATGCAATTGGAATTGCAAGCGAAATTATTGCGTTTTGTTGAAACAGGCGGTTATTACCGCGTTGGCGATAGTCAAATCAAGCAGGCAAACATCCGTTTTATCGCGGCCACCAATCAAAACCCGCTGGCGGCGATTGAAAACGGCAGTTTCCGTTCAGATTTATACTACCGCTTGAAAGTTGTAGCAATATCTTTGCCACCACTGCGACAACGCAAAGAAGATATTGTACAACTGGCACAATATTTTCTTGACAAATACAGTATTCTTGAAGTCAAGCCGCAACAAACACTGCTGCCGTTAGCACAGCGGATTTTAACCGAGTACCATTGGCCGGGTAACGTGCGCCAATTAAAAAATTTGATGCACAATGTCATTATTTTTAATGACTATTATAAGGTTGACGTGGAAATAATCAATGAGTTATTGAGCAATGAACCCATACAACCTGAAAAATCTCATCAAAATCAAGCGCGAAACTTGTTAAATCAAAAGCAATCACCCTTTGGCCCACTCTGTTTAATCGAACGTGACGCAATCGAAGGGGCATTGGCTTATTGCTCAGGTGATGTCAGTAAAGCCGCTTTGCTCCTTTGTATCAGTAAATCAACCCTTTATAATCGGATGAAATGCTGGAAACAATGGGGTAGAAAATGCGAATCATGTACCGTTTTTAACGAACGTTTAACTTGAAGAAGGTTCAACAGTGTCATCTGATTCAATTTGCTGGCTGTAACCACACTCTTTTTGTGGACACACCTTTTCCGTACCTCGCCGTTTGGTCACTTTTATGGTTAAAATCGGCCAACCACATTGTGGACACGGTTCGCTAATGGGCTTATTCCACACGGCATATTGACATTTAGGGTATGACGAGCAAGCATAGAAAAAACGTCCATAACGTGATTTTTTCTTTTGCAACTGGGCTTGTTTACACGCAGGGCATTCAACATCCAAGTCTTCAGGTTTATTTAAAGACTCAATATATTTGCATTCAGGGTAATGCGAACAGCCGATAAACTTGCCATAGCGGCCATAGCGGTATTGCAATGGCGACTGACATTGCGGACAAACGCGGTCTTCAATGATTTCAGCCTCTTCTTTATTTTCCACTGTGCCATCTAAATTGCGGGTATATTTGCATTCTGGATAATTGGAACAGCCAATGAATTTCCCCCGCCGTCCCAAGCGAATGCTCAAATGATGGCCGCATTCAGGACATTTTTCTTCCAAGGCTTCTTGGGTTATTTCTGCACGTTGGACGGATTGCTCTTTTTCATCAACCCGCTGTTTAAATTCGCCCCAAAAATTTTCCATCAATGGAATCCACGCTTTTTCACCGCGTGAAACTTCATCCAACGCATCTTCCAGATGGGCGGTAAAATCATAATCCACATATTGATGAAAGTGCATGGTCAAAAACTTGTTGACCACCCGCCCAACGTCCGTCGGGATAAAACGTTTTTTATCAATTTCCACATATTCACGGGTTTTTAATGTGGAAATAATGCTGGCATAAGTTGAAGGACGGCCAATGCCAAATTCTTCCAACGTTTTGATCAAGCGCGCTTCACTGAAACGCGGAGGCGGTTCGGTAAAATGTTGCTCTGCGCGTATCGTGGCCAAAACCAGCCATTCACCGACAAGCACACTGGGCAATATCCGTTCTTCATTGACGGTTTGGTCGTCCAAACCCTCCATATACACCGCTCTAAAACCTGCGTTGGCCAAACTTGAACCTGTGGCGCGGAACAAATTGTCTGCGCCGCAAGCCAAATCAATCGCCACCGTGTCCAACGTGGCGTGCAACATTTGACACGCGATGGTGCGTTGCCAAATCAACGTGTACAATTTATATTGCTCTAAACTTAAGTGATCCTTAATATCGTCAGGATACCACGCGGCATTGGTGGGGCGAATCGCTTCATGGGCTTCTTGTGCATTTTTCGATTTGGTTTTGAATAAGCGCACGCTTTTGGCTAAATTCTCTTTGCCATAACGCGCCACAATCACTTCACGAATTTGTGCCACCGCTTCATCAGCCAACACAACCGAATCGGTGCGCATATAGGTAATCAAACCCACTGCGCCGTTGCCTGTGTCGATGCCTTCATACAATTGTTGCGCCACCCGCATGGTGTTTTGCGCGCTAAAACCCAGTTTTCGCGCCGCATCTTGTTGTAAAGTGGAGGTGATAAACGGGGCGGCGGGTTGTTGATGACGTTGTTTTTTATCAATTTTCACCACTTGCAACCGACCGTTGGCTTGGGTCAGCAAATCTTCACGCGCCACTTGGGCTAAATCTTGGTTGTTGAGGTCAAATTGCTTGAGTTTTTTTTCTTGGTATTGGTAAAGTTTGGCGGTAAACGCTTGTTTTTTTTGTGTATTTTTATGAACATCGGCTTCAATCGTCCAATATTCTTTGGGTTTGAACTTTTCAATTTCCTCTTCGCGCTCAACAATCAAACGCAACGCAGGGCTTTGTACCCGACCTGCGGACAAACCGGTGCGAATTTTTTTCCACAACAGCGGGGATAAATTAAAGCCCACCAAATAATCCAACGCCCGCCGCGCTTGTTGCGCATTGACCAAATCCATAGACAGCCCACGCGGGTGTGCCATCGCCTCTTGAATCGCTCTTTGTGTGATTTCATGAAACACCACCCGATGCACTGTTTTGTCTTTTAAGCCGCCGCGCTGTTTTAATAATTCATACAAATGCCATGAAATCGCTTCGCCCTCGCGGTCAGGGTCAGTGGCCAAATACAAAGCATCGACTTGTTTTAAATTGGTTTTAATCGCCGTGACATGTTTGGCATTCTTTTCAATTTTTTCGTAGTGCATTAAAAAGTTGTTGTCCACTTCGACTGCACCACTTTTGGGCAATAAATCACGCACATGGCCGTAAGAAGCCAACACTTTGAAATCTTTACCTAAATATTTTTCAATGGTTTTCGCTTTGGCAGGTGATTCAACAATGACCAGATTTTTACCCATAAATGTTTCCATTATTTTCAATGACTTAATGTAAAGTCAGGTTGTTTTCACCATAAATCAGGTTTTCTAACCAATGTAACTGGCTGGGATTTTTCGCTTGCTCGGGATGATTGAACAGCACCATCAATAAAACCCATTTTAATTCATCCAAGGTCAGTTGTTCACTTTCCAACGCCATCGCACGGTCAATCACCCGCTCACGCATTGCGGGACTTAACACACCCAACTGTTGTAAAAATAATAAAAAGCCTTGGCATTCGGTGGATAATTTTTCCACTTCTTCCGCGCTATAATGCCGAATGGCGTGTTGAAGTGGTTCGCGGTCACGGCTTTCAACAGCCTGCGGCACATCTACCAAATCATCTAACCAATTCAATGCTTTACTGATTTCAGTGGTGACAAAACCTGCCTTGTGCAACTGTTGACGCAATACATCGTGGTCATAATCATCAATATTGTCAGAATCCACATAATTATCAAATAAATACATCAAAACATCCAAGATATTTTCGCTGTGTTTCATACATTCCTCAGATACGGCGCATGTACAAGCCACCTGCTTGAGACGTGACTTGACCTTGTAATTCCAACACCAATAACATAGATGACACTGTATTGGCACTGAGTTGGCAACGCTCTATCAGCGCATCAATGCTGATTGGCTCATCAATACCCATATATCCCAACATATGTTGGTAATCTGCGTCAAGTGTTTGTTCACCAGTAAGGCTTGACTTCTCTATAGGACTGTTGGCAACAATTTCAAGTTGAACAGGCAATTCTTCGACAATGTCTTGCACACAATCGACCAATTTTGCCCCTTGTTTAATCAACAAATGACAACCTTTGGCCAACGGATTGTGAATTGAGCCGGGAATGGCAAACACATCACGTCCTTGGTCAGCGGCGCATCTGGCCGTGGTCAAAGAACCGCTGTGAATAGTCGCTTCCACCACCAACACGCCCAAACTCAAGCCGCTGATGATGCGGTTACGGCGCAAAAAATTCTGGGGTTTAGAGGGCGTGCCAATGGGATATTCCGACACCAGCGCGCCTTTTTTGGCAATTTGATGGGCAAGGTTGCGATTGGAGGCAGGATAAACCACGTCCAAACCTGTACCCATCACCGCGATGGTCAAACCCGACACATTCAACGCGCCACGATGGGCGCAAGCATCAATACCGATGGCCATACCGCTGGTAATCACCCAGCCCAATTGCGATAAACAATGTGCAAAATCCACACAAGTGCTTTCGCCGCTGTGGCTGGGGTTGCGACTGCCGACCATGGCCAATTGCACTTGACTCAATAAAGCGGCATCACCGTGAACGAATAACAGAGGTGGCGGGTCAGCGATGGTTTTCAAACGTGGGGGATAGGCGGCATCCGCCCAAGTTAAAATATGATTTTGTTCGCCTGCCAACCACGCCAAATCACGTTCAACGCCAGACCAATCGGGATTTTTGAGATAATTTTGTAGCGCGGGTTTTAACTGTGCTTCTTGCCATGTGGATGATTTTGCAGTAAAAACAGCTTCAGGCGTGGAAAAATAATTTAATAGTTTGGCAAAAGTGACCGGCCCTACTTTGGGGGCGCGGTGCAATGCCAACCAATGCGCCAAAGGATGTGTGCGGCTGTCCAAATGTTAAAAGCTTTGGCTGAGATGAACCAAAGCCTGCATTTTTTTCCAAGCTGCCCCGCTGGCTATCACATCGCTGGCGCGTTGAATGCCCAAAGACAAGCTGTCGGTCAAACCTGCCACATAAATTGCCGCGCCCGCATTGAGCAAAATAATATTGCGGCCTGCACTGTCTTCGTTATTCAAAGCCGATTTAATCAACAGCCAGCTTTGTTCAGGGTTTTTCACCACAATATCGGACACGGGTCGGCGACTAAAACCAAACTGTTCAGGTGTGATTTCATAGCTTTGCACTTCGCCATTTTTTAATTCGCTGACCGAGGTTGTGCCGCTGATGCTGATTTCATCCAAACCGTCTTCGCTATGCACCACCATCGCGTGGACACTGCCCAAGTTTTTCAATACTTTAGCCAATGGCTCAACCCAATGGGCGGCAAAAACCCCCAGCAATTGGCGTTGCGCTTGGGCAGGATTGGTCAGCGGCCCCAATAAATTGAACAAGGTGCGCACCCCCATTTGTTTGCGCGGTGCAATCGCATATTTCATCGCACTGTGATGCAACGGCGCGAACATAAAACCGATGCCCACTTGCTGAATACATTGCGCCACTTGCTCAGGGCTTAAATCCAATTTGACCCCGATAAATTCCAGTAAATCGGCACTGCCTGATTGACTGGACACCGAACGGTTACCGTGCTTGGCCACTTTTCCACCTGCGGCCGCGACCACAAAGGTGCAGGCGGTGGAGACATTGAACGTGCTGATGCCATCGCCCCCTGTGCCGACAATATCCACCACATGGTCACTTGCAACCGAAACAGGCACGGCCAAATTGCGCATCACTTGTGCCGCCGCGCTGATTTCATCGACCGTTTCGCCTTTCATGCGCAACGCCACCAGCAAAGCGGCAATTTGCACTTCAGTCAATTGTCCCGACATGATGGCGGTCATCAATTCGGTCATTTGCGCCATATCAAGGTTTTGGCGGTTAATCAACGCCTCTAAAATGGCTTTCACATCCATTATTCAGTCTCAAGCTTGGGGTTTTCAGATTCATTCAAAACTTTCATTTTTTTTGCAAGATATTGTTGCATTTTTTGCGCACTGGCCAATTCAGGGTTCAGCTTTAAAGCGTGATGAATCATCGCCTGCGCCATGCTGTAAGCTTGCTGATGTACATAAACCACAGCCAACGCGCTGAACAAATCGGCATTATTTTTATTTTGGGTCAACAACAAAGCGGCCAAACGCGCATAAGGTTTGGCTTCAGCAGGGTTGGCCACAATCGCCGCTTTAAATTGCTTTTCTGCTTCAACCGTATCTCCTTTTGCCCAAGCAACATTGCCCGCGTTCAGTGCGTTGTTTTCCACTGCAAACGCGGCCAAACTCATGCCACAGCACAACAACCAAGCCATCTTATTTCGCATTATGCTTTCTCTACAATTTCATCCAACATCGTTTGAGCGCGTTGTTTTTGCTCATCATTGCCTTCGTGTAAAATTTCAGCCAAATCGTGACGGGCATTGACATAATCATCCATGTCTAAATACAGTTTTACCATATTGAATTTGGCATCTACTTCATCACCGCCGTTATCAAAATCAAATTGATTAATGTCTGCGGTCAAATTGGCGGTACTGCTTTCCAGCTCACTCAACAAATGACTGAGTTCAGAATCATCGTCCAGCGCATCATTGTGATAATCTGATAAATCTTCACCAAATAAACTGTCCATGCTCAAATCATTCAACGAATCCAATGCGCCTGCATCTAAAGCTGTCTCATGATCCAAAGCCAAATCATCTTGGTTTTCATGGGGTAAATCATTCCTGTGATCAAAACTTAAGTCATCCAAGTCATCTTGGGTTGAACTGTCGTCCAAGCTTAAATCATCGCTGTCCAAGTCTGTGTCCTCACCTGCGTCCAAACTTAAACCGTCCAACGCACTGTCTGAATCCAAACTCAAATCATCGCTGATGCTGGCATCGTCTGGGCCATCCAAACTCAAATCAGCCGCGTCTAAACTTTCATCCAATTCATCCGCATCAAAGCTTGTTTTATCCGCTGTTGCATCCAAATCAAAGCTGTCCAAGCT